>JAOPWH010000018.1 GCA_025965795.1 Blastococcus sp.
CAGCCGGCCGCCCTCGCCGGCGCGAGCCGGCACCCGGACGGTGAGCCCGGACAGCTGGCCGGGCACGGCCGGGGCCTCCGCGTGCGAGCGCACGTCGCGGGCCGCGCGGGCCCGACGGAGGGACTCGACCTGCTTCTCGGCACCCCGGGTGGCCTGGATGGCCAGCCCGCGGGGCAGGAGGTAGTTGCGGCCGTAGCCGCCCTTGACCTCGACACTGTCACCGGAGGAACCGAGCCCGGTGACCTCCTGGGTGAGGATCAGCTTCATGGTGCTCACGGTCAGCGCGCCGTGGAGGTGTAGGGCAGCAGGGCCATCTCGCGGCTGTTCTTCACAGCGATCGCGACATCACGCTGGTGCTGGCTGCAGTTGCCGCTGACGCGGCGGGCACGGATCTTGCCGCGGTCGGAGATGAACTTCCGCAGCAGGGTCGTGTCCTTGTAGTCGACGCCGGTCGCCTTGTCCTTGCAGAACTGGCAGACCTTCTTCTTGACCTTGCGAATGGGGGGCTTGGGCACTGGGTTCTCCAGGTACAGAAAGGATCAGGGGATACGGGGTGGCCCCGCTGCAGGGGCCCGCGCCGAGCGGTGCCAGACGTGGGGGGCAGCGGGGTCCTTCTTCAGAAGGGCGGTTCGTCGGTGGGACCGGCAGGCGTCGACCAGGGGTCGCTCGCACCGCCGCCACCACCACTGCCGGACGAGCCGAAGCCGCCGCCACCACCGCCGCCACCGAAGCCGCCGCCGCCACCTTCACCGCGGGAGGCCTTGGTGACCTTCGCGGTGGCGTAGCGGAGCGAGGGGCCGATCTCGTCGACCTCGAGCTCGATGACGGTGCGCTTCTCGCCTTCCTTGGTGTCGAACGAGCGCTGCTTGAGCCGCCCGCTGACGATGACCCGCGAGCCACGGGTGAGCGACTCGGCGACGTTCTCCGCCACCTGCCGCCACACGTTGCAGCGGAGGAAGAGCGCCTCGCCGTCCTTCCACTCCTGCGACTGGCGGTCGAAGGTGCGGGGAGTCGACGCCACGGTGAAGTTGGCGACGGCTGCGCCGGACGGCGTGAACCGCAGCTCCGGGTCGGAGGTGAGGTTGCCGATCACGGTGATGACGGTTTCGCCGGCCATGGTCAGTGGGCCTCGGGGCGCATCAGCTTGGTACGGAGCACCGATTCGTTCAGGTTGAGCTGCCGGTCGAGCTCGGCGACCGCGGCCGGCTCGGCCTCGATGTCGACGATGGCGTAGATGCCTTCGACCTGCTTCTTGATCTCGTAGGCCAGCCGACGGCGACCCCAGATCTCGGTCTTGACGGTGCCACCGGCCTTGGTGACGACGGTCAGGAACCGGTCGAGCGAGGGCGCGATCGTGCGCTCCTCGAGATCAGGGTCGAGGATGACCATCAGTTCGTAATGACGCACGGGAAACCCCACCTCCTCTGGACTTGGCGGCCGCAGACGATCTGCGGCAGGAGGGTCGTGCATGCGTTGCGCGCCCCGGCAGCTGCCAGAACGCGCAGGACGAGGCTACCAGCGTGCGGACGGGTGCCTGCCGGCGCTGTCCACAGCTGGAGTACTCCGCCCTCCCCACCCCTCGAAGGCCCGGAGCGGGACCACGGGCGGGGCCACCGATCAGCGGGGTGCGTGCCGCCCCGTGGAGGCCTGGTTCGCCTGGTGGGTGCGCACCAGTGCGGCCGTCACCGCGGCCAGCGCGACCACGGCGGCCAGGGCGGCTGCCGGCAGAGCCGGGACGTCGGACCTCGAGGCGGCGGCCTCCTCGGCACTGCGCTCCTGGTCCAGCGAGGCGTTGTCCAGGCCGGCGAGCTGACCGAACACGGGGACCGAGGCGCCGTCGTAGTTGCCCGGGGCACCACCGGATCCACCCGAGCCGCTGGACCCGCTCGCACCGCTGCCGAGTACAGCGAAGCGGGACGGATCGAACGCAGCCGCGGCGGCGCGAGCCGAGGGCGACAGGCGGGGGTTGGCGCCGGTGTCGTAGGTGTATCCGCTACCGGGGCCGGTTGCCGGGGTCGGGCCACCCGACGGGGAGCCCTCCGTCGGCGGCTGCGTCGGGTCGACCGGGTCGACCGGGTTGGTCGGGTCGGTCGGGTTGACCGGGTTGACCGGGTTGACCACCGGTGGCGGCGGGGGCGCGGCCACCCCGGGCAGCGGCGGGAGATTGACGCTGGGCGGGTTCGGCAGGTCGGGAACGATCGTGTTCACGACGAACGGGGTGGGCGCCGGCAGCGCGGGGAGCAGGGCGCGCGCGGCGTCGATGACGGGCTGGGTCAGGGCCGCGTTGCTCGTGTACTTGTACGTGTAGGTGATCGTGCAGCCCGTGCAGCTGCTGTCGAACCGCTCGGTGACGCTCGCGCCGCGTGCCAGGGGCTTGGAGCCGGACGGGAGCCCGAGGGTGACGTCGGTCGTGGCGGTGACGTCGACGAGGCTCGGGATCACGCCACCACCGCCGACGCGGACCGTCTTGGGGGCGATGTCGTTGACGAACGTGACCGTGCCGCCCGCGTCCACCGACGCGACCGGGGCCGTGAGGTCGCGGATGGTGACGGTGACCTGTGCGGCCGCCGCGGCGCTGGGGGCCATCAGCACCGACAACGTCGCCACGCCCAGCCAGCCAAGGACCGCTGCGGCGACTCCGCGTCGCGCGGATCGACGGATCCGACCGGATGCCATCTTCTGTCTACCTCCACTGGAGCGCACGATTCGTACTGGTCAGTAACCCCCGTCACGCTGCATCAACGATGATGTGACGTGAGCGATACGGGTAAACCTGAAGTCACGGGCGAACTAGGGTCGAAAAGTGGCTGTTCACCCGCAAGAGCACCCGATCGGCGTACACGTGGGCCCGGGGCTGACCGACGACAACGAGCTCCTGTCCGGCGGCCCCCTCGCCCGTGCCGCCGAGATGGACGCCGACGGCGTGCAGGTGTTCCTGGCCGATCCGCAGGGCTGGACCGCCCCGGTACCGCGACCGGACGCCGAGGCGCTGCTCGCCGCGGACGTGATGGTCGTCGTCCACGCGCCCTACGTGCTGAACGTGGCGACCACGAACAACCGGATCCGCATCCCGAGCCGCAAGCTGCTGGCCGCCCACGCCACCGCGGCCGCGGCGGTCGGTGCCCGCGCCATGGTGGTGCACGGCGGCCACGTGCTCGCCAAGGACGACCCGGCCGTCGGCGTCGACAACTGGCGCAAGACCTTCGTGCGGCAGGCCGAGGACGGCGGGTTCGCCGTTCCGCTGCTCATCGAGAACACCGCCGGCGGCGGCAACGCCATGGCGCGGGACCTCGACGCCATCTCGCGCCTCTGGGAGGCCGTCGGTGAGTTCGGCGCCGGCTTCGTGCTGGACACCTGCCACGCCTGGGCGGCCGGATGGGACCTCGGCAGCGTCGTCGACGACGTGCGCGCCGTGACCGGCCGGATCGACCTCGTGCACTTGAACAACAGCCGCGACGCCGCCGGTTCCAGCCGCGACCGCCACGCGCCGCTCACCGAGGGCGAGATCCCCCTGGAGCTGCTGGTCGAGGTGGCCCGCGCCGCCGACTGCCCGATCATCCTCGAGACCCCCGGTGACGCAGCGGCCCACGCGGAGGAGATCCAGGTACTGCGCCGGGCCCTGCAGCGCTGAGCGGAACGCGTCCTGGCTCACCGTGGGGGTCCTGGCTCACCGTGGGGGTCCTGGCTTACCGGCGATCGTGCGCTGGGACCACCGGCGATCAGGTGGCCTGATCATCGACCGCCGGTGCGCTCGTGAGAGCACATCGGGGGCGGCGTCGAGGACTCCTCCGGCCGGGTCGTCCATCCCTGGCCAGCTGGTCCGGACGACGTCTCCGTCCGGGTGCAGGATGTCGCGCACGACCAGCCCCATGAGGACGACCACGGCGATGTCGCGGAGCGTGACGCCGAGGAAGAACCACTCGACCTTGACCCCCCGGTTGTCGGTGCCGAGGTACCAGAGCAGCCGCGGCACCCAGAGCAGCGCCTCGGTCGCCTGCCAGATCAGCAACGAGCGCCAGCGGGGCCGGGCGAGGACCGCGAGCGGCAGCAGCCACAGCGAGTACTGCGGGCTCCAGACCTTGTTCAGCAGCAGGAATCCGGCCACCAGCAGGAAGGCGAGCTGGGGGACCCGGGGCCGCAGCGGCGCGGACAGGGTCAGCCAGGCCGCGGCGGCCAGCATCAGGAGCAACGTGACCGCGACGACGAGGTTGAGCACGGACGGCGTCTGCCCGGGCGCGAGGGGCCCGTCCAGGATCCGGTGGTGGCTGGCCGTCAGCAGCATGTTCCACACGGAGTCGGGGTCGGCCGGGCGGCTGCTGTTGAGCTGGAAGAAGCGGCTCCAGTTCTCCGGCGCGAGGACGGCGATCGGCGCGTTGACGGCCACCCAGGCCGCCCCGGCCGCGACCGCCGTGCGCAACCAGGTGCCCAGCCGGCCGGCGCGCAGGCACAGGAGGAACAGCGCCGCCAGCAGGATGACCGGATACAGCTTGGCCGCCACCCCGAGCCCCAGCAGCACGCCGGCGAGGACCGGCCGCCGCCGCGCCCACGCCCAGAGGCCGAGGGTGGCCAGCACGATCGCGAACAGGTCCCAGTTGGTGAACGCGTGCACCAGCAGCAGCGGGGACAGTCCGACCATCGCCGCATCCCACGGGCGGCGGCCGGACAGCGCCAGGACGGCGCGGGTGACCACGAGGGCGCACAGGGAGAGCAGGAGGCAGGTCACCACGTAGTAGCTCTGCACGGGGGGCACGTCGGGCAGGAGCCCGACACTCGCGACCGCGCTGTCGTAGGCCCGCGCGATCCCCGCGGCGACGGCCATGAAGCCGCCGGTCAGCACCGGGTACTCGACGGGGGAGTCGAGATAGGGGATCGCCCCCGACCCCAGATCGTGCAGGCCGAAGAGGGGAACGGTGTCGGAGTAGCAGAAGTGCGTGTACTGCAGGTGCCCGGTCCAGTTGCCGCTCGCGCACGGCGCCTGCTTCACCCAGGCGACGGCCAGCACGAGGGTCGTGAAGAGCAGGCAGACCCGCAGCGGCGTCCAGAACAGGGCCCGCCCGGTGACCGCGTGCCGGCCCCACGGTCCGCCGACCGCCTCGGCGGCCTGGGCGGCAACGGGGTCCGCCCAGGTCGGCACCACCCGGTCGGGGCGGTTCGCGGTCCCGACGGCGGACCAGCCGGCCCGGGACGCCACGGACCCCTCCGGAATCGTTCCGGAGGGGTCCGTGGAGGGGCCGTCTGCGGGCGGCTGGGTCACCGGCCCAGTCTGCCCTGCCGGCTCACGTCGGCGGTTCACCGCCGTTGGGCTTCGGCGGCAGCGGTGGCGACGACGCCGGCTGCGCGGGCGACGACGACGCGGACGAGGACGCCGAGGACGACGAGGACTCCGACGCGGACGACGACGACGGCGGCGCGGACGAGGACGACGGCGGGGTGGTGACCGGCGCCTTCGTGGTCGGCGCGGCCGTGACCGGCGCCGTGGTCGGCACCGGTTCCTGAGTGGGCGCCGGCACACCCTCCCCGGTGTCGCCGTCGATGAGCGGCTCGTCGGGCAGGTTCTCCTGCGGAGTGCCGTCGAGGACGCCGTCCATGAACGACTGCCAGATGGCACCGGGCAGGCCGGAGCCGAAGATCGCGGCACCGTCGACGGTCTGGATCGGCCCCAGTTCGTCGCTGCCCATCCACACGGCCGCCGCGATGGACGGGGTGAACCCGACCATCCACGCGTCGGTGTTCTGCGAAGCGTCTCCGCCGTAGCCCTGCGTACCGGTCTTGCAGGCCACCTCCCGGCCGCCGTCGAGGGTGCGCTTGGCGTGCTCGGCCACGCCCTCCATGGCGTAGGCGACGTCCGAGGCGACATCGGGAGCGATCACCTGCTCACCCGGCTCGCCGCGGTTCTCCAGGAGCACCCCACCCGCGCTGTCGGTGACCTTGGCGACGAAGTACGCATTCCGGTGGATGCCGCCGGCGGCCAGGGTGGCCATGCCGTTCGCCTGGTCGATCGGGCGCATCTCGTACTCGCCGATGCCGATCGAGCCGCCCCGTCCGCCCGTGGAGCTGGTCAGGGTCTCCTTGCCGTTCTTCCAGGTCTTCGGCAGGCCGGTTGCGCGACGGGCCATGTCGGCGACGTTGTCGGGGCCGACCTCGTAGGCAAGGCCGTAGAAGGTGGTGTTGAGCGACCGGACCAGCGCCTCCTGCAGCGTGCAGGACGAGCAGGACGCGTTCCCCGAGTTGGTCACCGGCCTGCCGGGCCGGTCCTGGAAGACCTGGTCGTCGCTGCCGTCGCGCCGGGCGGTGACGCTGATGCCCTGCTCGAGCGCGGTGGCCAGCACGTAGGGCTTCATCGAGGAGCCGGGCTGGCGCTGGGCCAGACCGTAGTCGTTGCCGACGCCGCTCTTGCCGCCGTAGTAGGCCCGCACCCCGCCGGTCTTGGGGTCGACCGCGATCAGGGCCTGCCGGAGGGTCTCCGGCTGTCCGTCCATCACCTGGTTGACGGAGGCGACGGCGACGTCCTGGGCGTGCTTGTCCACCGTCGTGGTGATGCGCAGCCCACCGGCGTAGACCTGCTGCTCGTCGTACCCCTTCGCCACGAGTTCCTTGATCGCGTGGTCGACGATGAGACCCTCAGGGCGGGTCGGCATACCCAGCGATGACCCGGACTTCTTCAGCACGGGCGGGTAGGTCGAGGCGGCCCGCTCGGCCTTGGCCAGCCAGCCCTCGTGGACCATCGCGTCGAGGACCTTGCCCCAGCGGTCGGCCGCGTCGTTCGGGTTCGCCGCGGGGTCGTAGCGGGACGGGCTCCGGATCAGGACGGCGAGCACGGCACCCTGCTGGGCGGTCAGCTTCGCGGCGGGGACGCCGAAGTAGGTGTTCGCGGCGGCCTCGATGCCGTAGGCGCCCCGGCCGAAGTAGATGGTGTTGAGGTAGTTCTCGAGGATCTGCTTCTTGCTGAAGTTGTTGTCCAGCTTGATCGCGAGGAAGAGCTCCTTGAACTTGCGGCTGAACGTCTGGTCCGACGTCAGGAAGGCGTTCTTCACGTACTGCTGGGTGATCGTCGAACCGCCCTGGGTGGAACCGCCGGACACGTTGCTCCAGGCGGCCCGGAGGATGCCGGTGAAGGAGATGCCCGGGTCGGTGTAGAAGCTGCGGTTCTCCGCGGCCAGGACCGCGTTCTGCGCCGGCTGGGAGATCTGGTCGAGTGTGACGTTGGTGCGGTTCTCGCTGCCCAGCCGGGCCATCTCGGTCTTGCCGTCGGCGTAGTAGACGATCGTGGTCTGCGCGTTCTGCACGGAGTCGGGGCTGGGCACCTCGGTGCTGGCGTAGACGACGCCCACGAAGACGCCGAGCAGCACGAGCATGCCGGTGAGTACGCCGGCGGCGATCTTCAGCCGGCGTCTGCGCCCCTGCTTCTTCGACCGGGGCGCCTTGCCCTTCGTGTTCTTGCGCGGGCCGCCGGAGCCGCCACCGCGTGAGCCGCCACCGCCGGTGCGCGTGCCTCCCCCGTTCCGGCTGCCCGGGGGACGACCGGAGCCGCCGGCCGTCGGGGCACCGCTGCGCGAGGCCGTCGTCCGGGCGCGACCACCCGGCGCCGGCTTGCGCGCGGCGCCACCGCCTCCGGTGCTGCGGGTCCGGGCCGGTGGCGGACGGCGCACCGATCCGGCCCGGGGTGCGACGGGCGAGGTCTCGTCGTGGGTCGGCACGCGGATACCCCTCTCTGACGGGTCTTGCGACAAGTCTGGATGTCGGCGACAGGGACTGCCCCGGTCGCAGGGTGACGTCTTCGGCTCCCGGAGCGGGGGACGACGCGCAACGGAGCGGCGTCCACCCGTACTCCTGTGACGGACGGGTCCGCCGGGACGACGGTGCCTGCTGCAGGCAGCTACTCCGTCGCCACCCGGCGCCGGCTCCTGCGGGGCTGGCGACCGGGTTCGGGCTCGACACCCAGGACGTAGGAGAAGTCGAGATGGTTCCACCCGCAGCTGCGGCACACCTCGACGCTGTACACGGAGAACTCCTCCTGCGCGGCGTCCATCCGGGCCAGCTCGGCCTCCGTCTTGGCTTGGCCGGCGATCGGGCCGAGGTGTTCGCCGTACACGTAGTTCACCCGGGTCAGGCGTTCCTTGCGGCACACCGGGCAGGCGACGTCGGTCGCCTCACCGTGGTACTTCGCCGCCCGGGAGAGGTAGGGACTGGCGTCACAGACCTCGAACAAACCGGTGCGCCCGGCATGCACGTCGGCGAGCACAGCTCGCCGCTGCAGCGAGTAGTCCACGACGGAACGACGTCCGGGCACGGCCGTCAATGTACGCATCGGCCGCCTGACAGGGGAGCACACGCGCCCGGGCGACCGCCCGGGCAGGGGTCCGACCGCCCCGGACTGGGGGTCCCGCGAGGTCCGAAGCCCTCCGGCGGGGTCTTCGGTGTGCGATCGATGTATCGTCTCGATACATCGATCGGTAGGAACGAGGGAGGCGGCATGCTCGAGTTCGCCATCCTCGGTCTGCTCCAGCAGTCCCCGATGCACGGCTACGAGCTGCGCAAGCAGCTCGCCGAGGTGCTGGGCGGGCTGCGCAGCATCTCCTACGGATCGCTCTATCCGGCGCTGCGGCGCATGCACGCGGCCGGTCTGATCAGCACCGACGAGCCCGATCGGGGCGCGCTGCTGCCCGCGGACGCCCCGGCGCTCACCGGCCGGCGCGGAAAGGTGGTCTACACGATCACCGCCGAGGGCAAGGAGCGCTTCCACGAGCTGGTCCTCCAGACCGGCCCGGAGGTGTACGACGACGGCGGGCTCTTCGGTGTCCGCCTCGCCTTCTTCCGGCACACCGCCGCGGACGCGCGACTGCGCATCCTCGAGGGTCGCCGTCGCACGGTCGAGCAGCAGCGGGAGGGGCTGCGGGCCTCCCTGGCGCGCACGCGCGAGCGGCTGGACCGCTACACCCTCGAGCTCCAGCGGCACGGCCTGGAGTCGGTCGACGGCGAGGTCCGATGGCTCTCCGAGTTGATCGACACCGAACGACGCGAAGCGGGATCCGGCCCGCCCGCCGGGGAGCAGTCAGCACCGCCTGAACCAGGCACCACCTAGCAGTGCGGCGGGGTCACCGGCCCCGCCCGCCAACAGCACCGGACCGCCTGCGGTTCGCGCACACAGGGCCACCGCGGTCCAGGAAGAAGGAGAAACCATGGGGTCAGTCAAGGTCGCCATCGTCGGCGTCGGGAACTGCGCCGCGTCGCTCGTGCAGGGCGTGGAGTACTACCGCAACGCCGACGAGAGCCAGTCCGTCCCCGGGCTGATGCACGTCCGCTTCGGGGACTACCACGTCTCCGACATCCAGTTCGTCGCCGCGTTCGACGTGGACGCCAAGAAGGTGGGGCGTGACCTCTCCGAGGCCATCGTCGCCAGCGAGAACAACACCATCAAGAT
>JAOPWH010000021.1 GCA_025965795.1 Blastococcus sp.
GCGTTGCGGTCGGTCTGGTCGAGCAGCTCCTTGACGACCGGGAGGAAGCCCAGGTCGGCCATGAAGTCGGCCTCGTCGAGGACCGTCACGACGACCTCGGCGAGGGTTGCCTCGCCCTGGCTGATCAGGTCCTGGAGCCGGCCCGGGGTGGCGATGATGACGTCGACCCCGCGACGCAGCTGCTGGATCTGGCGGTACATGGGCGCGCCGCCGTAGACGGTGGCGAGCTGGACGCCGATGGCCTGGCCGAGCGGGGCCAGTGCGTCGTGCACCTGCTGGGCCAGCTCGCGGGTCGGGACCAGGACGAGACCACGCGGGGCGCGGCGGCCCTGCTTGGCGTCGGCGCCGATGCGGGCGAGCAGCGGCAGGCCGAAAGCGAGGGTCTTGCCCGAGCCCGTGGCGGCCTTGCCGAGCACGTCGCGGCCGGCGAGCGCGTCCGGCAGCGCGGAGGTCTGGATGGCGAAGGGGCGGTGGATGCCGCGCCGCTCGAGGGCGGTCACCAGCAGCTGGGGCAGGCCCAGCTCGTGGAACGACGGACCGGTCTGCTCGGCCGGGACCTCGGCGGGAACGTCCGCGGTGGTGATGTCGTCAGGGGTGGAGATGACCTCGTTCGACTCGAACGAGACAGGGTGGATCACAGTCATGCGGGGTGGGGCTCCGATACAGCTCGGAGCGCGGCCCGTGAAAAGGAGGGGCGCGGCGTGGTTGCCGGCGTCCTCACTGGCGATCAGCTGCGCCCAGGTATGGAACGCGGGATCTGCACGGAAGCGCTCATGCCCGGACAAACCGTCCGGGAGGATGACCGGCCGTTGTGCCGGTACGCCCAGGTTAGCAGCCAAGATCGCTTCGTGATTCCCGCGGGCGGGGTGGCCGTGCTCACCCCAGGGCGGCGTACCCGGGCCGGATGACGTCGTGGAGCAGCCGCTTCCGTTCGGTGTCGGACAGGAAGGCCCCCGCCAGGGCGCGCGTCGTCACGGCCGCGACGTCGTCCCAGGACCAGCCGAACGTCGTCGCGACGTCGGCGAACTCGCCGGACGAGGACACCCCGCTCATCAGCCGGTTGTCGGTGTTGAGCGTGACGGCGAAGCCGAGCCGGTGCAGCCGGTCGACCGGATGCACGGCCAGCGACGGGTAGGCACCGGTCTGCACGTTCGACGACGGGGCGATCTCCAGCGGCACCTGCTCGTCGAGGACGCGCTGCGCGAGCGGACCGAGAGCGCCGTCGTCGGCCACCTCGTCGGCGATGCGGACGCCGTGGCCGAGCCGCTCGGCGCGGGCGCCGTCGAGGGCGACGCGGATGGAGTCGATGCCCGCGGCCTCGCCGGCGTGGATGGTCCGATGCGCCCCGGCGCGGTCCAGGACGGCGATGGCCTCGGGGTGCCGGTCGGGCGGAAAGCCGATCTCGGGGCCGGCCAGGTCGAACCCGACCACCCCGGCGTCGCGGTAGCGCACGACCAGCTCGGCGACCTCGGTCCAGCGGTCGGCCTGGCGCATGGCGCAGAGCAGGGCGCCCACCGAGATCGGGGTCGGCGCGTCGGCGCACCCGGTCCGGAATCCGTCCACCATCGCCTCGACGACGGCCTCGATCGCCAGCCCCTGCTCGGTGGACAGCTCGGGAGCGAACCGCACCTCGGCGTAGACCACTCCGTCCGCGGCGAGATCCAGCGCGCACTCGCGGGCGACCCGGTGGATCGCGTCGGGCGTCTGCATCACACCCACGGTGTGCGCGAACGTCTCCAGGTACTTCTCCAGCGAGCCTGAGTCGGCCGCCTGCCGGAACCAGCGACCCAGGCTGTCGGCGTCGTCGGCGGGCAGCCCGCGGTAGCCGTGCTCGTCGGCCAGCTCCAGCACCGTCTGCGGACGCAGCCCGCCGTCCAGGTGGTCGTGCAGCAGTACCTTGGGCGCGCGCACGAGGGCTTCAGGAGTCAGCGGGGAAGGCACCCGCGCAACGTAACTCAGCCCGCGGCGCGGTCCTGCCACCGAAACGTCGCGACGCACAGGGCCAGGCCGGCGAGGCACCACAGGCCCAGAACGAGGGCGACCCGGCCGAGCTCCCAGCCACCGGCCGGCTCCTGCGCGGCCAGGAAGTCGGGCAGGAAGACCGAGCGCAGACCCTGCGCCATCCACTTGAGCGGAAAGAACGCGGCGATGGTCTGCATCCAGGTGGGCACCTGGCTGAACTGGAAGAAGACACCGGAGATGAACTGCAGCACCAGCGCGATCGGGGTCACCATCGCCGACGCCGAGCGGCCGTTCTTGGCGAGGCTGGAGACGGAGATCCCGAGCAGCGTGCAGGCGGCGGAGCCGAGCGTCGCCACCCACGCGAAGGTGAACCAGTCGCTGCCGCTGGGGAGGTCGACGCCGTAGGCGAACACCCCGACCGCCAGCAGGATCACCAGGATCAGCAGCGTGACGGTGAGGACCTGCGCGATCTTCCCGACGAAGTAGGCGCTCTTCGGCATGGGCGTGCCGACCAGGCTCTTCAGCGTGCCGTCCGAGCGCTCGGTGGCGATGCTGATCGCCATGTTCTGCAGGCTTGCGCCGAGGATGCCGGCCGCGATGATCCCCACCATGAAGTACTGGGTGAAGGTGACCCCGCCGCCGATGTCGTAGTTGAGCACGGCGCCGAACACCCCCAGCAGGATCACCGGGAACAGCAGCGTGAAGACGACGGACTCCCGCTGCCGGAAGAACTCCTTCAGCTCCACCCGCGCGCGGGTCCGGTAGACGGAGACCAGCGACGGTAGGGCGACCTCGGGCCGCGCGGTGGTGGTCATGACGGGTCGCCGATCATCCGGAGGTAGACGTCCTCGAGGGTCGGGCGGGCCACCGCGAGGTCGGGGACCTCGCCGTCGAACCGCCCGGCCAGGTCCCGGACGAACGCCGTCGGGGTGGAGGTCTCCGCCCGCCGTCGCACGCCGTCCTCGGTCCAGCTGACCACCGCCGGCGCGGTCTCCCGGTCGCCGAGCACCGACGGGACGGCGACCTCGATCAGCCGGCCGCGGGCGATCACGCCCACCCGGTCGGCGAGCGCCTCCGCCTCGTCCAGGTAGTGGGTGGTGAGCAGCATCGTGGTGCCGAGCTCGCGCAACGAGCGGATCAGCGACCAGAACTGCCGGCGGGCCTCCGGGTCGAACCCGGTGGTCGGCTCGTCGAGGAAGAGCAGCGTCGGCCGGCCGACGATGCCGAGTGCGACGTCGAGACGGCGGCGCTGGCCACCGGACAGCGTCTTCGCCCGCGACTTCGCCTTCTCGGTGAGGCCGACGAGCGCCAGGACCTCGTCGGCGTCACGGGGATCCGGGTAGTAGGAGGCCTGGGCCTGCAGCAGCTCCCGGCAGGTCAGCTGGCTGTCACCGGCGCCGGACTGCAGCACGATGCCGAGCTGCGCCTTCCAGCGGCGGCCGCCGTCCGACGGGTCCTCCCCGAGCACCCGGACCTCACCGGCGTCGGGCTTGCGGTAGCCCTCGCAGATCTCGACCGTCGTCGTCTTGCCCGCGCCGTTGGGACCGAGCAGGGCGAAGATCTCGCCGCGGCGGATGTCGAGGTCGAGCCCGTCGACGGCGACGAAGTCCCCGTACCGCTTGACCAGCCCGCGGACGGAGATCGCGGCGGCCGGATCGAGCGGGTCCCCGGGCTGCGGCCAGTCCCGGACGGCCGGGACCGCGGAGATCGATGTCACGAGGAGACAGTCTCCCCCCTCCGCCTGAGTGCCCTGCGTCTCCCCCGCGATCATGAAGTCTGCGGGGCGACACACCGGATCGTGGCGGCGCGTCGCCACCGCAACTTCATGATCGTTGCCGAACTCAGGCGGTGATCCGGTCCAGGATCAGTGGCAGGGGCTGGTCGTCGGTGTCGACGCCGAACGCGCCCTCGAGCGCCTCCAGCGCCCGCGGGATGCGCGCGGCGTCGTCGGTCTGCAGCTCCAGGAGCGGCTGGCCGGCGGTCACCTTCTCCCCCACCCCGGCCCACCAGACGACGCCGGCCGCGGCCGACACCGGATCCTCCTTCCGGGCCCGCCCGGCACCCAGCCGCCAGGCGGCCACCCCGAGGGAGAAGGCGTCGAGTCTGGTCAGGGTGCCGGTCGCCGGCGCCGTCACGACGTGCGTCTCCGCCGGCTTCGGCAGCGGCGCGTCCGGGTCCCCGCCCTGTGCGGCGATCATCCGCCGCCAGACGTCCATGGCCCGGCCGTCGGCCAAGGCGTCCGCCGGATCGACGTCGGACCGGCCGGCTCCGGCGAGCATCTCCCGCGCCAGCGCGAGAGTCAGCTCGACCACGTCCGCTGGGCCTCCGCCGGCGAGCACCTCCACCGACTCGGCCACCTCGACGGCGTTGCCCGCGGCCCGGCCCAGCGGACGATCCATCGCCGTCACGAGGGCCACCGTCCTCACCCCGGCTGCCGTGCCCAGCCCGACCATCGTGCGGGCGAGCTCGCGGGATGCCTCGGGGTCCTTAATGAACGCCCCGGAGCCGGTCTTCACGTCCAGCACAAGCGCGTCGGCGCCCTCGGCGATCTTCTTGCTCATGATCGAGCTGGCGATCAGCGGGATCGACTCGACGGTTCCGGTGACGTCGCGCAGCGCATAGAGCTTCTTGTCCGCCGGCGCCAGGTCGTTGCCGGCCGCGCAGATCACCGCCCCGACCTCGCGCAGCTGCCGGAGGTAGGCCTCCTCGTGCACGTCGGCCCGCCAGCCGGGGATCGCCTCGAGCTTGTCCAGCGTGCCGCCGGTGTGGCCCAGCCCCCGGCCCGACAGCTGCGGCACCGCGACGCCGCAGGCCGCTACCAGCGGGGCCAGGGGCAGCGTGATCTTGTCCCCGACTCCGCCGGTGGAGTGCTTGTCGGCGGTCGGGCGTCCCAGCGACGAGAGGTCCTTGCGCTCGCCCGAGTCGATCATGGCCTGCGTCCAGACGGCGAGCTCGTCCGGCGACATCCCCCGGAAGAAGACGGCCATGAGCAGCGCGCTCATCTGCTCGTCGGGCACGGTGCCGTCGGTGTAGGCCCCGATGATCCAGCGGATCTGGTCGGGCGTCATCTCCCCGCCGTCCCGCTTGGTGCGCAGGACGTCGATCGCGTCCACTCAGGCCTCCCGCTCGGCGGCGGCCAGCAGGTCCTCGGGGCCGAACGCGTCGGGCAGGACCTCGCTCATCGCGACGATGCCCAGCGACACCGTCTCGATGAGCATCTCGCGCCCCCCGTGCTCCCAGAGCAGCTGCCGGCAGCGCCCGCACGGCATGAGCGGCTGTCCGTCGCCGCCGACGCAGGCCACCGCCACGAGCCGGCCGCCCCCGGTGCGCGCCAGGTCGCTGACCATGCCGCACTCGGCGCACAGTCCCACGCCGTAGGAGGCGTTCTCGACGTTGCAGCCGGTGACCGTCCGGCCGTCGTCCACGAGTCCGGCGACTCCCACCGGGAACTTCGAGTACGGCACGTAGGCGTGGGTCATCGCCTCCCGCGCGGCGGCTCGCAACGCCTCCCAGTCGATGTCGGGCACTAACCCTCTCCTCGTCGATAGTCCAGACCGTCGGCCTGTGGCATGCGCAATCGCTGGGACGCCAGCGACAGCACCAGCAGGGCGGTGAGGTGCGGGGTGAACGACACTATGCCCGGCGGCAGCACGTCGATGGTGAGGAACCCGACGAGGGCCGCCACGGCGACGAGCCCGGCCCAGAGCGCCGCCACGAGCACCGCGACGACGTCGCGCACGGTGAGCACGGGGACGTCGCGCACGGTCGAGGTACGGGTCTCCGGCGAGGGCAACTCCGACCCGACCATCATCTCGGCGAGCTGGCGCACCGTCGTCGTCCCCGGGTCGGCCGTGCCGACCGTCGCGCCGCGGCCGACCCGCAGCTCGATGTCGCGGTTGGCGACGACGCCGGGGAAACGCCTGGTGATGCCGCGGAGCCCGACCGCGTACGGCGCGTCCCCGCTCGACGCTCCTCCGGTCGCGGGGGTCGGCTCCCCTGCGCGTGCGGGCATGGTCTGGCCCTCTCCTCAGGCCGCGGGTGTGCGGCACACGTCGTCGCGTTCGCCGCGGCGACGCCGATCGTCCGTCGCCGCCGGCCGGCCCATCCGTCTCGCCGCATGATGGCGCACCCGGCGGCCGTTTCGGGAGTCAGGTCCCCGACTGTCTCGCGGAGAGGCAGGACGCGGACGACCGGCACCTCGACGTCGCCGTCGACGAGCTGCTTGCGGTACATGTCGATGTCGCTCCGGATGTCGTCGACGAAGCCACCCCACGTGTCCAGGCCGACGCCCTCGGTGGACAGGTCGTTGACGACGTCGGTGCCGCCCTTGACGCTGCCGTCGACGAAGGTGTCGATGTAGGCCTGGACGGCGTTGTCCACCCGCTTGAGCAGCGAGGTCATGATCACCTGGGGGACACGCCAACCGGGTAGGTGGCCCGCTCCCAGGTCGGGTGTGGACCGATACGCGATCATTGCCTCGAGTCCTGTGCGGCAGGCCCGCCGCGCGGCGTTTAGCGTCCCTGACATGGGAGGACGTCGCGCGGGTCCCCTGCTGCTGTGGACAGTGGCCCTCGCCGTCCTGCTCGTGCTCTGCGGCGGAGGCGCGGCGCTCGCCGGACCGGCGCGGCCCACGGTGGACCCGACGGCGCCCACGCCCACGTCGCCCTATCCCGGGCGCCCCCCGCAGGGAGAGGCGCCGGACGGCAGCACCGCCGGCGGGGACGAGCTGGACACCCGCGGACTGGTGGTCGCCGACGGCGCTCCCCCGCTGCCTGCCGGCCTCATCGCACCGGCCTGGCTGGTGGCCGACGCCGGCACCGGGCAGGTGCTCGCCGCGCGGGACCCGCACGGGCGGTACTACCCGGCGAGCACGCTCAAGACGCTGACCATGCTGACCCTGCTGCCGGTGCTGGACCCGGCGACCGTGGTGGTGGGCACCGTCGAGGACGAGAACATCGAGGGCACCCGGGTCGGGATCGTCGTGGGCGGCCGGTACCCCGTCCAGCTGCTCTACCAGGCGCTCATGCTGGCCTCGGGCAACGACGCGGCCAACGCACTGGCCCGGGCGGCGGGCGGGGTGCCCCGGACGGTCGCCGCGATGAACGCGAAGGCCGAGGCGCTCGGCGCTTTCGACACCGTCGCGGGCACCCCGTCGGGGCTCGACGTCGCCGGGCAGTCGTCGTCGGTCTACGACCTGGCGCTGATCTTCCGGGCCCTGCTGGCGGACCCCCGGGCCGCAGCGGTCCTGCGCACCCCCAGCGCCGTGATGCCCGCCGTCCCCGGCCGGTTCCACGGCTACCAGATCCAGAACAAGAACCCGCTGCTCGCCAGCTATCCCGGCAACCTCGGCGCGAAGAACGGCTTCACCCATGCCGCCCGGCACGGCTTCGTCACCGCCGCCGAGCGCGGGGGCCGCCGCCTGGTCGTCAGCATCCTCGGCAGCGAGGCCACTCCACTCCGCGCCCCCGACCAGGCCGCCCGCCTGCTCGACTGGGGTTTCTCCGTGCCTGCCCGGACCGACGGCGTCGGGCGGCTGATCGACCCCGCCGAGGCGGCCGCGCTCACCGCGCCCCCGACCATCCCCCGGCACGACGACGGCAGCGCCGGCGCGAACGCCGCGGCCTCCCCCGCGGCGGACGACGTGGTCGCCGAGGTGGCGGACACCTCCGCGCCGATGCTCGTGCCCGTTGTGCTCGCGGCCCTCGCCGTCGCCGTCGTCACCCTCGTCGCCGGAGCGACCCTGATCGGCCGACGGCGCGCCGTCCGGCCGGTTCCGACCTCGGGGGTCTCCGGCGTCCACCCAGCAGCCGGGAGCCGACGATCCCCAGGACCGCCCCCGCGCTCAGCAGACCTCCCAGCAGACGCGCCGGGAACGGAGCCGGGCCCGGCCGAGCCGGCGGGTCGACGGGGAGAGGAGCCGCCTCGGGCGGAGCGGCCGGCGCCTGGATCGACGCCCGGATCGACGCCCGGATCGACGCCTGGGTCGCCGTCCACGCCGCCGTGACGAAGGCGAACCGCGCCACCAGGTTGATCCACACCAGCAGGCCGACCCCACCGCCCAGGGCCGAGGCCGTGACGCTGTCGGAGATCAGCGACAGATAGAAGCCGCCGATCAGCTTCAGCACCTCGAAGCCCGCCGCTCCGAACAGTGCGCCCGGCACGAGGAGCCGGAGCGGATGGGAGATCGACGGGACCACCCGCAGCAGCCAGAGGAACACCACCGTGTCCACGGCCAGCGCCAGCACGATGCTGATGACCCAGGTCAGCACCCCGTAGCCGGGCTCGTCCGAGAGTCCGAGCACTCGCAGGACCCACGTCGTCCCCTGGGTCACCCCTCCGGTCAGTCCGAGGCTGCCCAGGCCCACGGCGCCGAGCAGCAGGAGCGCCAGCAGGTCCTGGATGTTGTCGCGAAGGACGTCGGGCTCGTCGACGTGGCCCTTCCAGATCCGCTCCATCCCGATCCGGAGCTTGTCCATCGTGCGGAGGCCCGCGTAGAGGAAGCCGACCAGGCCGATGATGCCGACGACCCCGGCCGAGTCGATCGCGCCGGTCAACTGGTCGACGAGGCGCCGTCCCAGCGAGCCGGGGAAGGCATCGCGGATCGAGGTGAACAGCTCGTCCTGCAGCAGCGTGTTCCCGCTCAGGACCAGGCCGATCACCGAGGCGATCAGCAGCAGCACCGGGAACAGGCCCAGGAACGCGAAGTAGGTGACGCCCGCGGCGACCAGGTCGCCCTGGGCGCGCTGGTAGCGGCCGCCCGCCCGGGCGAGGTGGTCGAACCACGGACGACGACGGCGCTCCGCGGCGATCAGCCGCTCGACCGCCGCGTACCAGCGGACGTGGAACGGCTCGCGGCGGTCGGCACTCACCGGCCGAGTCTGCGGTACGGCCCCGGTGTCAGCGGGGCGGACCGGTGAGCTGGTACTCGCGGGCGATCGCCCACCCGCCCCGGCTGGTCTGCTCGAACTCGGTGAACCGATCGACCCGGAACTCCGCGGAGAGATCGGCGAGGCCGCTGTAGGCGAACTCCAGCATGTCCCCGGGCACGTCGTGGGCGACCGTCACGTGCGGGTGGTACGGAAAGGAGAGCGAACGCGCCAGCGGACCGCGCCGGACGTCGTTGGCGATCAGTTCGCAGCTGCCGATCCCGCGTGCGACGGCGATGAACACCACGTCCGAGACCGGGCTGAACGTGCCCGTCCCGGCCAGGTGCATGTCGAACGGAGGGTGCGACCGGGCCACCTCGGCGAGGTGCGCGGTGATCGCCGGCCGCTCGGCGGTGGCGACCTCGGTCGGCGGCAGCAGCGTGACGTGCGGCGGCACCAGGCTCGCCTGCGGGTCCCCGACCTTGGCCCGCCAGTCGACGAGCAGCTGGGCCCAGGGCTCGGGCACCGGGACGACGATGCCGATGACCGCGTTCTCCGGCGGCGGGGCCAGCCGTCCTACGAAGGTGTCGTCGTTCACGCGGTGGGTCATCGGATGGACCCCCCGGACGTCGGCGCCAGGAACCCGACCCGTTCGTAGGCCTGGGCGACGGTCTGCGAGGCCACCTCGCGCGCGCGGGCGGCGCCGTCGGCGAGCAGCCGCTCCAGCTCCGCCGGATCGTCGAGCAGCTCGGTCGTGCGCGCCCGCACCGGGGTGACGAAGTCGGTGACGACCTCGGCGAGTTCCTTCTTCAGATCGCCGTAGCCACGCCCCGCGAACTGCTCCTCGAGCTCGGCGATGCTGCGACCGGACAACGCGCTGTGGATGACGAGCAGGTTGGTCACGCCCGGCTTGTTCGCCGCGTCCGCCACGACCTCGCGGCCGGTGTCGGTCACCGCGGACCGGATCTTCTTGGCGCTCGCCGACGGCTCGTCGAGGAGGTCCACGCAGCCGGCCGGCGGAAGGCTCTTGCTCATCTTCTTGTCCGGCGACTGCAGGTCCATCACGCGGGCGCCGGCCTCGGGGATGAACCCCTCCGGAACGGTGAAGGTCTCGCCGAACCGGTTGTTGAACCGCGTGGCGAGGTCACGGGTGAGCTCGAGGTGCTGGCGTTGGTCGTCGCCGACCGGCACCTGGTCGGCCTGGTAGATCAGGATGTCCGCGGCCATGAGCACCGGATAGGTGAACAGCCCGACCGAGCTGCCCTCGGTGCCCTCGCGCTGGCTCTTGTCCTTGAACTGGGTCATGCGGCTGGCCTCGCCGAAGCGGGCCAGGCACTCCAGCACCCACGACAGCTGCACGTGCTCGGGGACGTGGCTCTGCACGAACAGCGTGCTGCGGCCCGGGTCCACGCCGAGCGCGAGCAGTTGCGCCGCGGAGGTGAGCGTCCGTCGTCGCAGGACGTCCGGGTCCCAGTCCATGGTGATCGCGTGCAGGTCGACGACGCAGTAGAACGCCTCGTGTCCGTCCTGCAGCGCGACCCACTGGCGGAGGGCACCGAGGTAGTTGCCGAGGTGGAACGAGTCCGCCGTCGGCTGGATGCCCGAGAGCACACGGGGAAGAGGCACGGCAGCCATCAAACCAGTCCCCGGAAGCCCTGGTTCCGGGCTACCCCGTTCCGAGGCCGTCCCACCTCAGGAGAGCTGCGCGGCGGAACGCACGTCGTCGAGTGCGGCGAGGAAGAGATCGTCCTCCTCGGGCGTGCCCACGGTGACCCGGATGCCCTCACCGGCGAAGGGCCGGGTGATGATGGCGCGGGCCTCGAGAGCGGCGGCCAGCGGCGCCGCCTGCTCCCCCACCGGCAGCCAGACGAAGTTGGCCTGACTGTCGGCCACGTCCTCGCCGCGGTTCCGTAGCGCCGCCGTGAGCCGGGCACGCTCGGCGACCACCGCAGCACAGCGGTCGCGGACCTCCGCCTCACTGGCGAGCGCGGCGACCGCGGCGGCCTGGGCCAGCAGGGAGACGCTGAACGGGACGTTGGTGCGGCGCACCGCGTCGGCCACCGACGGGTCCTCGGCGATCAGATAGCCCACCCGCAGCCCGGCCAGGCCCCACGCCTTGGAGAACGTGCGCAGCACCGCTACGTTCGGCCGCCCACGCATCACCTCCAGGCCGTCAGGGACGTCGGGGTCGGTGACGAACTCGCGGTAGGCCTCGTCGAGCACGACGAGGGTGGCCGGCGGGACGGCGTCCAGGAACTTCTCCAGTTCGCGGCTGCGGACCGCCGTCCCGGTGGGGTTGTTCGGATTGCAGACGAAGACCAGACGGGTGGTGTCGTCGATCGCGGCGGCCAGCGCCCCGAGGTCGTGGGTGTCGGCCGGGCCGCCCGGCCGGCCGGGGGTGAGCGGGACCATGACGGCGCGCGCACCGGCCACCTGGGCCAGCAGGGGGTACATCTCGAACGACCGCCAGGCGAACGCGAGGCTGGTCCCGGGGTCGTTGTAGGCCTGCGCGAGCTGCTGGCAGAGGGTCACCGCACCGCAGCCGGCCACCACCTGGGCGGGGTCGACCCCGTAGCGCCCGGCCAGGGCACGGGTGAGGACCACGGCGCCGTTGTCGGGATAGCGGTTGGTCTCGCCGGCCGCGGCGGCGAGGGCCTCGACGACGGCGGGCAGTGGCGGAAAGGCGACCTCGTTGCTGGCCAGCTTCACCGCCCGGTCCACGCCGATCTCGCGGGCGAGGTCCGCAGGATTGCGCCCCGGGCGGTAGGCGGGCAGTGCCTGCACCGCCGGTCGGGGGCTGACCACGACGTCCCTACCTCCTCTGGACACCCTCTTAGGGTGGCCGTATGCGCGTACTCGTCGCCGGTGGAGCCGGCTACATCGGCAGCGTAGTCACGGCCGCCCTGCTGGCCGACGGCCACGAGGTGACCGTGCTCGACGACCTCTCCACCGGCCACGCCGACGCGGTCCCGTCCGGGGCCACGCTCGCCGCGGTCTCGCTGCACGACTCGGCGCCCGTGCTGGCCGAGGTGCGGCCGGAGGCGGTGCTGCACTTCGCCGCCAAGAGCCTGGTCGGGGCGTCCCAGCAGCAGCCCGAGGACTACTGGTCCACCAACGTGGGCGGTTCGCTGGCCCTGTTCGAGGCGATGCGGGCGGCGGACTGCCGCCGGATCGTCTTCTCCTCCACGGCGGCCACGTACGGCGAGCCCGAGTCCGTGCCGATCCGCGAGGACGCGCCCACCCGGCCGACCAACACCTACGGCGCCACCAAGCTCGCCGTCGACCACATGCTCACGTCCTACGCGGTGGCGCACGGATTCGCGGCGGTCAGCCTCCGTTACTTCAACGTCGCCGGGGCGGCGCACGGGCTGGGCGAGCGGCACGCGACCGAGACGCACCTCATCCCGCTGGCGCTGCAGGTGGCCACCGGGCAGCGGGAGTCACTGACCGTGTTCGGCGACGACTACCCGACGCCGGACGGCACCTGCATCCGCGACTACGTGCACGTGGGCGACCTCGCCGACGCCCATCTGCTCGCGCTGCCGGCCCCCGCAGCGGGCGAGCACCGGATCTACAACCTGGGCAACGGCACGGGTTTCTCGGTGCAGGAGGTCGTCGACGCGGCGCGCGAGGTCACCGGGCACCCGATCCCGGTCACGCTCGGCGAGCGGCGGGCCGGCGACCCCGCGCAACTGGTGGCCTCCAGCGATCGCATCCGCGCCGACCTCGGGTGGGCCCCGCGGCACACCGACCTGGTCGGCATAGTGCGGGATGCGTGGGAGACGGCTCGGTCGCGTTGACCGTCAGCCGGCCGCGCCGGTGTGCGCGTCGTCGGCGTCCTCGGCGGGCTCCGGCGGCGGGCTGACGAGAAGGCGGGCGATCCGTCGTCCGTCGAGCTCGAGCACCGACAGGGTGCGGCCCTCGACCTCGATGCTGTCGCCGACCTGGGGCAGCCGGCCGAGCTCGGCCACCACGAATCCGGCCACGGTCTCGTAGGGGCCCTCGGGCAGGCGGAGGTCGGTGGCCTCGGTGAAGTCGTCGAGGTTGAGCAGCCCGTCGACCTCGCGCGGGCCGCCCGGCGTCTGCCGGTCCTCGGGCGCGACCTCCTCGTCGTACTCGTCGTAGATCTCCCCGATGACCTCCTCGATGAGGTCCTCGAGGGTCACGATGCCGTCGGTGCCGCCGTACTCGTCGACCACGATCGCGAGGTGCTGGTTGCCGCGGCGCATCTCGCTGAGCGCGGTGAGCACGCCCGCCGTGCCGGGCAACCGGGTCACCTCGCGGGCGAGGTCGCCGACCGTCGCGGCGCGGCCGGCCGGGTGGTTGGGCAGGAACAGGTCACGGACGTGCACGAACCCGACGACGTCGTCCTCGTCCCGGCCCACGACCGTGAACCGGGACCAGTTGGAGTCGGCCATCTGCTTGGCCGCCCGGCTGGCGGTCATCGACGACTCGAGGAACATGACCTCCGTGCGCGGCGTCATGACCTCGCGCACCTCGCGGTCGCCGGCGCGGAACACCTCGTCGATGAGCCGGCGCTCGTCGCTGGTGAGCGACTCGTGCGCCGCGACGAGGTCGCGCAGCTCCTCCTGGCTTATCGACTCACCGCTGACCTTGGGGTCGCCGCCGAGCAGTCGAACGAGCACGTCGGTCGACCTCGACAGCAGCCAGATGACCGGACGGGACAACGTCGCGATGGCGTTGAGCGGCGCCGCCACGATGAGCGAGAAACCCTCGGCCCGCTGCAGCGCCAGGCGCTTCGGGGTCAGCTCGCCGACGACCAGCGACAGGTAGCTGATCGCGATCGTGACGAGGATGAGGGCGAGGGTGCCGGACAGGCCCTCGCTGAGGCCCCGGCTCTCCAGCCAGCGAGCCAGAGGCTGCGAGAGCGTGCTGGCACCGAAGGCCGCGGAGAAGAACCCGGCCAGGGTGACCCCGACCTGGACGGCGGCGAGGAAGCGGTTGGGGTCGCTGAGCAGCCGCTGCACGGCCTGTCCTCTGCGGCCGCCCTCGGACATCCCGCGGACCTGAGATTCACGGAGCGAGACCAGCGCGATCTCGGCGCCGGAGAAGACGCCACCGATCAGCACGAAGGCAACGACCATGATGATGCTGAGCCAGACGTCGCTCACCGGCGGCGTTCTCCTCGGGGTTGTCGGACGGTGCGCATTCGTCCATGGTGCCTGTTCCCTGGGGGTCCCCGGTGGGGGCCGGCCCTGTCGCGCCCCGTTCGAGGCGCTCGAGTGACCTTCCTCGCAGGGACTGACGGTGACCTTGCGCGCACCGTTAGTCTCCAAGCGGTAACGAATCGTGATCCAACCGCTTCGGAAGGCCCCGCGTGCACCATCGTCCCGTAGGTCCTCCGCTGTCCGCCCGGATCGCGGGGGCCCTCGCGCGCCCGAAGTTCCTGCTCGGGCCCGTCCTGGCCATCCGCGGCGGACGCGTGGCGCTCGCCGGCGTGGTCACGACGGTCGTCACCGGAGTCGTCCTCGCCGTCCCGGTGGTGTCGGGGGGCAGCATCGGGACGTCGCCGGTCGCCCTCGACTCGTCGTCCACGGCGTCCCTGACCTCCGGCGGCGGCTCCGACGTCGGCTCGGACGTGGTGGACCGCACGACGGCGGTGACGTCGTCCGCCGGTCCGGTGGGATCCGGGTCACCGTCCGACCCGGCCGCGGCACCCGGCACGACCGGTGCCGCCACGAGCGACCACGACGCACCGGCGAGCCCTCCCGCGGTCCCGGCGCGCGAGTCTCCGTCGGGCGCCGCGAGTCCCTCCTCCGAGCGGTCGACCGCTCCTGCGGCTGCCCCTTCCTCCGCCTCGCCGGAGCCCGGGGCTCCCGCCCCCGTGGACCCGACACCCACGCTCGAGCCCGCCGGCGTCGCTGCCAAGGACGAACTGCGAACGCTGCTGGACGAGGCGCGCACCGGCTGCGCCCCGCTGCTCGGCGACGACTCCCTGGCCGCGGTGGCGCAGGCGCACAGCGCGGCCATGCGGGACCAGGACTTCTTCGGACTCCAGGACCCCGCCGGCCACTCGCCGCTCGACGCCGGCGCGCGGGCTGCCTGGATCGCGCAGGGAACCCCCGCGCCCGCCGACGTCCTCGGCGCCTGGCTGGCCGACCCGGAGGTTCGCGCGACGATCCTGGACTGCGGGTTCAGCTCGGTCGGCATCGGCCGCGCCCGGGGCGACGGCGGCCCCTGGTGGACCCTTCTCCTCGCCTGACCCGCGGCCGTGGATCGCGCGGGTTCCGGGAAGTTGCGCCCGGAAGCGTCGATCGGAGTGCTAGTTCCGCGAACCTGCATTCAGCAGGAGCGCCCTGATCCGCGCGATCAGCGCGTCCGGGTCGCGCAGGTCGGCGGCTGTGACGTGCAGCACCGCCCATCGGGCGTCGACCAGCCGGTTGAGCCGTCGCCGATCCCTGACGAACTGACTCCGCTCGGCGTGCCAGACGCCGTCGTATTCGATGGCGACCCGCTGCTCGGGAAAGGCCAGATCGACCCGGGCGATCTCGTCGCCGCTTCCGTTCCGCACCGAGTACTGGGGTACCGCGATCAGCCCGGCCAGCGCCAGCAGGACGCGGAGACGGGACTCCGGTTGAGACTCCGCCCGATGATCGGCGAGTTCCGTCGCGCGACGGATGCGACGTGCTCCCCGACCAGCGCTCCTTTCGGCAGCCTCTCGTAGCTCCCCCTTCCCCACGATCACGCGGGAGAGCAGGACGTCCAGAGCGGCGACGGCGTCGAGCACCGGCTCCCGTCGGGCGATGTCCAGCGCCGTGCGCAGTCCCGTCGTGCAACGCCGCCCGCTCACCGTGACGACGTCTTGTTCCGGCAGCCGCGCCTGGTGCACCCGCAGTCCCGACACTGGGCCGAATCGCACACCCACGGGCAGCGACACCTCGACCGCGTCGTCAGGATCCACGAGTTCGATGGCGCCGTGCAGAAATGCGGCCGTCCGGCCGCTGAAGACCGAGGCGGCTGGTACGAGCAGACCGGCACCCCGGACACGCAGGCCGAACGAGGGCGGCAGCTCGGCGTCGGCATAGACCCCGCGGTAGAGCCGACGCCAGGCGTTGCTGCGCAGCTCCGAGGGGGTGAGCACTCCCCGTGCGACGACGTCTCGGGTACGGAAGACCCGCCCGCGCAGGACGTCGGGACGGCGCGCTGGAGGCATGTCGAAAGCCTGCCGCGAAAGGCGTCGGCGCCGCTGACGTCGTCCACAGCCGGCACCTTCGGGGAACGTGCACCCTGACGCACCGTCCAGAGTGCAGGTTCGCCGAACGTGCGCACCCGAGCGCACTCACCGCCACACGAGCGCGGCCCCCTCGGACGAACCGAGGGGGCCGCGATCGGGTGCGGGGCGACGTCAGGCCATGGCCTTCTGGAGGTTGGCGTCGATGGCCGCCAGGAAGTCCTGGGTGTTGAGCCACGGGGCGTCCCGCGAGATCAGCAGCGCGAGGTCCTTGGTCATCTGACCGCTCTCGACGGTCTCGATGCAGACCCGCTCGAGGGTCTCGGCGAAGCGCGTCACCTCGGGGGTGTTGTCCAGCTTGCCGCGGTGGGCCAGGCCACGGGTCCAGGCGAAGATCGACGCGATCGGGTTGGTCGACGTCTCCTTGCCCTGCTGGTGCTGACGGAAGTGACGGGTGACCGTGCCGTGCGCGGCCTCCGCCTCGACCGTGCGGCCGTCGGGGCTCAGCAGCACCGACGTCATGAGGCCGAGCGAGCCGAAGCCCTGCGCCACGGTGTCGGACTGCACATCGCCGTCGTAGTTCTTGCAGGCCCAGACGTAGCCGCCTTCCCACTTCAGCGACGCCGCGACCATGTCGTCGATCAGGCGGTGCTCGTAGGTGATGCCGGCGGACTCGAACTTGTCCTTGAACTCGGCCTCGAAGATCTCCTGGAAGAGGTCCTTGAAGCGGCCGTCGTAGGCCTTGAGGATCGTGTTCTTGGTCGACAGGTAGAGCGGGTAGCCGCGGTCGAGCGAGAAGTTCATCGAGGCCCGCGCGAAGTCCCGGATCGAGTCGTCCAGGTTGTACATCGCGAGGGCGACGCCGGCGCCGGGCGACTGGAAGACCTCGTGCTCGATCGGCTCGGAGCCGTCCTTCGGCGTGAAGGTGAGCGTCAGCGTGCCCTCGCCGGGGAACCGGAAGTCGGTGGCCCGGTACTGGTCACCGAAGGCGTGACGACCGACGACGATCGGCTTGGTCCAGCCCGGAACCAGCCGCGGCACGTTGGACATGATGATCGGCTCGCGGAAGATGACGCCGCCGAGGATGTTGCGGATCGTCCCGTTCGGCGACCGCCACATCTTCTTCAGGCCGAACTCCTCCACCCGCGCCTCGTCGGGCGTGATGGTGGCGCACTTGACGCCGACGCCGTGGCGCTTGATGGCCTCGGCCGAGTCGATCGTCACCTGGTCGTCGGTGGCGTCCCGCGACTCGATGCCGAGGTCGTAGTACTCGAGGTTCACGTCGAGGTACGGGAGGATCAGCTGGTCCTTGATGAACTGCCAGATGATCCGGGTCATCTCGTCGCCGACGAGCTCGACGACCGTGCCATCGACCTTGATCTTGCTCACGTCAGTTGTCTCCTTCTGCTGCTCCGAGCCGTTGAGCGGCTCAGAGGTCGGCTACGTCGGCCTGCTTGGCGCGCACGGCCTCGGCGGCCTCGCGCAGCCCGGCCAGTTCGCTCTCGGTCAGGTCGCCCTCGACGACCCTCTTCACGCCCTCGCGGCCGATCTCGGCCTCGACGCCCAGGTACACGCCGTTGATGCCGTACTCGCCGTCGACCCAGGCGCAGACCGGCATGACCGCCCCGGAGTCCTCCATGACGGCGCGCGCCATGCGGGCGGCCGCGGCGGACGGCGCGTAGTACGCCGAGCCGGTCTTCAGCAGCGCCACGACCTCGGCGCCGCCGTTGCGGGTGCGGTCGACCAGGTGCTCGATGCGGTCGGCCGCCAGGACGTCGGCGAGCGGCTTGCCGTCGACGGTGCAGCGCGAGGGCACCGGAACCATCGTGTCGCCGTGCGACCCGAGAGTGAGCGTCTGCACCGACGACACCGGGACGCCGAGCTCCTCGGCCACGTTGTTGGTGAAGCGCGCGGTGTCGAGCATGCCGGCCTGGCCCATGACCCGGTTCTTCGGGAAGCCGGTGGCCAGCTGCGCCAG
>JAOPWH010000052.1 GCA_025965795.1 Blastococcus sp.
TCGGGCAGGCGTCGCCGCAGCCCATGGTGATCACGACGTCGGAGGACTCGACCGCCCCGGGAACGAGCACCTGGGGTCGCTGGCCGGAGATGTCGATGCCCACCTCGGCCATCGCCTGCACCGCCGCCGGATTCACCCGGTCGCCCGGAACGGAACCGGCCGAGCGGACCTCGACGGAGTTCCCGGCCAGGTGCCGCAGCCAGCCTGCGGCCATCTGCGAGCGGCCGGCGTTGTGCACGCAGACGAACAGGACACTGGGGACGTCGCTCACGAGGACTCCTTCGGGACGACGACGGCATCGGCCACGGCCGGAACGCCCGGGTAGAGGACGGCGACGGCGGCAACTCCCGCCGCGCCGCCGAGCAGTTGCATCAGGAGGAACATCGGTACCGAGGACGGCGCGATACCGGCGAAGGTGTCGGAAAGCGTGCGAGCGAGGTCGATCATCGGGTTGGCGAAGCTCGTCGACGACGACCACCAGTACGCCGCGGTGATGTACGCGCCCACGGCCAGGGGCGTCACGGCGGCGCGGCCGGCGCGCGCCAGGGCGAAGATCAGCACGACCAGGCCGAAGGTGGCCAGCGCCTCCGACAGCCAGAGTCCGCCGGCCGACCGGTCCTTCCCCGAGACGGACACCGCGGGCAGGTCGAACATGAGGTTCGCCGCCATCGCGCCGCCGATCCCGCCGAGCAGCTGGGCCGGCAGATAGGCGGCGACCTGCCGATTGCTCACCCCGCGGAAGAAGCGGTCGGCCAGCGTGACCACCGGGTTGAAGTGCCCGCCGGACACCGGGCCGAAGGCGAGGATCAACGCGACCAGGCCGGCTCCGGTGGCTAGCGCGTTCTCCAGGAGCTGGAGGCCGACGTCGTCCGGGGACAGTCGCTGCGCGGCGATGCCGGAGCCGATGACGACGGTGACGAGCCCGGCCGAGCCGAGGAACTCGGCCAGTGCCTGCCGGGCGAGGAGCGGTACGCGGGCGGCGGCGCTCACGCCGGGTTCGGGGCTGCGGTGTCGAACCTGGGAGGGGTGTCGAACAGGGTGGCGACGGCGGCGAGGGCGGCCGGGCGGACGGCGTAGTAGACCCACACCCCGCGCTTGTCCCGGTCGAGGAGCCCCGCGGAGTAGAGCACCTTGAGGTGGTGGCTGATCGTCGCCTGGGTGAGTTCGAAGGCGTCGTTGAGGTCGCAGACGCACGCCTCCCCGCCGGCGCTTGCTGCGATCAGGCTGACCAGCCGCAGGCGCACCGGATCGGCCAGCGCCTTCAGCAGGGGCGCCACCTGCTCGGCCTGCCGGGCGGACATCGCCGTGCCGGTCAACGGCGTGCAGCACGCAAGGCCTGATGCACTCATGGTCATCTCCTGGGAACGGGACATTGCCGTCCATCATAACGACATCAGTCATATTGACAGACGTCGATGCCGGTGCCATGGTCGCGGCATCGCATCGATGACTGTCGATGCGTTCCGACCGAAGAGGATGGACCCCCATGGCCCGCGTGCAGCTCGCACTCCGCGTCGCCGACCTCGACGCCGCCGTCGAGTTCTACTCGATGCTGTTCGGTGCCGTTCCGGCAAAGCGCCGTCCCGGTTACGCCAACTTCGCGATCGCCGAGCCCCCGCTGAAGCTGGTCCTGCTGGAGGGCGAGCCCGGCGAGGCGACCCGCATGGACCACCTGGGCATCGAGGTGCCGACCACCGGTGAGGTCACCGCGGCGACGACGCGGTTGGCGGAGGCCGGGCTGGCCACGCGTCCCGAGGAGAACACCACCTGTTGCTACGCCGTCCAGGACAAGGTGTGGGTGACCGGACCGGGTGGCGAGCCGTGGGAGGTCTACACGGTGACCGGCGACGCCCGCCCCGACCTCGAGGGCAACACGGAGCTCCGGCTGTCCGCCGTCGCGGGCGACGGTAGGTGCTGCGCGACCGACGCCGACACCGCCGTCCCTGCCGCAGCCTGCTGCTGAGCGGCGCGGTGCGCCCACGCCCCGTGTGGACCGAGGACTGGGCGTGAGCGCACATCCTCCGGAGAATGTGAGCCGTGGAACTCGACGAGGTGGCCGGCGAGCTCTACGAGGTGCCGCCGGAGGAGTTCATCGCCCTGCGCACGACCCGGCAGGACGACGCCAAGGCCGAGGGCGACAAGGCCCTGGCCAAGGAGATCGGCGCGCTGCCCAAGCCGTCGGCCGCGGCCTGGGCCTGCAACCTGCTGGTGCGCTGGCACCGGGAGGAGATCGAGGGCCTCGTCGAGCTGGGCGGCCTGCTCCGGGAGGCGCAGGAGAACCTGGCCGGTGATCAGCTGCGGGCGCTCAGCTCGCAGCGGAACCAGTTGATCAGTGCCCTCACCCGTCAAGCGACCGCCCTCGCGCGGGAGCACGGCCGGCCGGTGAGCAGCTCGGTCACCGACCAGGTCGAGGAGACCCTCCGCGCCGCCATGGCCGACCCCGGGGCGGGGGAGGCCCTGCTCACCGGCCGGATCACCTCGTCGATGTCCTACAACGGCATGGGGACGACGGTGTCGCGGCCGGACCTCCGCCTCGTGCGCCCAGCCGCACCCGAGCGCGCCCCGGCCGCCCCCGAGCGGTCGACGCCGGAGAAGGCGGCGCCCAAGCCGCCTGCCGACGAACGGCGACGGGCCCGCGAGCGGGAGCGGGCCGAGGCCCGGCGCGCGGCCGAGGAACAGCGGAAGCGGGAGCTCGCCGAGGCACGCAGGACTGCCGAGCGGGCCACCGCAGCCGCCGAGGAGGCGCGGGTCGCCGCGGAGGACGAGCGCCAGCGGTACGACGACCTGGACGCGCGCCGGGCGTCCCTCGAGGCCCGGGTGGCCGAACTCGCCGACCAGCTGGCGCGCGCCGAGGGGGAGGTGGCGGAGGTCGCCGCTCAGCTCAAGCGGACCGAGCGCCGGCGGAGGAGCGCCGAGCACGAGGCTGCCGAGGCGGTCGTCGCCCGCCAGCGAGCGCTGGCCCGCGTCGAGGAGCTGGCGGGAGAGCCGGCGGACGCCGACTGACGGACGGAGACGCCGCGAGCGTGTCCACAGACCGGGGCCGCCACCCATCAGCGCTGAGCCACGCCTGCGTCGAGTGTCTGGCCGCTGCCCCTCCGTCCGGCGCGGGGTGGAGGGGACGGTGAGCCGGTGCTCGACGCATCCCGGCGGCCGGGAACGGTTGCCCCGGACGTGGACGGGGGTCGACACTGCGCGCACCGTCGACGTGGAGGTCGTCATGAGCTCACCCGAGGAAGCCCGCATCGAGGACACCTCGCCCGACCACTCCCGCAGCGGGCAGGACATCGCCGAGGCCATCGGCGTCGCCGAGCGCGGCAGCAACGTCGAGCGGGTGCACGACCAGGGCGCCGAGGCCACGTCGGGCACCGCGCCGGTCGAGCGCACCGCCGGCGACCCGGAGATGACCGAGGGCCAGGTCGTGTACGGCAGCCAGGAGCGGGAGGACACGGGCAGCGCCGCGCCGGGAACCACTCCCGGGCCCACCGACACGTCCTCGGGAGTCGCTCAGTCCGTCGTCGCCGGCAGGGCGTCGGACCGCCTCGCATCCGGCGAGGAGAGCCGCTGAGCTAGCTCCACAGCTCCACCCGCACCGTCGGCCGGGCCCGCGCCGGCCGCTCGGGTCGCGCCAGCAGCGCTGTCGTCGCATCGGGCGTGGTCAGGAACCGCTGCAGTGCGCGGGCGGCCGGTGCTGCGCGGCCCGCACCCGGCACGGTCGCCCACCACATTCCCGTCACCGGGGTGCCCGCGGCCGGCAGCCGCACGAGGGCGCCGCGCCGCAGGTCACCGCACACGGCGTGCTCCAGCGCCAGCAGCAGGCCGTCGCCCGAACGGACGGCGGTGAGTGCGTCGGCCTCGCTGTCCATCGGCGTCACGTCGGCGGCGGCGGCGGCGCCGGAGGCCTGGGCCCAGCGGTGCTCCTCGCTGCCCGTCTCCAGCCCCGCCGGCCCGGTGAACCAGCGCTCGCCGGCCAGGTCGGTCCCGCGCAGCGACCTCCGGCCGGCGAGCGGATGGCCGGGCCCGGCGACCAGCACTCGCTGGTAACGGAGGAACGGCACGGAGTCGAGCTCGCGGCCGGGGGAGGGCAGGGGCCGCACTCCCAGGGCGATGTCGGCGTCGTCCTCGGCGAGAGCTGAGGCCGCGCAGTCGCTCGAGCCGACGACGAGCTCCACCGATGTCCCTGGCACCCGCCGAGTGAAGGCCGTGACGACGTCTCCGGCGACGTACTCGGCGCACGCCGCAGTCGCGAGCACCCGCAGCCGGGCGGTGGACGTCGCGGACGCGACCTCCCGACGGGTGCGCTCCGCCAGCCGGACCAGCTCCCGCGCCCGCCCGGCCAGGGCTCGGCCGCCGGGCGTCAGCGCGATCCCGCTGGCGGTGCGCCGGAAGAGCGGGTCGCCCAGATCGCTGCGCAGCGCCGCGATGGACGCGGAGACGGCCGGCTCGCTCACACCCAGCGCGCTCGCTGCCGCGCGCAGCGACCCGAGCTCGGCCACGAGCGCGAAGGTGCGGAGCTGCGTGAACGTCATCGGCACGAGCCTCATAACCGGTTGCTTATGAGGATGTTGACAGTGACGGCGGTCACGGACAAGCCTCGCGCCACCAGGGCCTCAGCCGCGGGGTCCTCGGGAAAGGGGTGCCCCGTGCAGGTACCGGCCCCGTTCGACTACGCCCGCGCCACCAGCGTGGCCGACGCGCTCGAGCTGCTCGAACGCCACGGCCCCGAGTCCCACGTCATCGCCGGCGGGCACAGCCTGCTGCCGATGATGAAGCTCCGGCTGGCCCGCCCCGAGTGGCTGATCGACATCAACGACGTCGCCGAGCTGGGCCACCTCACCGAGGAGGCCGACGTCCTCCGGGTCGGGGCGCTCACCCGGCACGCCGCGTTGCTCGACTCCGACGTCGTCGGGCGGCTGTTCCCGATCGTGCACGACGCCGAGAAGGTCATCGCCGACCCGGTGGTGCGCAACCGCGGCACGATCGGCGGCTCCCTGGGCCAGGCCGACCCCGCCGAGGACCTCACCACGGTCTGCGACGTCCTCCGTGCCCAGGTGGTCATCGTGGGGCCGGCCGGCGAGCGGGTGGTCGACATCGGCGACTTCCACCGCGGCCCCTACGAGACGGCCTGCGAGCAGAACGAGCTGATCACGGAGGTGCGGTTCCCCATCCGGGCGCGTTCGTCCAGCGCCTACGAGAAGGTCGAGCGCCGGGTAGGGGACTGGGCGGTCGCCGCCGCCGGCGCCGCCATCCTGCTGGCGGAGGACGGCACGTTCGCCGACGTCGCGATCGGGCTCACCGCGCTCGGGCTCGAGGGCCTGGCGACCGAGGCCGCCGCCGTCCTCGTGGGGGAGCGGCCGAGCGAGGAGCTGCTGGCCGAGGCCGGCCGACTGGCCGCCGTGGCGAGCTCCCCGGTCGAGGACCAGCGCGGCCCCGTCGACTACAAGCGGCACCTCGCCGACGAACTCACCCGCCGGGTGCTGCGCCGCTCGCTGGAGCGGGTCGGGGCCACCGCCGGCGCCCTCCAGGGAGGCTGATCATGCAGGTCACGATGACCGTCAACGGCACCGAGGTCACGCGCGACGTCGAGCCCCGGCTGCTGCTCGTGCACTTCCTGCGGGAGACGCTGGGCCTCACCGGCACCCACTGGGGGTGCGACACCAGCAACTGCGGCACCTGCGTCGTCCTGGTGGACGGCGAGCCGGTGAAGTCGTGCACGCAACTCGCGGCCATGACCGCCGGGCACGAGGTCCGCACCGTCGAGGGCATGGCCGCCGGCGGCACGCTCGACCCGGTGCAGCAGGGCTTCATGGAGGAGCACGGCCTGCAGTGCGGCTTCTGCACCCCCGGGATGATGCTCACCGCCCGCGCGCTGCTCGACCGCAATCCCGATCCGGACGAGGGCGAGATCCGCGAGGCCATCTCCGGCCAGATCTGCCGGTGTACCGGCTACGCCACCATCGTCCGCTCGATCCAGTGGGCGGCCGCTCACCCGGCGGCCGAGACCACCGACCAGGAGGTGCGGGCATGACGACCGTCCAGGAACGCTCGCCGATGCCCCAGGAGCGCGAGCCCAACCCGGCCATGACGGCGGCGGACCGGCCGATCGGCTACGGGCGGGTGCAGCGCAAGGAGGACCCGCGGTTCATCCGCGGCAAGGGCCGCTACCTCGACGACATCGTCCTGCCCGGGATGCTGCACGGGGCGGTCCTCCGCTCGCCGATGGCGCACGCCCGCCTCGTCTCCATCGACACCACCGAGGCGCTCGCCCACCCGAAGGTGCACGCGGTCATCACCGGCAAGGACCTCGAGGGCCTGAACCTCGCGTGGGCGCCGACCCTGTCGGCCGACACCATGGCCGTGCTGGCCACCGACAAGGTGCGCTTCCAGGGCCAGGAGGTGGCCTTCGTCGTCGCCGAGGACCGCTACTCCGCGCGCGACGCCCTCGAACTCATCGACGTCGAGTACGAGCAGCTACCCGTCGTCATCGACGCCCGCCGCGCCCTGGAGCCGGGAACCGCCGTCATCCGGGACGACAAGGACGGGCAGACCGACAACCACATCTTCGACTGGGAGGCCGGCGACAAGGCCGAGACGGAGGCCGTCTTCGCGCGGGCCGACGTCGTCGTCAGCGAGGACGTCGTCTACCCGCGGGTGCACCCCGCCCCCATGGAGACCTGCGGCGCGATCGCCGACTACGACCCGATCGACGGCAAGCTGACGCTCTACGAGACCACCCAGGCCCCACACGCCCACCGCACGCTCTACGCGATGGTCGCCGGTATCCCGGAGCACAAGATCCGGGTCATCGCCGGCGACATCGGCGGCGGGTTCGGCAACAAGGTGGGCATCTATCCGGGCTACATCTGCGCCGTCGTCGGGTCGATCGTGACCGGCAAGCCGGTGAAATGGGTCGAGGACCGCTCCGAGAACCTGATGAGCACCTCGTTCGCCCGCGACTACCTCATGAGGGGCGAGATCGCGGCCACGAAGGACGGCAAGATCCTGGCCGTCCGCACGCACGTGCTGGCCGACCACGGCGCGTTCAACGCCACCGCCCAGCCGACCAAGTACCCGGCCGGCTTCTTCTCCATCTTCACCGGCAGCTACGACCTCGAGGCCGCCTACTGCTCGGTCACCGGCGTCTACACCAACAAGGCGCCCGGCGGCGTCGCCTACGCCTGCTCGTTCCGGGTGACCGAGGCGGTGTACCTGGTCGAGCGGATGGTCGACGTCCTGGCGCAGAGGCTGGAGATGGACCCGGCCGAGCTGCGCCTGAAGAACTTCATCCGCCCCGAGCAGTTCCCGTACAAGAACAAGACCGGGTGGGAGTACGACTCCGGCGACTACGAGCCGGCCCTGCGGATGTGCATGGAGCAGATCGGCTACGCCGATCTCCGGCAGGAGCAGGCGGAGAAACGGGCCAGGGGCGAGCTCATGGGCATCGGCGTCTCCTTCTTCACCGAGACCGTCGGGGCCGGCCCCCGCAAGCACTTCGACATCGTCGGACTCGGCATGGCCGACGGTGCCGAGGTGCGGGTGCACCCGACCGGCAAGGCCGTCGTCCGGCTGTCGGTGCAGACCCAGGGCCAGGGCCACGAGACCACGTTCGCGCAGATCGTCGCCGAGGAGCTCGGCATCCCGCCCGAGGACATCGAGGTCGTGCACGGCGACACCGACCAGACGCCCTTCGGCCTGGGTACCTACGGCAGCCGCTCCACCCCGGTCAGCGGGGGAGCGGTCGCGCTGGCCGCCCGCAAGGTGCGGGACAAGGCGAAGGCCATCGCCGCGGCGATGCTGGAGACCCGGCCGGAGGACCTCGAGTGGGAGAAGGGCCGCTTCTTCGTGAAGGGCGACCCGTCGGCGGCCAAGACGATCTCCGAGATCGCCCTGGGGGCACACGGCACGGTCGCGCTCCCGGAGGGCGTCGACGGCAACCTCGATGCCGAGGTCACCTACGACCCGCCGAACCTGACGTTCCCGTTCGGCGCCTACATCTGCGTGGTCGACATCGACGCCGGCACCGGCAAGGTGAAGGTCCGCCGCTTCGTCGCGGTCGACGACTGCGGCACACGGATCAATCCGATGATCGTGGAGGGGCAGATCCACGGCGGCCTCGCCGACGGCGTCGGGATGGCGCTCATGGAGTTCATCGGCTTCGACGAGCAGGGCAACTGCCTGGGCGGCTCGTTCATGGACTACCTGATCCCGACGGCGCTCGAGGTGCCCGACTGGGAGCTCGGCGCGACCGTGACGCCCTCGCCGCACCACCCGATCGGCGCCAAGGGCATCGGGGAGTCGGCGACGGTCGGCTCGCCGCCGGCCGTGGTGAATGCGGTTGTCGACGCCCTCGCCCCCTTCGGCGTGACCCACATGGACATGCCCTGCACCCCGGCGCGGGTGTGGGCGGCCATGCAGGGCCGAGCCACCCCGCCGATCTGAGCAAGGACCCCGCTGCCCGCCACCACTCGCAGGCTCACGGCGGGCCCCTGCAGCGGAGCCGAACCACTCAACCAGAAGAGGGACCATGGTTACCGACACCGCCGCGGAGCTGGTCCGGACGCGTGAGCCGTTCGTGCAGGCGACCGTCGTCCGCGCACAGAAGCCGACGAGTGCGCACGCGGGTGACACGGCGCTGGTGCGCGCGGACGGCTCGATCGACGGCTTCGTCGGGGGCACCTGCGCCGAGGCGTCGGTGCGCGAGTACGGGCTGATGACGCTGTCGACCAACCAGCCGCTTCTGCTGCGGATCGTGCCGGGGGAGGCGCCGCCGCAGAGCACCGAGGAGGGGGCGGTGACCGTCGCCAACCCGTGCCTGTCCGGTGGTGCGGTGGAGATCTTCCTCGAGCCGCGCGTCCCGGCACCTCGGGTACTCGTCGTCGGCGAGAGCCCGATCGCCGAGGCGCTCGCCCGTCTGGGCGGTCCGCTCGGGTACGCCGTCGAACTCGCCCCAGGTGCGGACGCCGTTCCGCGGGCCGACGACGCCGCGCTCGTCGTCGCCTCTCACGGGCGGGGCGAGGAGCCGGCGCTCACGGCCGCGCTGCGGCTCGGCATCCCGTACGTCGGGCTCATCGCCAGCCGGATCCGCGGAGCCTCGGTGCTGGCGGCGCTCGACGTCCCCGACGACCAGCGGGCCCGGGTGCACAGCCCGGCGGGTCTGGACATCGGCGGGCGGACCGCGGCCGAGATCGCACTGTCGGTGCTGGCCCAGATCGTGGCCGAGCGGCGGGCGGCCGAACGGCACGCGCCGGTGGCGCTCCCCGCGAGCGCGGTCGACCCGGTGTGCGGCATGACCGTCGCGCCGGTGGACAGCTCGCCGCATGCCACGGTCGACGGCGTGACCACCTGGTTCTGCTGCGACGGCTGCCGCACCACCTTCCTCGCCGACCCGGCCCGGTATGCGGCTGCCTCCTAGGCCGGAGCAGGCGTGACGGCGGCGGCGCGGTCGGGCGCGGAGGACGAGGTCCGGGAGCGGCTACCGGACGTCGCAGCCCTCGCCGACGCGCTCGACGCCGTCGACTACCTCGCCGACCCCGGCTTGGCGACGGCGATGTTCCTCGCCGTCCGGCTGCCCCAGCCACTCCTGCTGGAGGGCGAGCCCGGCGTCGGCAAGACCGAGGCGGCGAAGGCGCTGGCGCGGGTGCTGGACACGCCGCTGCACCGGCTGCAGTGCTTCGAGGGGATCGACGCCGCCGAGGCGCTCTACGAGTGGAACCACCCCCGGCAGCTGTTGGGCATCCGGATCGCGGAAGCCCGAGGCACACCGCTGGAGGAGGAGGACCTCTTCGGCGCCGACTACCTCCTGCGGCGGCCGCTGCTGCAGGCCATCGAGCACCCCGGACCGCGGCCGGCGGTGCTGCTGCTGGACGAGATCGACCGGGCCGACGCGGAGTTCGAGGCGTTCACCTTCGAGGTGCTGGCCGAGGCGGCGGTCACGGTTCCCGAGCTGGGCACCCTCCTGGCCGCCCACCCGCCGGTCGTCGTCCTCACCTCCAACCGCACCCGCGACCTGCACGACGCACTGACCCGCCGCTGCCTCTACCACTGGATCGACTACCCGGCCCCCGAGCGCGTGGCCGAGATCGTGCGCCGGCGGGTGCCCGGAAGCGCCGAACCGCTGGCTGTGGACGCCGCGAGCGCCGTCACCCGGCTGCGCTCGCTGGACCTCGTGAAACCGCCGGGCATCGCCGAGGTCATCGACTGGGTGGCCGCGCTGAGCATCCTCGGCGTGACCCGGCTGGACGAGCCCGCTGTGGAAGGCAGCTGGGGGTCGGTGCTCAAGAACCGCGACGACCAGGAGCTGGCGCGAACGCGGGGCGCGGCGTGGGTGGCCGGTGCCTGAGCTCCAGGTGGCTCCGGGCCCGCTCGCCGTGGGACTGGCGACGGCGCTGCACCGCGCCGGGCTGCCCACGACCCCGGAGCGGGCCGCCGGACTGGCCCGGGCCCTCCAGTTGGTACCGCCGCTCGACCGGGCCGCGCTCTACTGGAGTTGCCGGATCGTCCTGGTGACCGACCGGGCGCAGCTGCCCGTCTTCGACGCCGTCTTCTCCGCGGTGTTCGACGGCATGCTCGACCCCGCGGACAGTCGCGGCGAGCTGAACGCGCCGCCCCCGATCGGCAGCGAACCCCGCACCCGGCCCGCGGCGCCCGACTCCCGCCCCAGCACTCCCGGAGCCGCCGAGGGCGGAGCGGGCACGGCAGGTGGCGACGCCGACGGCGAGGAACCCGAGAGGGAGGTGCTCCTGGCGGCCGCATCTGCCGAGGAGCGACTGCGGAGGACATCCTTCGCCGACCTCACCGCCGACGAGCTCGCCGCCGTGCGCGCGCTCGTCCGGAAGCTGGTGCTCAGCACCCCGGAACGGCGCAGCCGGCGTACTCGGCCGACCCGGCGCTCGGGCGACCGGCTGGACCTGCGGCGGACCGTCCGCCGGTCGCAACGTTCCGGGGGCGACCCGGTCCGGCTGGTGCACGCACGCCGCCGCAGGCAACCGCGCCGGCTGGTGCTGCTGTGTGACGTGTCCGGGTCGATGGAGCCCTATGCGCGGGTCTACCTCACCCTTCTGCAGGGTGCGGTCACCGGGGCCCGGGCAGAGGCATTCGTCTTCGCCACCCGGCTGACCCGGCTCACCCGGCAGCTGTCCGTGCGGAACCCGGATCAGGCGCTGGCGCGGGCGGCGGCCGCCTCACCGGACTGGGCCGGTGGCACCCGGCTGGCCGCCGGCCTCACCCGGTTCGTCGCCGACCACGGCCGCCGCGGCCTGGCCCGCGGCGCCGTCGTCGTCGTGCTCTCCGACGGCTGGGCGCAGGACGAGCCCGAGGAGGTCGGCGAGGCCATGCGACGGCTGCACCGGCTCGCCCACCGCGTCGTGTGGGTGAACCCGCGCAAGGCGGCACCCGGCTACGCGCCGCTGGCCGGCGGGATGGCGGCGGCCCTGCCGTTCTGCGATGCGTTCGTCAGCGGGCACAGCCTCGCCGCCCTGGAGCAGGTGGTCGAAGCGGTCGGGGAGTACTGGCGACCGCATCCGTGACGGGTGGGGACAGACGCGCCCTCAGCGGACATTTTCGTGCCCTCGAACCGTCATACCCGGTGGATAGCGTCCGGTTCGTCGCAGGAACAGAGACCGCCAGGAGGTCGCCGTGAGCCCCAGCATCACCACCACCGACGAACTGGACCTGGAGATCTCGGTCGCCTACATCGCCCTCGGCGGAGCCCGGGCGGTCTGGGAGCGGTGCCCGACCGGTGACAACGCCCGCCGGGTCGTCGGCGCCGAGGCGGAGGTCGACCGGCTGCTCGACGCGCGGCTCGCCGCTCGGTCGTAGCTCAGCCCGCGGTGGACCGCCGCCAGGCCGCTACCTCGGCCAGCCCTCGGGCGCGCTCCTCGTCGCCGATGAAGGCGGCCCCGAACGAGTTCCGCGCCAGGACAGCGAGGTCGTCGTCGGTCAGTCCCAGCGCCGTCCGCACCGCGGCCACGTTCTCCTGCACGCCGCCACCGAAGTAGGCGGGGTCATCGCTGTTGATCGTGGCCACCAGTCCGAGCTCGAGCATGGCGCGCAGCGGGTGCTCCTCGATCCGCGGCACCCCCTTGAGGGCCACGTTCGACAGCGGGCACACCGTCAGCGGTACCCGTTCCTCGCGCAGGCGGACCACCAGGTCTGGGTCCTCGAGCGCCCGGAAACCATGGTCGATCCGTTCCACACCGAGCACGTCCAGCGCCTCCCGCACGTACTCGGGGCCGCCCTCCTCGCCGGCGTGGGCGACACGGTGCAGACCTTCGGCCGCGGCGATGCCGTACGCGGCCTCGAAAAGCCGGGGCGGATAGCCGACCTCCGCGGAGTCCAGCCCCACACCGATGAAGTGTTCGCGGAAGGGCAGGGCCGCGCGGAGCAGCTCCTCGGCCGCCTCCCCGCCGAGATCGCGCAGGAAGCACACGATGAGGTCGGCGGACAGCCCGTTCGCGCGGGCCTCGGCGAGGGCCGAACCGAGGCCACCGAACACGACCTCGAGCGGAACGCCGTTGCGCAGGTGGGTCTGCGGATCGCAGAAGATCTCCGCCCGCCGCACCCCGGCTGCGGCGGCGCGGGTCAGATACGCGGTCGCCAGGTCGAAGAAGTCCTGCTCGGTCCGCAGCACCGCGAGGTTGGCGTAGTAGACGTCGAGGAACGCCTGCAGGTCGGCGAAGTCGGCGTAGCGGGCCGTGAGCTCCGCCGGGTCGTAGGTGGGCAGCGGCACGTCGTTGCGCCGGGCCAGCGTCACCAGCAGGTCGGACTCGAGCGTGCCTTCGATGTGCAGGTGCAGTTCGGCGAGGGGGAGCACCCGGTCAGTCAACTACGGATCAGCCACCGGTCAGCTCGGTGGGCACGCTGATGACGTCGACCATCGCGCCGCGCCGGTACACGGTCATGGCCAGCGGCCGGTCGATCGCCTCGGCGAACAGCAGCCGCTGCAGGCTCTGCGCATCGGCCACCGGGCGGCGGTCCGCCTCGAGCACAAGGTCGCCGGCCTTCAGACCCGCGCGGTCGGCCGGGGCCCCGGGGACGACCTCGATGATGCGCAGTCCGCGGCGGCGGCCGGTCCGCTGCGCCAGGGGCGCCGGCAGGGGAGCGGGCGTGCTCACCAGTCCCAGGTAGGCGCGGCGTACCCGACCGTCGGTGATCAGGGCACCGATGATCCGTCGGCCGGTGTCGTTCATCGGCACGGCCAGGCCGAGGCCCCAGCCCGCCACCGCGGTGTTGATGCCCACGACCCGCGACGCCGAGTCGGCCAGCGCACCGCCGGAGTTGCCGGGGTTCAGTGCGGCGTCGGTCTGGATGACGTCCTCCACCACCCGGGCGGTGCGGCCCTCGCGGGTGGGCAGCGAGCGGCCGAGCCCGCTGACCACCCCGGCGGTGACCGATCCGGTCAGGCCCAGCGGAGTGCCGACCGCCACCACGAGCTGGCCGACCTTCAGGGTGCTCGCGTCGCCGAGGACCGCGGGCGGCGGGGTGGTCGTCCGGGCGCGGACCACCGCGAGGTCGGACAGCGGATCGGCACCGACGACGTCGATGTCGGCGTCCGTGCCGTCGGAGAACACCGCCCGTCCGTGGGTGGCCCCGGCCACGACGTGCGCGTTGGTCAGCAGCATCCCGTCCTCGGTGAACACCACGGCGGACCCGCCCCCGCGGCCGCCCGGACCACTGACCTCCAGTGCCGCGACGTGCGGGGTGAGGTCCGCGGCGACGGCCGTGACGATCCGGGAGTAGGCATCGAGCGCGCCGACGTCCTGCTCCGGTGCCGAGCTCATGGCGCCCCCCTGTGATCACGGAGTCACGCGCACCAGTGAACGCCTGTCCGCGCTCGCGTGGGGGGCCTCACGCCGTGGGCGGACAACCGGTCTGCCGCGGTCGCGGCCTGCCCCGATACTGGGCCGGTGACAGCGGCGGATCAGGCGTGGGCGGCGCTGGCCCCGCGGCTTGCCGAGGACGCCGGAGCGGCGCTGGGCCCTGAGGAGGCCGACGCCTTCCTGGCCCGCGCCGAGGTGGCGCTGGAGGACATCCACCGACCGCTGGTCCTGCTCTACGGGGACGCGGCCGCTCCGGGCCTGCTCGAGCGGGGGCTGCGGATCGCGCTCGAGGCCGCGGCTGCGCGTCCGGCGGACCTGCGGCGCCTCGACCGGCGTCGGGAGATCGATCCCGGCTGGTTCCAGCGTCCGCGCATGCAGGGCTACGTCTGCTACGTCGACCGCTTCTGCGGCACGCTCACGCAGCTGCCCGGGAAACTGGACTACCTCGCCGAGCTCGGCACCACCTATCTGCACCTCATGCCGCTGCTGCAGCCGCGGCCGGGAGAGAACGACGGCGGCTACGCGGTGATGGACTACCGCGCCGTCGATCCGCGGATCGGCACGATGGACGACCTCGAGGACGTCGCCGTCGCGCTGCACGACCGCGGCATGAGCCTGTGCGTCGACCTGGTGCTCAACCACACCGCCCGCGAGCACCGGTGGGCGCAGGGCTGGCTGGCCGGCGACCCCGAGTTCGCCGGCTTCTACACCGCGTTCCCCGACCGCCGGATGCCCGACGCCTACGACGCGACCATCCCCGAGGTCTTTCCCGATCGCGCGCCCGGCTCGTTCACCTGGGTGCCCGAGGCCTGCGGCGGCGCAGGCGGCTGGGTCTGGACGACCTTCTGGCCCTATCAGTGGGATCTGGACTACACGAATCCGGCCGTGACGATGGCCATGCTCGGGGAGATCACCTGGCTGGCCAACCGGGGGATCGACGTCTTCCGGATGGACGCCGTGCCCTTCATGTGGAAGCGGCTGGGCACCGCCTGCCAGAACCAGCCGGAGGGGCACAGCCTGCTCCAGCTGCTGCACGCGCTCACCCGGATCGCCGCGCCCGGGGTGGTCTTCAAGGCCGAGGCGATCGTGTCGCCCGAGGACCTGGTGCCCTATCTCGGCGGGCACGAGCGGTACCGGCCGGAGTGCGAGCTGGCGTACCACAACCAGCTCATGGTCCTGCTGTGGAGCGGCCTGGCCACGCAGGACGCCCGGTTGGCCGCCCAGTCGCTCGGCCGGATGCGGGCGATCCCACCGGAGGCGTCCTGGGTCACCTACGTGCGTGGCCACGACGACATCGGCTGGGCGATCAGCGACACCGACGCCGGGGCGGTGGGGGTCAGCGGCTTCGGGCACCGAAGGTTTCTCAACGACTTCTACTCGGGCCGCTTTCCGGGGTCGTGGGCCCGCGGCGCGCTCTTCCAGGAGAACGAGGCGACCGGTGACGCCCGGATCTCCGGGTCGACGGCCTCGCTCTGCGGTGTCGAGGACGCCCTGTCGCGCGGGGACGACGCCGCGCTGGCGCAGGCGCTGCGCCGGCTGGTCCTGCTCTACTCCGTCGTCTACGGGTTCGGCGGCATCCCGCTGCTCTACATGGGCGACGAGCTGGCGCTGCGCAACGACGCCGGCTATCTCGACGACCCGGCACTGGCGCCGGACAACCGCTGGATGCACCGCCCACCGATGGACTGGGCGGCCGCGGCCCGTCGGCAGGATCCGGCCACCGTCGAGGGATGGGTGTTCGGCTGGCTGCGCCGGCTGGGGGAGGTGCGGCGTTCGCTGCCGGCCCTGCACGCCGGTGGGGAGGTGGCGGTCGTCGACGTGGGATCGCCGCACGTCCTGGCCTGGCGACGCCGCCACCCGCGCAGCGGCACGTTCGTCGGGCTGGCCAATCTGAGCCCTGCCGCCCAGCTGGTGGACGCCGACACGGTCACCGGCTTCGGTGCCTTCCGGTCGGTGCTGGCCGGCGACGGGGCACCCGAGTTCCGCGCCGACAGACTGCTCCTGCCGGGCTACGGATTCGCCTGGCTCGCGGAGGACTGATCCTGGGGACGCGTCCGTCAGCCCATGGTCTTCTGACCGTCGAGGGACTCGCGCAGGATGTCGGCGTGGCCCGCGTGCTGGGCGGTCTCGGCCGCGATGTGCAGGAAGACCCGGCGGGCCGAGCGCTGCGCGCCAGGCCGGAACCAGGGCGCGGCCGGCAACGGGTGCGAGACATCGAGGTCGGGCAGGGTGCCGACCAGCTCGTCGGTGCGCCGGGCGATCTTCTCGTACTCGGCGAGCACCCCCTCGAGCGTCTCGTCGGGCAACAGCCGGAACTCCTCGGCCCACTTCTCGAAGCCGGCCGCGTCGGTGGGGGTGGCCATCGCCTGCGTGCCCTCGACGATGAACCGGACCCAGTTCGCCTCCTGGTGGGCGACGTGCTTGAGCAGGCCGCCCAGCGTCAGCTCGCTGGCCGTGGGGCGCATCCGCGCCTGCTCGTCGGTGAGCCCCCGCACGGTGAACCGCAGGAAGTGCCGATGCGCGGCCAGGCTCTCGAGGAGGTCGGCGCGCTCACCGGTCGTCGTCGCGGTGCTGGTCATGGCTGTGCCCGCTTTTCCGTCGTCCCGGATGGTCGGCCTCAGGCTAGGCGCGGGGACCGACAGTTCCGGCCTGCGTCGGTGCGCCCGTCCGCCTGGCGTCGGTCCATGACCGCCAGCACGCCGCGCATCGCGGTCGTCACCGGGTCGGAGTCGGGCATCGGCCGCGCCACCGCCGTCGCGCTCGCCGAGCAGGGTCACGACGTCGGCGTCACGTGGTACCGGGACGAGGCGGCCGCGGAGGCCACGGCCGAGGAGGTGCGGGCCGCCGGCCGCCGTGCCGAGGTGCGGCACCAGGACCTGACCCGGCTGCCGGAGGCCGCGGACGTCGTCGACGACCTGGCCGAGGCGCTGGACGGTCTCGACGTGCTGGTCGACGACGCGGGCACCGGGCACTCGACGTCCCTGTCGGACCTCGAGTTCGAGACCTGGCGGAAGGTCCTGGCCACCGATCTGGACGGGGCCTTCCTGTGCCTCAGCGCGCCGCCCGGCGCATGGTGGCCGGAGGCCGGGGCGGGAAGATGGTCAACATCACCAGCGTCCACGAGCACCAGCCCCGGGTCGGGGCGGCCGCCTACTGCGCGGCCAAGGGCGGGCTCGGACTCCTGACCCGGGTCGCCGCTCTCGAGCTCGCCCAGCACGGCATCACCGTCAACGCCGTGGCGCCGGGCGAGATCGCCACGGCTATGACCGGCCAGGAGGACGAGGACCCGACCGCGCCCGGGCACGAGCGCCAGGGCATTCCGCTCCGCCGTCCCGGCGACGCGCGTGAGGTGGCCGCCGTGGTGGCGTTCCTCGCCTCGCCGGCCGCCGGCCGCCGGCTACGTCACCGGCGCGTCCTGGGCCGTCGACGGCGGCATGCTGCAGATGGGGCCGATGGCCGGCTCCCACCTCACGAGCGACGACTGGCGCCGTCCCTGAGGGAAGCGGCGCAGAAGGCCTCGTCAGGCGGACCGGCCGCTCCGCTTGTGGGCGTAGAGGTTGACGTCGGCCCGGGAGAGCAGGGAGCCCAGGGTGTCGTCGCGGCGCGCGGTCGCCGTCCCGGCTGACCAGCGGAACGCGTGGGAGGCCGCCAGCCGGCCGAGGATCTCCCCGGCCCCCGGGGCGTCGGTGCCCGGCAGGCACAGCACGAACTCATCGCCGCCGTAGCGGCCCAGCAGGTCGGCCTCCCGGAGCTCGGCGGACCAGCGGGCGGTCAGCTCCCGCAGCAGCGCGTCGCCGGCCTCGTGCCCGGAACGGTCGTTGACCTCCTTGAAGTGGTCGAGGTCCAGGACGGCGATCGTGACGGGCTCGCGGGTGCGCCGCGCGTGCGACAGCACCCGGCTCGCCTCCGTCTCCCAGGCCCTGCGGTTGACCAGCCCGGTGAGCGGGTCGGTGGTGGCCGCGCGGCGCAGCTGCTCGGCCAGCCGGCCCTGGATCTCGATGAGGATCGCCGCGGTCACGACCAGGACCAGCCACGGGACGACGAATCCCGACGGCGCCGCCAGCAGGGCTGCCCCGGTGGCGAGCAGCAGCGTCACGGTGGCCTGCACGCGGGCCGCGGGCAGGGGCAGGAACCAGCCCGAGTACAGGCAGAGCGTGATGATGACCGGCCCCAGCGCCACGATGCCGACGGCCGTCACGAAGCGCGACGCGAGGACCGCCACCAGGACCGCGGCGAGCACCAGTGCGGCGTGCACCTCGCGGTCGGTCAGCCGCGCGCCACGCCACCAGACCGCGGCGGCCACGGCGAGCGAGAGGGTCCCGATGACCAGGCCGAGGGTGACCGGGGAGTCCGGCCGCAGCGGCCGGGCAGCGTCGAGCAGGCTGAAGCAGCCACCGACCCCGTACAGCAGCGACAGCAGCGCCGCCCGCATCGGCCGCTTGATCAGCATGGCCCTCCCTGCGCTCGCCCACGAGCCGGACTGCCGGTGCTCTGTCTGCAGCATCGTCGGTCCTTCCGGCCCGGGGCTGCATCTTGGCGCGACCTCGGCCGTTTCGGACGTCAGATCTCCTGCGGATCGTTTCCGTCTCTGCTGCGCCGCGCCTGCCCACCCCGTACCGTCAGCACGCGGCTGACAGGCAGTCGACCCCCGCGACCGGGGCCGCCGGGGGTGCCGCCTCGGCGCCTCCCTCCGGGCAGGAGCGCGAGTGGATCGACCCCCGGCAGCCGTCCCCGGGAACTCCGGGCCTCCCCTCGCCGCATCGCCGCCGTCCCAGCCACCGTCGTCCCAGCCGGTGCCCGCGCCGCGACGGGTGGCGCCCGGGACCACGTTCGGGGTGGAGGAGGAGTTCCACCTCGTCGATCCGGTCACCTTCGCCCTGGCACCCAGCCCCGAGCTGGCGGCGGCCGTCCTGCGCCACGAGGCGGGGCTGCGGATCCACGCCGAGATCACCACCACCCAGCTGGAGACGGCCAGCGGCATCTGCACCTCGCTGGACGGGCTGCGCGCCGAGCTCCTCGAGACGCGGGCCGAGGCATCGGCCGCCGCCGCCGGAGCCGGGGTGCGCATCCTGCCGGCGTCGACGCATCCGTTCGACGGCTGGCAGGAGCAGGTGCTCACCCCGGCGCCGCGGTACGAGGCGATGGTGCAGCGATGGGGCGGACTGGCCCTGCGGCAGGACATCTGTGGCTGCCACGTGCACGTCGGCGTGCCCGACCTGGAGACCGCCGTGGCCGTCATGGACCGGGCCCGCCCCTATCTCCCGGTCCTTCTCGCCATGACGGGCAGCTCGCCGTTCCACGACGGCGTCGACACCGGCTACGACAGCTACCGCACCCTCTGGTGGGCGAGGTGGCCCAACACCGGGGTGCCTGAGTACCTGGGCAGCGCCGAGCGGTTCTCCGAGGTGGTCGCCGGCATGGTCGAGTCCGGTGTGGTCGCCGACGGTTCCCACCTGTACTGGGACGTCCGGCCCTCCTACCACCTGCCCACGCTGGAGTTCCGCCTCGCGGACGTGTGCACGGACGTCGACGACGCCGTGCTGCACGCCGCGCTCGTCGGCTCGCTGGTGCGGGTACTGGCGGCCCGCGCGGAGGCAGACCTCGCGCCGGTGCCGCGGCCCCGCCCCGAGCTGCTCCGGGCGGCGCGCTGGCGGGCGGCCCGCCACGGGATCGGCGGCGAGCTCTTCGATCCGGTGAGGTGCGAGCTGGTCGACGGGCGCGAGGCGGTGCGCCTGCTGCTGGCCGAGCTCGAGGAGGATCTGCGGGGACGGAACGAGTGGGATCCCGTCGCGGAACTGGTGCAGCGCCTGTTCTCCCGGGGTACGTCCGCCTCCCGGCAGCGGCGCACGTGGCTGCGCACCGGGAATCGCCGGGCGGTCGCGGAGCAGATCGTCCGGGAGGGCACCCCTGGAGGACTCTGATGCCGAGGCACGACGCGAGCGGGGACATCCGAGCCCTGGCCAGCCCCCTGCGCGACCCGGGTGACCTGGATCCGCTCCTCGAGCGGATCGGCGACGCCCGGATCGTGGCGATCGGGGAGGCCAGCCACGGCACGCACGAGTACTACTCCTGGCGGGCGGCGCTGACCCGGCGGCTGATCGAGGAGCGCGGCTTCGGCTTCGTGGCCGTCGAGGGCGACTGGCCGGACTGCTACCGGGTGAACCGCAGCGTGCGGCTACGGGCGGGGGCCGACGAGGACCCGCGGGACGCACTGGACGCCTTCTCGCGGTGGCCGACCTGGATGTGGGCCAACGACGTCGTCGTCGAGTTCTGCCGCTGGCTCCGGACGTTCAACGCCGGACGGGCGGATGACCAGCGGGTCGGCTTCTACGGCCTCGACGTCTACAGCCTGTGGGACTCGATGCACGCCCTGATCGGCTGGCTGCGGGAGCACGAACCGGAGCATGTCGACCGGGCGATGCACTCCCTCCGCTGCTTCGAGCCGTTCGGCGAGGACGGCGCCGAATACGCCTTCGCGCACCGCTTCGCGCCCACGTCGTGCGAGGAGGCCGTCGTCGACCTGCTCCACCACCTGTGCGAGGAGCGGGGCCGCGAGGAGGCGCGGGGGGACGCCGAGTCACGATTCTCCGCCGAGCAGAATGCCGCAGTGGTGGTGGACGCCGAGCGCTATTACCGGGCGATGGTGCAGAGCAACGCGGCGTCCTGGAACGTCCGTGACGTGCACATGGTCGACACCCTCGACCGGCTGCTGGAGCACACCGCCGGCAAGGCCGTCGTGTGGGAGCACAACACGCACATCGGCGACGCCCGGGCCACGGACATGGCCGGCGCCGGCATGGTGAACGTCGGTTCGCTGCTGCGGGACCGGCACGGGAGGGACGACGTCGTGCTGGTGGGCCTCGGCGGCCATCGCGGATCGGTCATCGCCGGCGAGGCGTGGGGCGCCCGGATGCAGGCGATGACCGTGCCCCCGGCCCGTGCGGGCAGCCTCGAGGCCCTGCTGCACGGGGCCGTGGGGGACGACGCTCTCTTCGTCCTCCCCCGGGGCGAGCAGCCCGCCTGGCTGACCCGTCGCCTCGACCACCGGGCCATCGGGGTGGTCTACCGGGCGGAGCGGGAGAAGTGGGGGAACTACGTGCCCACGGTGCTCGGGGAGCGCTACGACGCGTTCCTCTACCTGGAGGAGACCTCGGCCCTGCGACCGCTGCACCTGCAACGGGCCGAGGAGCACGTTCCGCCGATGGCGCACGCGGTCTGAGCAGTGCGCCCGGCGGCCGAGGGCCGGCTGGACAGCCGCCCCCTGCCCGAGCCACCGGCCGTCGTGGTGCTGGCCCCCACCCCGGTCGCCGGCGCGTGGGACCTGTTTCAGGCCGATTCGCGCCCGGTGAGGTCCTCGTCGACGGGGGAGGTCTTGGGGCCGCCGGTCTTGGAGGCCTCGAAGCCGGGGCCGAGGTGTTCCAGCGCCAGCCGGCCGTACACCTGCTGCTGGGTGGTCACCCGTTCCGAGCGACCACGACCCAGGAAGCTGACCGACCAGTGCAGCACCGTGGTGATCCGGCTCTTGAACCCGACGATGTAGACGAGGTGGACGACCAGCCACATGACCCAGGCGAGGAAGCCCTCGAACTTCAGCTTGCCAACCTCGGCGACGGCGGAGAACCGCGAGATCGTCGCCATCGAGCCCTTGTCGTGGTACTGGAACGGCGGCTGGGGCGCCTTCCCGGAGAGCCGGCGCTTGATCGACTCGGCGGCGTAGCGGCCGCCCTGGATGGCCACCTGCGCCACGCCGGGCAGCTTGTCCAGGGCCATCATGTCGCCGACCACGTGCACCTCGGGGTGACCGGGGAGCGTGAGGTCGGGCTGGACGGTGACCCGGCCGGCGCGGTCGATCTCGGCACCGGACTGCTCGCCGAGGATCCGGCCCAGGGGGCTGGCCTGCACACCGGCCGCCCAGATCTTGGTGGCGGCGTTGAGCCGACGGACCTGGCCGTCGCTGTCCTTGATCTCGAGGCCGTCGGCGTCGACGTCGGTCACCATCGCCCCGAGCTGGACCTCGACGCCGATGTCGTTGAGCTGACGGCGGGCACGTCCACCCAGCTTCTCGCCGAACGACGGCAGGACGTACGGAGCGGCGTCGAGGAGCACGACCCGTGCCGTGGTGGGGTCGATGCGGCGGAAGTCGCGGCGCAGGGTGCGGCGGGCGAGTTCGGCGATCTGCCCGGCCATCTCCACGCCCGTGGGGCCGGCGCCGACGACGACGAAGGTCAGCAGCCGGTCGACCTCCTCCTGCGTCTCGGCCAGCTCGGCGAGCTCGAAGGCGCCGAAGATCCGGCCCCGCAGCTCCAGGGCGTCGTCGATGCTCTTCATGCCGGGCGCGAACTCCGCGAACCGGTCGTTGCCGAAGTAGGACTGACCGGCGCCGGCGGCGACGATGAGCTCGTCGTAGGGGTGCACGGTGGTGCGTCCCAGGACGTGCGAGGTGACCGTGCGAGCCGCGAGGTCGATGTCGGTGGCCTCGCCCAGCACGACCCGGGTGTTGTCGTGCCGACGCAGGATCTCGCGCGTCGGCGGGGCGATCTCGCCCTCGGAGAGGATGCCGGTGGCCACCTGGTAGAGCAGCGGCTGGAACAGGTGGTGGGTGGTCTTGGCGACCAGCGTCAGTTCGACCGGGGCCTTGCGCAGCGCCTGGGCCGCGAACAGGCCGCCGAACCCGGAGCCGATGACCACGACGCGCGGCAGCCCACCGGAGGACTCGCGGCCGGCGGGTACACGTGCTGCTGAAGTCGTCATGATGACTCCCATCCTCCCACTCCCGGCGAAACCGGCAGGGGCTCCGCTGGCGCGATCCCAGACACAATCGCTCTGCGTACCCCCGGATCCGCCGCTCACGCGGACGGCAGGTAGACCATCCGGATGACCGATTCCTGGCCGCGGGTGGTGCTGATCCCGGGGCTGGGACTCGACAGCCGCTCGTCGGCCGCCCTGCGGGACCGCCTGGCGGGCGACGTGGTGCTGCTGCCCGGGCTGGGCCTCGCTCAACCGGTGCCGTCGGTGGAGGCGCTCGCGGCGCGGCTGCTCGCCGTTCTGGACCGGGGACCGGTCGTGCTGGTGGGCCACTCGCAGAGTTGCCAGGTGGTGGCGGTGGCCGCGGTCGATCCGCGGGTCGCCGGCATCGTGCTGCTGGGCCCGACGACCGACCCCCGGATGCGCTCGCCGCTCGTCCTGACCTGGCGCTGGCTGCGCACCGCCGTCCGGGAGCCGCTGTGGCAGGTGCCGCTGGTGCTCGGCCAGTGGTGGCGCACCGGTCCGCGCGCCATGCGCGCGGTCTGGCGCCGCACCGCTCCCGACCGGATCGACGAGCGCCTGGCGGTCCTGACCGTGCCGGTGACCGTGGTCCGCGGCACCCTCGACCGACTCTGCCCGCAGGACTGGGCCACCCGGCTGACCGCCGCCGCCCCCGGAGGACGGCTCGTCGAGATCCCCGGGGCCGCCCACATGACGGTGCAGACCCACCCAGCCGCGGTCGCCGCGGTCCTCCGGGAGGCCTGCGGCCGCTGAGGGCGGGGACCTCCACAACCGGCGGAATCAGTTCCGGCGCCGCCGCAGCGTGAGCCCGGCGAGGACGCCGAGGACGACGACCGCGGCGACCTCGACCCAGAACGACTCCCACCACAGCCTCGTCGCCGTCGTCTCCACGAAGCCGAACAGGCCCACCGTGGTCGACAGGAGCAGCCCGGCCACGGTGCCAGCGGCGGTGAGCGCGCCGAGCAGGGCCACCCAGCCGACGAGTGCGCGCGGCGTCATCAGCAGCAACGCGGCCAGGCCGAACCCGGCGAGGGTGTCGAGCAGGAAGGCCGGCCCGATCAGGTCGATGGTGCGGTAGCCGTCCAGCCACAGGTCGAGGTGGATCCAGCCCATGGCCGCAAGCAGGGCGGCCCCGAGGACCCGGAGCACCCAGACCGCGATGCCCGTGCCCTGCCGCTGCCCGGCCGGCGAGCCCGTCTCGAGCCGGCTCCCGGTCACGAGACGCTCACGTCCGTCTCCATGCCCATCGAGCGGTGGGCGCCGATGGAGCAGTAGAAGACGTAGTCCCCGGGCTCGAGGGTCACCGTCAGGGTGGCGGACTTGCCCGGCTGGATCTCGTTCGTTCCGCCGACGTCCTTGCCGTCCCGCTCGACGACGAAGTCGTGCGTGGAGTTCCCGTTGTTGACCACCTCGATCTCGTACGTGCCGGCCGAGAGGCTGTTCTCGTCCAGCGAGATGGAGAAGTCCTCCTCGGTGGCGGTGATCGACCCGGTCGTCCCGCTCTCGGCGGAGGAGGAACCGTCTGCTGTCGTCGGGGCGGCGCTGCTCTCGCTCGACGTCCCCGCCCCCGCCGCGCTGTCCGCCTGGGTCGCGGCGGAGTCGCCACCGCACGCGCTCAGGAACGCCACGCCGATCGCGAGGACGGCGACGCCGTGTGCGACGCGCCGGGCGACCGGTGCGGTGGGCTCGCTCAGGTGGGACACGGGACCTCCTCGACAGATCGCGACGGCCCCCGGACAGGGAGCCGCGCACGATCGGTACAGACGCTGCGAACGGTCGTTCGCGAGGGAGGTCGACCGGCCCGGCGCCCGGTGGGGGGCCCGGTCCGGACCGGCGACGTCCCTGCATCTGGATCACGGCTCGCAGCGGCTCCGGGTTCACCGGTCTCCGGGAGACCTCACGTCCGGACGGCGCGCCGCGCTTCCTTCGCCGCCTGCTTCGCCTGCTTGTCGGCCTGCTTGGTGGCCTTCTTGACCGTCACCCGGGGCTTGCGCTCGATGAGACCCCGGGTGAACAGGCCGATGCCGATGCCGAGGAGCCAGCTGTCCTTGGCGATCGCCAGCCCGGCCTCGGTGGGGGCCAGGCTGCCCGGCTTCCGCATGCCCGGCGTCTTCAGGTACAGGCCGAGCAGTCCGCCGGAGAAGGCGGTGAGGGCGGCTCCGGCCACGGCGGTCGGCACGAACGGCGTGAGGAGGAGGGCGCCCAGGGCGATCTCGGATGCCGACAGCGCCTTGGCGAACTGCTGGGGCGGCACCGACTTCAGGAAGGGGTAGGTGCCCGCGGCGAAACCGTGCATCCCGGCCGCGGCGGCGTCGTCGGCCGCGCGCTTGCCGAGGCCGCTGTTGAGGATGAAGGCGCCTGCGGAGATGCGCGGGGCGATCTCGGACAGGGTGATGGGCAGACCCATGGGGACCTCGCTGGGATCGTTGGAGGGCGCGTCCGGTCGTGAGCCGCGCCGGCTGCTCCTGTGCCCCGCGTTCGGGACGTCAACCCCCGGAACGCGACCGGCCCCGCCCTCCGGAGGAGGTCGGGGCCGGTCGGCGAGAGCGAACGGGTCAGCGTGCCCGGCGGGAGCGCCCGGCG
>JAOPWH010000082.1 GCA_025965795.1 Blastococcus sp.
ACCCGGCAGGTCACCGCGACGGGGATCTTCTCGGCGGCGAGTTCACGGACCAGCGGGTAGATCATTTTGGGAGCACGTCGCGGGCGAAGTAGGCCGTCGCCCGCCAGAGGATTTCGTTCTCCTGCTCCAGCGGCTTGTTCCGCCGGCGCCGCTCCCGCAGCTCCGCCGACTCGCTCTGCCCGCCGCCGCCACGGTCACCGGCGGCGGGCTGGCCCACGCCGTCTTCCCGGTCGGGGATCTTCAGCCAACGGGCCAGGCAGGACTCCGAGATCCCGAAGTTCCGGGCAATCTGGGCGATCGACGCCTCGCCCCCTGCGGGCCACGGCGATCACGTCACGACGGAACTCCGCCGGGAACGGCTTGGGCACGATGCTGATCCTTCCAGCGAGGCCGAGGCCTCACAGGCAAGGAGTCAACTGAACTGGGGGCAGTCCCCATCGCGACGTACGGGCGATCGACGACGCGCACGAGCAACCTAGGCATTAGCAAGCGGTGGGCACACGAACAACCTAGGCATTAGCAAGCGGTGGGCACACGAAGCAACACACACGCATCTATGGACGACACGCTGCAGTTTCGCTACCCTCCGGGCATCAGCGCTAACGGGGAGACGCGGATGGGCGCTCGGCGGGGTCTTGGCGATTCAGTTCAACTGGCCACCGTGTGCGGCGGCCTGCGGAGCTTCGGCGCGATCGCACTTCAAGATCGGCCGCGCCTGCGAGTTGGCCAAACGCATGGACAAGATCCGTCGCTGTGATCGGCCAGCACAGGAAGTCACGTCCGGGCGGCCACACGTGGTTGATGCGATGGTGCGCTGTCGTGTGCGTCGTCCCAGCGACCGTCGCCTGTGCGGGGATTCCTCCCACCAACACCGGCACCCCAACCTCTACGCGATCCGACACCGCCACGTCAGGGGAACAGTGCGGCGTCCCACCGACGGCCACCCCAGGCCAAACAACTGTGATCGTCCGCCCAGCGGGCGACCCGCATCGCTTCCGGGTCACAGCTGCCGCCGCGCTTCCAGACGGAACGGTCGCCTTCGCCCGCGAGGCGAATGTCCCTGAGGCAGGCGATGAGGTCGAGGATCGCGCGCCGGCCGTCATCCTCTTGAACACGAAAGGCACGTGCAGCGAGCTTCCGCCTCCCGTGGTGGACGGGCGGCCAGTCGGCAAGGAAGCATTGCCGCTGGCAGCGGACAGTAGCGGTTTCCTGTATCTGTGGGATCGAACCGCGGAGCGGCTTGTCCGTGGGGTGCCAGGAGGCGCCTGGGAGACCGTCGCTTTGGTTCCACGCCAAGCGACTACGTATCGATCACTAGAGGTCGCAGTATCCGGGAACGGGGTCGTGTTTATAAAGACAGATGCCGCGCTTTATGTCGCAGCGGAAGACGATCGAATGAACCTAGTGGCGGGCGCGGACACCATACTCGGCGACGGAGTCACCTATCCGGACCCAGGGGTCGGGGACTTACCACGGCCTGCGGACGGCGGACCCTTGCCCCTACTCACAGATGTAGCAGTTTCCGCAACAAATGAGGTATTCATATCCACACAGTCAAACATCCTCGAGATTGATCAGGAAGGCACACTGCGCGAGGCACCTGGGATTGAATCAAGCGATTTGCTTGTCGACCTCCACGAGCAGGACGGAGCAGTCGTGGGATCCAGAATTACTGGAATCAGTCTTACGGCCACGGGGGAATTATTAGTGGGAGACACTGGCCTGCAGCGCATCCTGAGCTTTGAACAAGGTCGGTCGAAAGTGATTGCGGAGAGAGTCGCGGGCCTCGCACCTGGTCAGCCTGTAGACAGCAACTCATCTTATCTGTTCGCCCTCGAGCAGGGCGGAAGTCAGCTGAGTCTGCTCGGCCTGGATGGTGGGTGATGATACGCCCGGACATTCGTGCCGCGCGACCAGTAAGGCTACTATTGTTTGCACTACTACTAGTTTTGGCCAATATCTTGGCTTTGCCTCAGATGGCGCGCGCGGACGAGGCGCACCGCCTGCTTCAGTTCAATATGGCCGGCAGTGCTCTCAATGCTGGCGGCAACCCGGTAGCGGACGATACCGCCAACTCGATCAATAGCCAGGACTCGACCATCGTCACCCTGAACGAGGTTTGTTACTCCCAGTTCTCTCGGATTCGCTCATTAACAGGCCTCTTTGGGTTCTTTGTTGAGACCAACGGCCCCAATAGCGGCCTCCCAAGTTTTTCAAATAGGTGCAGCGACAGTCGCTTCGGAAACGCCGCCCTCTCCACATCGTCACTGTGCTGTGGTCAGCAACTAGTATTGCCCTACCCTTCCAGTACAGAGGTGCGCAAGGTGGGTTGCGGACTCGCCGGCTCGTTCTTTCGCCCTGTCGAGCTATGCGTAACGCACATTCGGCCACCAGGGGCAGAGGCCGAGATCAATGCCCAAATCAGTGAGGCGACCGATTATGTAAACTCTTGGGTACTAAATGATCGAGCAACGGTGTTTGGAGGGGACTTTAACAAGACGCCGCCGAGTAGCTACCTAAACCGACTCTACGCACCACATTTCGTCAACGGTAGCGGCCTCTTCGGAGAGATCGATCAGCATTGCGGTCCGGGCGGAGCACTGGGACGCTGCGGTGATTACACCTTTCAATCGAATCCGGCTGTTGGCAAGATTGACTACATCTGGTTATCGTCTGACGGCACCTGGTGCTGCCTTGTTGGTACTGTGTCGGATTCGTTGAGATCGGACCACAGAGTCCTTCGCGGGACGGCTCGCCTACGCTGATCGTGGATTCCACAGGTCATGCGAGCCGAATTACCGAGAGGCAAGCTGTGCAGACAGTTGGACTATCCCGGCGCGCGGCTGCGGGCGCGGCTCGAATGAAAACACCAACGGGCTGCTCCGCCAATACTTCCCCAAGGGGAGTGACCTGCGCAGGTACTCGGCCGCGGACCTGTGGGCGGTCGAGCAGCGGCTGAACGAGCGTCCCCGAAAGCGTCTCGGCTGGCGCAGCCCTGCCCGCGCCATGGACCTCGAGCTGGCACAGTGACCGCGTCAGCGTTGCGACGACCACGCGAATCCGCCACGGCCGAAAATTGACCCCCTCGTGGTCATGCGTCGTCGGTAGCGGCCGCGTAGGGGCGGCCGAGGTCGCGGTCCTTGAGCCGGTAGCTGTCGCCCTTGAGCGAGATGACCTCGGCGTGGTGGACCAGGCGGTCGATCATGGCGGCGGCGACAACAACCTTGTCGCCGAAGACCTCGCCCCAGCGGCTGAAGGGCTTGTTGCTGGTCACGATCAGCGAGGCCCGCTCGTAGCGGCTGCTCACCAGCTGGAAGAACAGGTTGGCCGCCTCGGGCTCGAAGGGCACGTAGCCGACTTCGTCGACGACCAGCAGCGGGTAGCGGCCCAGCCGTCGGAGTTCGTCCTGCAGCCGGCCGGCGTGGTGGGCCTCGGCCAGCCGGGTGACCCATTCGGTGGCGGTGGCGAACAGCACCCGGTGGCCGGCCTGGCAGGCGCGGATGGCCAGCCCCGTGGCCAGGTGGGTCTTGCCGGTGCCGGGCGGGCCGAGCAGCAGCACGTTCTCCTTCGCGGTGACGAAGTCCAGGGTGCCCAGGTGCGCGATCAGCTCCCGCTTCAGCCCGCGGGCGTGGTCGAAGTCGAACTCCTCCAGGCTCTTGCGGCCCGGGAACCGGGCGGCCCGGATCCGGCCCTCACCGCCGTGCGACTCGCGGGCGGAGACCTCCCGCTCCAGGCAGGCGATCAGGAACTCCTCATGCGAGCAGTGCGAGGGCGGCGTCCAGCGATCCGCCGTGGGCCCGCGAGGGTTGGCCCGTGCCGCTGGTCCGGACGACAGCGCGTTCGTCCGCCCATCGGGCCCCGGCCTCGAAGACCGTCTTGGCGGCCGTGACGGCCGACTTGGCCTTCGGCCAGCCGGTATAGAAGGCGAGGTGGGTGATCGCCTCGTCGACCTCCGTCTCGGCTAGACCGTTCTGCCTGCCGAGGTCAAGGTGAAACGGGAGATGCTCAGATGTTGCCGCCAGCGATGAGCGCTGTGATCGTGACCAGGCTGCGGTCGCGCGGGGAGAGATCGGTGCGCTCCCATACGTCCCCGAAGAGCACATCGTCAGTGAGCAAGACGAGCTTCGGCTCGAAGTCGCCGGGCATTTCTGGCGGCGGCCGACGGCTGCGGGGCATCCGACATGGTGGTTCCTCTCTCGTGGGTGGGGCTGCCGTCGGCCGGGGCCGGGGACGCGGCCGACGGCGCGGAAGGTCAGGCGGGCTGCCGGCTGTACTCCACGTCGGTGACCCGCTCGGCCCACTCGCTCTCGGGTCCGTCCTGGCCCTCGGCGAGGCCGTCCCAGATGGCGAGGTGGGTCATGAAGTGGTCGGGTGCGGCGCCGTGCCAGTGCCACTCCCCCGCGGGCACCACACGGTGTCGCCGAGACGGATCGGAACGACATCGCCGTTCCGGTGCCGGTCAGGCCGACGCCCTCGGTGACGTGCAGGGTCTGGCCGTTGGCGTGCCGGTGCCACGCGGTGCGGATGCCCTGCGCGAAGTGGACGGTGTTGACCTTGCCGCGGGACTCGGTGCTCGCGGCGATGACGTCGGAGTGACGACGCCGGTGAACCACTGGGCCGGTCCCTGGACCGGCGCCTGCTTCTTCAGGAGTTCCACAACGGTTCCTTTGCGGTGGGTCAGGGACGGACGAGGACCTTGAGCGCCTCGCGGGCGTCGATCACCTCGACCTCCTGCACCAGCCACTGCCCAGCAGCTTCGATCTCACGCTCGGGGCCGATCCGGCGCTGGAGAAGCTTCTTCCAATGCGCGACCGGGAAGCCGGCGTAGGCCAGCAGGTCGCCTTCGGCCTCGCGCAGCAGCGCCTCGACGGCCGGGAACTGCCGGCGGAGCATGCCGGCGATCGCGTCGAGCTGGGAGTGCACATGTTCGGCGTCGGGCTGGGCGAAGATCGTGCGGATGGCGGGGGCGACCATCTCGCTGTTGCCGCGCGGGACGCGGGCGAGCAGCGTGCCAGACGAACCTGTCGACACCCGGCCCTACCTTGCGGTATGGGGCCCGCCCAGGGCCGCCTGCGAACTCACCAGAGAGGTTCGTTATGGACAGTCCCGATGACCTGCTGACCACGGCCGAGGTTGCCCTGATCATGCGCTCGCCCGTCGCCACGCTGAGGTACTGGAGGCACCTCGGCACCGGGCCGCACAGCTTCCGCGTGGGACGTCGCGTGGTCTACCGGCGCGCTGACGTGACCGCGTGGCTGCATGAGCAGGCGGAAGCAGGGCGCGCCGATCGAGCGGGGGTAGGGGCGGAAGTGAGCGCCGCCCCGCCGCCGTGCCAGGACTTCACGACGATGCAGCTCAACGGTTCAGCACCCGCGCCGCCTCGGCGCTGACGACCTGTCGGCCGAAGTAGACGTCGAGCGTCATCGACGGGTTGGCGTGGCCCAACTGGTCGGCCACCTGGCGCGGAGTGAGCCCGGCCTCGTCGAGGCGCGTGGCGACGGTCTTGCGGAAGGTGTGCGAGGTGACCCACGACCACGGTCCCTCATCACAGCGGATTCGTCGCCCGGCCACCTCCGTCCTGAAGGAGCCGCCCTTGTCGAGCTGGTAGCCGGTACCGGAGCAGGTCTTGCATTCGAACGAGTCGAGCAGCTGGCGGAGGTCTCCTGAGACGTTCGACGGATCCCGCAGGGTGCCGGTCAGCGGCGGAGGGAAGACGACCTGAGCGTCCGTCTGCCGGCGAGATCTCGCCCGCCGGTCCTCCAGCATCCGGACGGCGAACTCGGGCAGCGCGATGATCCGCCAGCCGGCGGTGGTCTTCGGTCGCGGCTGGACCGTCAGCCCGGCGCCTGGAACGCGGACCACGGTGGCATTCACCTCCCACGTCCCGGCCTCGAGATCGAGGATCGGCTTGCCGTCGCCGTTCGTCCCGTAGCGCAGGGCCAACGCTTCGCCGATCCGGCAGCCGGTGGCGAGCATCCAGTCGACGATGTCGGGCAGGTCGACCTCGGCCGCGCGGTCGCTGGTTCGGAACAGCTCGACGAGTCGTCCGGTCTCTGCCGCGGTGAGTGCGCGCGGCGCCCGCTTGCCGGTACTGATCTTGGCCGTGGAGTCGCGGACCGGGTTGACCGCGACGGCGCCATCCTGGATTGCCATCGCGAACATCCCGGAGAGACACGCCCGCGCTGTCTTGGCCGCGCCCGGTCCGCTGCTCTTGGCGATGGCGGACAGCGCCCGGCTGACAACGCCCGGCGTCACCTCGCGGATGCAGAGCTGACCGAAGGCCGGCTTGACCTGTTTGTTGACCACCGACCTGTAGGTGCGCTGCGTTCCGGTCGACCAGCCGTGGTCGGCCTCGATCCAGGTCTCGGCCAACGTGACCATTCGTGTTGCGGCAGTGATCGCGCCGACGCCGCCGGGCGCCTGGCGGCTGGTGAGCTCGGCCTTCAGCGCCCGCTCCGCTGCTGCTCGCGACGGGCCTACCTTGGACACCTGCCGCACTCGGCCGTCGAAGTCGCGGAAGCTCACCCGGGCCTTGATCTGGCCGTTGGGCCGGGCGAGGAAGAGCACCTTGCCGTACGTCCCCAGCGGCAACGGCGGCCGACCCACGGCATCCTCCCCAGACGTATTCAGTGCCTAAAGAGTGCCCGACCTCCTCTAGCTTTCGCCATAGCAAAGGCCCTGACCAGCGATACCCTGGTCAGGGCCTTGTGTGGCTCCCCCGATTGGACTCGAACCAATAACCCTGCGATTAACAGTCGCATGCTCTGCCAATTGAGCTACGGGGGATCAGCGGGTGCGGCCCGCTGGCTGGACGAGGGTACCCCACGCCTGGGCCGCCCCCGGAGAGGCCTCACTGTCGTCGAGGGCGACGCGGACCACAGGTAGCGTGATCAGTTCCTGGCCCGTTGCACCTGGAGGTATCCCGTGGCGAAGCTGTCCTTCCTGGCCGGATTCGGCGCCGGCTACGTGTTCGGATCCAAGGCCGGCCGCGAGCGGTACGAGCAGATCCGCCGGGCGTACGCGCAGGCCAAGGACGACCCGCGCCTGCAGAGCCTCGCGGGCATGGTCCAGGCCCGCGCCGACGACGCGCTGTCCACGGTGCGCACCAAGATGGGCAACGACGCCCCGCGCTGACCTCCGGCCCGCACTCAGGCGGGCAGGTCCGCCGCGACGATGTCGGCGAGCTTCTGCCGGGCCGCCTCCCGGGCGACCGGGTCGGCACGGTCGGCGTCGTCGTCGAACACGACCGTCCACTCACGGGCCGCCTGTCCGGGGATCCTCCGGGCCACCAGCAGCACCCCGCCGGAGCCCGGCAGGGGCGAACGCTGGCTCACGACCACGGTCTGGTCCACCCGGCGGCGCACCACCGCGGGCAGGTCACCGGCGTCGCCGAGTTCGTAGCGCCGGACAGGGCGGCGCGCCTGGACCCCGGGCTCCACCTCCTCCAGCGGCGTCACCGCGAGCGTTCCGCCCTCCGCCGTGGCAGCAGACCACTTGGCGTGACCGACCTCGTGCCAGGGCAGCAACGCGACCGCGGTCCCCTGGCCGTGCGTTCCGACGACGCGCAGGCCGCGGGACGTCGCGACCAGCCAGCCCTCGTCCCGGGCGAGGACGCCCCAGGCCAGCACCCGCTCGTCGGGATCGCCGCCTCCCTCGACGCCCAGCCGGACAGGCTCCGGCGGACGGGCGAAGCGCCGCCGGACCTGCTCGAGAATGCTCACGGCGTCAGCCCGCCGGTCGCGCGCTTGCGCAGCGAGATGGCCAGCTGCTCGAGGTCCATCAGCTGCTTGAAGGCCTTCATGTAGTCGTCGGACGCCTCCACGGGGTTCATCCTCTGCAGTTTCCCCTTCACGGCCGTGATCTGGCGGACGGTGTAGATCTCCTGCAGCCGCGCCATCAGGGCGTTCACGTAGATGGCGTCGTTCTCGCCCACCGACCGCATGGGCTCGACGGCGAGCGCGGTCAGCTGGGCCCTCGCGCTGTCCCGGGCGCAGTGCGCGGTGATCTCGTCGAGCCAGGCCGCGCCAGTGACCCGGGCGCCGGCCGCGCCTCCGGCCGCGGCGACCGCGGCCGCGACGGCGGCGTAGTCGGGGTCGCTGTAGGCCTCGGCCGGAACCGCGTCGAAGGACGGACCGGCGATCTCGGGAACCTGGAGGGCGGCCTTCACCGCCTCCCGCTCGACAGCGATCGCGGCGTCGTCCGGCGTCCGCGGGGCGACCCGGGGCCGGGGGCGGCTCTGCTGCTGACCGCCGCCGTCGCCGGTGAGCCGGCGGACCCGCTCCAGCACCTCGGCCTCGTCGGTGTTGCCGATCATCCCGGCCAGTTGGCGGGCGTAGGCGGGCCGCAGTGCATGGTCCTTGATACCGGCGACCAGCGGCACCGTCTTTTCCAACGCGGCCACCCGGCCCTCGACGGTGTCCAGGTCGTAGCCGGCCAGCGTCGTCTTGAGGACGAAGGCGATCAGCGGCGTGCGGCGGGCGATGAGGTCGCGCACGGCGGCGTCGCCGTGCTCCTGGCGCAGTTCGCAGGGATCGCGGCCCTCGGACTCCACGGCGACGAAGGTCTGCCCCACGAAGCGCTGGTCCTCGGCGAAGGTCTTCATCGCGGCGGCCTGACCGGCCGCGTCGCCGTCGAAGGTGTAGACGACCTCGCCGCGGAACTCGTCCTGGTCCATGAGCAGCCGCCGCAGCACGCTGATGTGCTCGCCGCCGAACGCCGTGCCGCACGAGGCCACCGCCGTGGTGACGCCCGCCAGATGACAGGCCATGACGTCGGTGTAACCCTCGACGACGACGGCCTGCAGCCGCTTGGCGATGTCCCGCTTCGCCCGTTCGATCCCGTAGAGGACGGTGCTCTTCTTGTAGAGCGGGGTCTCGGGGGTGTTGAGGTACTTCGGGCCCGGGTCGTCGTCCATGAGCTTGCGGGCGCCGAAGCCGATGACGTCGCCGGTGATGTCGCGGATCGGCCAGACCAGCCGGCGGTGGAAGCGGTCGATCAGCGAGCCGCGCGAGGACTCCTTGGCCAGTCCGCCGGTGACCAGCTCGGCCTGGGTGAAGCCCAGGGCGCGCAGGTGACGGGTGAGCGCGTCCCAGCCACCAGGGGCGAAGCCGCAGCCGAAGTCGACCGCGACCTGCCGGTCGAAGCCGCGCTCGGCGAGGAACTGGCGGGCCGGCGCGGCCTCGGGGGTACCGAGCTGCTCGGCGAAGAAGGCCGCGGCGGCGGCGTTGGCCGCCACCAGCCGGGCCCGCTGGCCGACGTTCGCGCGATCCGGAGCACCGGTCGGCCGGCCGCCGTCGTCCTCGTACTTCAGCTCGACATTGGCCCGGCCGGCCAGCAGCTCGACCGCCTCGGAGAAAGACAGGTGGTCGATCTTCTGGATGAAGGAGATGACGTCACCGCCTTCTCCGCAGCCGAAACAATGGAACAGATTTCGCGTGGGCGTCACCTGGAACGACGGCGACTTCTCGTCGTGGAACGGGCACAGCCCCTTGAGGCTGCCGCCGCCGGCCCGCTTGAGCTGCAGATGCTCGCCGACGATCTCGTCGATCTTGCTGCGCTCACGGACGAGCGCGATGTCCGCGGCACGGATGCGCCCCCGCCCTGCCATCAGGTGCTGCCCCCGATGACGGCCGCGCTGGTCGTCGCGCCCACGGCCGCGGTGTTCCGGCGGCTGAAGATCAGCTCCATCCAGAGCAGGAAGACCTGCTGGTGCAGCGGCACGGAGTCGTCGGCGTCCATGGTGGGGCGCGGGGACCAGCCGCCGGTCGACCCGCTCGCTGCCACCGGCCGGCCGCCGCTCGAGTAGCGGTGCGTTCCCTTCCACATCGAGGCGGGCTCTCCCTCGACCGGCTTGCCCTCGAGATCCACCGACCAGGTGCCCTTCCAGAACGAGCTCTTCCTCGCCCGCAGGCGCACCGTCTCAGCCGGCTCGGTGGCCCATCGCCCGACGAGCTCACCCCGGCGCTTCTCGAAGACCCAGACCCGGTCGCCGACGACCGCCGTGGCCGCTTCCTTCCAGTTCGACGCGCGCAGGAGTGCCACGGGCGCGCCGTCGCGGAAGATCGGCGCCTCGCCCTTCGGATAGCCGGCCGAGCCGGCCCTGCCCAGTTCGATCATGATCTGCCCCTCACCCGATACCCGGCGCGCCGGAGATACTCTCGCCGGTCGCGCGATAGAGCAGGTAGGCCGCCGTCTCGCGCAGGATGTACCGGAACTGCGTTGTCCGGGTCTGCACTGCCGGCCCCTGGCGGGTGGGCGAGCTGTCGGCGTCGATGCCCGCGTCGTCGGCCATCCGCTCTGCCCGCATCGCGTGCCACGGGTCGGTGACCAGCACCGCGCTGCCCCAGCCCCGCTCGTCGAACACGGTCGCCGCGGCCCGGATGCTCTGCAGGGTGTCGGCGCCCTCGGGCACGGCCAGCAGCGCGGCGGCCGGAACGCCGGCCTTACCGAGGTAGTCGCGGCCGGCCTCCGCCTCGGTGAACTGGTCACCGTCGGCCTTGCCGCCGACGGTGACGATCACCGGCGCCACGCCGTCCCGGTAGAGCGCGAGCGCATGTTCCAGCCGGGCCTCGAAGATCGACGACGGACGACCGTTGTACTGCGCCGAGCCCAGCACCACGATCGCGTCGGCCACCGGCCGCGCGTCCTGCCGGGCGGTCCACCAGATCGCCAGTGCGGTCGAGGTGACCAGCAGGACGAAAGCCAGGACGGCGGCAAGGACCACCCTGGCCATCAGGCTCCCGACCCGTACCCCCACAGGTCATGGGTACCACGCGCCGCTGACGACGCGCCGACCCCTGGGGACGGAGCCCTCGGGCGGGCGTCCAGGACCCCGCGCCTTCCTCGGCCCACCAGAGCGGGAAGTCCCCCATGCACGTGTCGCCGTCGTCACGGACCCGTACGAAGATGGTCCGCTCCCGTACCGGTCAGCCGGTGGTGATCCCGCAGACGCGCGGACCGCCGGAGTTGACGACGACGAGCGTCGCGCTTCCGCCGCCGGGCCACTCGACGCCGACGTCCCTGCTCAGCACGTCGCCGGCCCGGCCCTCCTCGACCGAGACGATCCGGCCGATGCCGTTTCCTGCGACGTACTCGGCGTTCATCTCGTCCGGGTCGAGCCGGGCGCGCTCCTCGTCGCAGAGCAGCCCGTACGCGGTCTCCGTGTCGCCCTTGTCGAGGGCTGCGAGGAAGACGCCGGTCACCTCGCGCGCCTGGTCCTCGGGTGAACCCTTGATCAACGGCAGCAGCACGACCATCAGGACGGCGACGACGGCGGTGGCGCCGAACACGAGCACGAGGAGCTTGCCCGACCGGCGCGGAGCCCCTGTGTGCAGCGGCTCCGGGTCGTCGTCGTAGAGGTAGGGACCGTCGCTCACCCGCCGCTCACCTCGAGCTCCGCGCCCGCCGGTGGCCGCGGGTCGTCGCGGTCGGCCAGCCAGCCCTCGGGCAGGGACACCGCCCGGGGCGGGGTGGTCCGGCCCCGCGGCGCGCCCAGGACGGCGGTCGGATAGGGCTGGTCCTCGATCCGCGCGAGCAGGTCGGCGAGCTCGTCGAGGCCGCTCACCATCGCCAGCGCGCGGCGGATGTCGGAGCCGACCGAGAAGCCCTTCAGGTACCAGGCGACGTGCTTGCGGAAGTCGCTGCAGCCGTGCCGCTCGCCGTGCTCGGCGGCCAGCAGGCCGGCGTGCCGGTGCATCACGTCGGCCACCTCGCGCAGGGTGGGGAGAGCCCGTTCCGGCCGGCCCGCGAAGGCGGCGGCGAGGTCGCCGAACAGCCACGGCCGGCCGAGACACCCGCGGCCGATGACGACTCCCGCACAGCCGGTGTCGGCGACCATGCGCAGGGCGTCGTCGGCCTCCCAGATGTCGCCGTTGCCCAGCACCGGGATGTCGACGGCCTCGACCAGGCGCGCGATCGGCGACCAGTCGGCCGTGCCGCTGTAGAGCTGATCGGCGGTGCGGCCGTGCAGGGTGATGGCGGCGGCGCCCTCGTCCTGTGCGGTACGGCCGGCGTCGAGGTAGGTGACGTGCTCGCGGTCGATGCCGATCCGGGTCTTGACGGTGACCGGCACGTCCTTCGCCGCCCGGACCGCGGACCGCACGATGTCGGCGAACAGCCGCCGCCGCCAGGGCAGCGCCGCTCCCCCGCCCTTGCGGGTCACCTTGGGCACCGGGCAGCCGAAGTTGAGGTCGACGTGGGCGACGCCGTACTCCGCGCAGAGGATCTCCGTGGCCCTCCCGACGTACGCCGGGTCGGTGCCGTAGAGCTGGACCGAGCGCACCGTCTCGGCCTCGTCGAAGACCAGCATCTTGCGGGTGGTCTCGTCACCCTCGACGAGCCCGCGGCTGGTGATCATCTCGCAGACGTAGAGCCCGGCGCCCTGCTCGCCGCACAGGCGGCGGTAGGCCGCGTTGGTGATGCCGGCCATCGGGGCGAGCACCACCGGGGTGTCGACCGTGAGGGGGCCGAGGCGGAGCGGGGCGGTCACCCCCTCATTGTGGACGAGGGACGACCCGCGGCGGAATCAGCCGCCCTTGCCCCCGATGTTGCCCACGACCGGCCCGCCGGTCGCGCGGCCCCCCGTGCCACCAGCTGCGGGACCACCCTTGCCACCACCGAGCTTCCTGACCTTGCCGCTCCAGGTGATCGGCACGAC
>JAOPWH010000097.1 GCA_025965795.1 Blastococcus sp.
GCCCATCTGGACGATGATCCCGGTCTCGTAGTCGGCCTGCTTGCGCACGTGGTCGGGAATGCCGCCCGGCCACCGCTTGTGCAGCCCGCGCTCGACCTCCTTGATGAACCAGGAGGTCTCGTCCTCGCCCTCGGGCAGCGGGAAGCGCGGCATCAGGTCGGCGCCCTCGGTGAAGGTCACCTCGCACTGCTCGGCGACCAGCAGCGTGTTGTCGCACGCCTCGGGATGGTCGGGGAACAGCGCACGCATCTCCGCGGCGCTCTTGAGGTAGTACCCGTCGCCGTTGAAGCGGAAGCGGTTGGTCTCGTTCAGCCGCGAGCCGGTCTGGATGCACAGCAGCGCATCGTGGGCCTGCGCGTCCTCCTTGTGCGTGTAGTGCAGGTCGTTCGTGGCGAGCAGCGGGATGCCGAGGTCCTTGGCGATCGACAGCAGCGCCGGCCTGGTCTTCTTCTCGATCGACAGGCCGTGATCCATGATCTCGGCGTAGAAGTTTTCCTTGCCGAAGATGTCCTGGAAGTCGGCCGCCGCCTGGCGGGCGCGGTCCTCCTTGCCGGCGCGCAGCCACATGTTGACCTCGCCCGACGGGCAGCCGGTGGTGGCGATCAGGCCCGCGCCGTACTTCTCCAGCAGGTCGCGGTCGAACCGGGGCTTGCGGTACTGGCCCTCGAGGCTCGCGAGCGAGGAGATCCGGAAGAGGTTGTGCATCCCCTCGGTCGTCCGGGCCAGCAGCGTCATGTGCGTGTAGGCGGCCTTGCCGCGGTTGTTCCCCCCGTCGCCCTCCTCGTCGAGGAGCTTGTCGCCGAAGTCGAACGGCGCGCGGTCGAAGCGGGAGCCAGGCGTGTAGTAGCCCTCCATGCCGATGATCGGCTTGACGCCGGCCTTGGTGGCCTGCTTGTAGAAGTCGTAGGCACCGAAGACGTTGCCGTGGTCGGTCATCGCCAGCGCCGGCATGCCCTGCGCCGCGGCGGCCGCCGTCACCTCGGGCAGCTTCGCCGCGCCGTCCAGCATCGAGTACTCGGTGTGGACGTGCAGGTGCGCGAACGAATCGGTACTGCTCACGGGCGGCGGTGCTCCTCAATGGTCGTGCGTGCCCAGCCGGCAGTGCTCCGGCAGGCGACCGGCGGGGAAGACACGGTCCGGTGCGTAGATCCTCGCACTGGGAACGGTCTACTCCGAGGGTCTGACAAGACGTGTCTCTCACACCCGGACCGATCCGTCACACCAGTCGCCGGCGCATCGTGATGTGCATGATTCCTGCCTCCTCGTACTCCGCACCGACGGCGGTGTAACCGGCTCGCTCGTAGAACCGCCGGGCCGGAACCTGCGCGTGCAGCTCGATCTCCCGGATCCCTCGCAGCACCGCCTGACGGTGCAGCTCCTCGAGCACCGCCGCACCGTGTCCGCGGCCGCGTACGCCCGCGTCGGCCGCCATCCGGCCGATCGTCGCGGTGCTCTCCCCCACCAGCAACCGCCCGGTGGCGACGACGCGGCCGGCGTCGTCGCGGCTGAGCACGTGCACGGCCGTGGCGTCGGCCGCGTCCTGCTCGATCTCGGCCGGCACGCCCTGCTCCTCGACGAAGACGCGGGTGCGCAGCGCGACCAGCTCCGGCCAGTCCGCCGCGGTCGCGGGCGCGGCGGTCGGGCCGCTCATGCGGCCCCCCGCCCGGCGGGCAGGACACGGGACGGGACGAGCAGGAAACGCAGGTCGATCGCCGCGTGCAGCAGGACCGGCAGCAGCAGCGAGCCCGTGGACAGGTACAGCGCCGCCAGCACGCCGCCGAGCACGCCGGTGGTCACGATCCCGGCCCGGCCCTGATAGGCGTGCGCGAGCCCGAAGGCGACACCGGCGACCACCACCAGCACCTCGTCGGTGACCCCGCCGGCCACCGCGGCGACCACGGCGAGGAAGAACCCGCGATAGAGCCATTCCTCGCACACGCCGGCCGTCACGCCGACGACGGTGAACAGCCGCCGCTCCCCCGCCGTCCGGGGCAGGACGGCCAGGGTGGCGGCACCGGGCGGCTCGGAGTGCCGGCCCTCGCCCCGGCGGCGCGCGGCGTCCGGCGCCTCCAGCAATGCGCCGCCGCGCAACGCCCGGGTGGAGACGAGGACGAACACCACGACCAGGACGACGACCACGAGGGTGAGCGGACCCGGCCACTGCTCGGGCCAGCGCAGGCCCACCTGCCCCGCGTCCACGCCGGGGGCCGAGAGCCAGATCACGAAGGCGACGACCGCCAGCCCCCACTCGAGGACCAGCAGACGACGGTAGAAGGAGCGCCGGGCGCTCGGGTCGCTGCGCAGCCGGCCCTCGAAGCGGCGATGCAGGACGTGCCCGACGAGCGGCTCGCCGACGACCAGGTAGCCCGCGACGACGACGGCCGACAGGGCTGCGGGGCCGAACTCGGCCAGGGATCCCGGCAGCCCCTGCACGGCCGGTCGCTCAGGTCTCGGCGCGCAGGACTGCCAGCGCGCCGGCGAGGTCGGTCGGGTACTCGCTGGTGAACTCGACCCATCGCCCGTCGGCCGGGTGCGGGAAGCCGAGCCGGACCGCGTGCAGCCACTGCCGGCTGATGCCCAGCCGGGCGGCCAGGGTCGGGTCGGCGCCGTAGGTCGCGTCGCCGACGCACGGATGCCGGAGCGCGGAGAAGTGCACACGGATCTGGTGCGTGCGGCCGGTCTCCAGCTTGATGTCGACCAGGCTGGCGGCCGGGAAGGCCTCGATCACCTCGTAGTGCGTGATGGAAGGACGCCCGCCGCTGACCACCGCGAAGCGCCAGTCGTGCCGGGGATGCCGGTCGATGGGCGCGTCGATGGTTCCGCGGGACGGGTCGGGGTGCCCCTGCACGAGGGCGTGGTAACCCTTCTCGACCGTGCGCTCCTTGAAGGCCGCCTTCAGCGCGGTGTAGGCCCGCTCGCTCTTGGCCACCACCATGACCCCGGTCGTCGCGGCGTCCAGTCGGTGGACGACCCCCTGCCGCTCCGCCGCACCGGAGGTGGAGACGCGGTAGCCGGCCGCGGCAAGCCCGCCGACGACGGTCGGCCCGTCCCAGCCGGGGCTCGGATGCGCGGCCACGCCCACGGGCTTGTCGACCACCACCACGTCGTCGTCGTCGTGCAGGATCGTCATCCCCTCGACGGGCCGGGGTGCGACGGGCTCCCCCGGTGGCGCGGGCAGCTCGACCTCGAGCCAGCTACCGCCGGTCAGCCGGTCGCCCTTGCCGCGCACCCGCCCGTCGACGACGACGTTGCCGGCGTCGGCCACCTCGGCGGCGGTCGTCCGCGTCAGCCCGAACAGCCGCGACAGCGCCTGGTCGACCCGCTGGCCCTCGAGCCCGTCGGGCACCGGCAGCGCACGGCTCACCCCGGACACGGGCCTACCGGGATCGCTGGTCACGCCGCCCATTGTGACCGCCGGGTCCCGGTCCGGGCGGTCAGGAGGTCTCGGCGGTGGATCGCGCGCCGGTCCGGGAGCCGTCGAAGTCGATCCCCCGCAGCGCCAGGAGCGCCCCCAGCACCCCACCGCAGACGATCGCCGAGTCGGCGACGTTGAACACCGGCCAGACGCGGCCGTCCGGGCCGAACACCGACAGGAAGTCGACGACGCCGCCCCGCAGGAACCCGGGATCGCGGAAGATGCGGTCCAGCAGATTGCCCACGGCCCCGCCCAGCACGAGGCCCAAGGAGATGGCCCAGCCGGTCGAGTACAGCCGCCGCGCGGTGCGCACGATGACGACGGCGACGGCGACGGCGATGACCGTGAACAGGATGGTGAAGCCCTCCGCGAAGGAGAATGCGGCGCCCACGTTGCGCAGGTGGGTCAGGTAGAGCAGTCCGCCCAGCACGCGGATGTTCTCGCCCGGTGCGATGGAGGCGACGACGAGCAGTTTCGTGGCCAGGTCGGCGAGCAGGATCACGGCCGCCAGAGCCAGCAGGAGCCGGGTGCGGGGGCGCCGGACGGGCACGGCGTCGTCGTCCGCCGGTGCGGGCTGCTCGGACAGGGGGTGCTCCTCGGCTGGGATCAGCCGACGGTCTCGGCCGCACCGACGATAGCCGTGTGCGGCGGACGTCAGCCGAAGACCCGCTCCATGCCGTGCACCACGAGCCGGTCCAGGCGCGCGCCGGTGCCCGCCCCCGAGACGCCGAGGGTCACGGTTCCGCCCGAGGGTCGCAGCCGGGCGGCGACGACGGCTCCGCCACCGGGGAACGCCTCGACGACCCCGGCGTCCAGCAGCAGGCGCAGGTTCAGCGCGCCGTCCGGGTCGAGGTGGAGCGGCGCACGGGCGTCCGGCATTCCGGACACGAGCAGCCGCAGCTCGCCGGCGCCCGGGTCGGCCTCCACGGTGAGCAGCCGACCGCCGGCCTCGTCGACGGTCACCAGGACCGGCCCGCCGGCCGGATCGGCGCGCAGCTCGACGTCGGCGGACCCTGGCAGATCGCCGAGGAGCGTCGGCTCGGCCGACAGGGACGACGGCCCGAGACGGCCACGGACGCCGGTCCGCAGCGTGTCGACGTCGGGATGCGGCCGGACGGCGAGGCGGTCCCCGTCGGGAACGAGCAGCCACGGCACCGACAGCGCGCCCGCCCAGGCGCTCTCCGGTGCGCCGTCCGCCGAATCGGTGCCCGCGGCCTCCTGCAGCCAGGAGAGGGCACAGCGCCGTCCCTGCGCATCGGCGAACACCGTGGCGGCGTAGAGGGGGTTGTCGGCGAGCCGCTGCCAGCTCCGCGCGGTGAACCGCCGGCCGTCGTAGTCGCCGACCGCGCAGGCCAGCCCGGCGGGCTCCTCGTTCCACACGGACACCACCAGCGCCCAGGCATCGCCGAACGGAAAGAGCTGGGGGCACTCCCAGACCGCTCCGCCGGGCCCCTCGACGTCGGTCTCGGGGCCGGCGACCACGCCGTCCGGCCGCCAGCGGCGAAGATCCGGTGAGGAGTACTGGAGCACCGACGGCTGACCCTCGGCGCTGCCGGCGCCGACGACCATCCGCCACTCGTCCCCCTGCCGCCAGACGAAGGGATCGCGGACGTGGGCGAGGCCGAGCTCGGGGGCCGGCGCGGCGATCACCGGCCCGCCCGGGTCGGGCGTCCATCGCCGCCAGCCCGCGTCCCCCTGGGCGAGCGCGATCCGGCCCTGTCCCGGGGCGTCGGCCAGGACGCTCGTGTAGACGATCATCGGCACTCCCCCGTCGACGACGACCGAGCCGGACCAGCAGCCGGTCTCGTCGGGCCCCGGCTCCAGCGCGGTGCGCGGATCCCCCCAGCGCACCAGGTCCGGCGAGGTCGCCTGTCCCCAGCGGCAGGCCGGCGCCCAGACCGCCGCCTCCGGGTTGAGCTGGTAGAAGAGCTCGTACCGGCCGGCGTCGGCGTCGCCGTGCCAGGTGACGCCCAGCGGGTCGTTGATCCATCCGGCGTCGACGGTGAAGTGGTAGCCCGGCCGTCGCGGATCACTCGTCACCGGGGACCGCCATGCCGCTGTCCGCGTCCCGGTCGGCGCCGACGAGCGCGACCCCCGGCGTCACGAGGTCCTCGGGTACCTCGGGGAGCACTCGGGCGAAGTAGTCCCGCGCCGCGGCCATGGTCCCGACGTCGCGCCCCGCGGCCTCGGACAGGAACCAGCGGTGCTCGAGGATCTCGTGGAAGATCTCCGCCTCGTCCAGCCGGTTGCGCAGGTGGGTCGGGATCGCCTCCGTCACCGGGCGGTAGACCTCGGTCAGCCACCGGCTGGCAGCGACGGCCTGGGGCACGCGCCGCTGCTCGACCTGCTCCATCCAGCCGCGGAAGCTCGCGATGTCGGCGAGGAGCCGGCGGGCCTGGTTCTCCCAGACGTCCAGCCCGGTCAGGGCCAGCAACTCGCGGCGATGCCGGCCGGGTTCGGCGACCCGGGTGGTGAGCCGGAGCCGGCTGCCGCCCCCGGGATCCTCGATCAGCTCGACCTCGTCCACGTCGAATCCCAGGTCGTGCAGCCGCCGGATCCGCTCGCCGATGCGGTACCGCTGCTGGTCGCGCGGCATGACCTCCTCGTCGGTGAGCTCGTGCCACAGCCGCCGGTAGCGCTCGACGAGGTCGTCGGCGACCTCGATCGGATCGACGTCGTCGGCCAGCAGCTCACCCGCCTGCAGGTCCAGGAGTTCGGCGGCGACCTTCTCGTGGGCGATGTCGACGTCGTACTCGCGCAGTCCGGTGGACAGCTGCGGATGGACCTCGGCGGTCTCGGCGTCGACCAGGTAGGCAGCCATGGCGCCGGCGTCGAAGCGGAACAAGGTGTTGGACAGCGAGCAGTCGCCCCACATGACCCCGGCCAGATGCAGCCGCACGAGCAGTTCGACCTGGGCGTCGAGCAGGCGATCGGCCATGTTCGCCCGCCGGGGGTTGGCGAACAGTGCACGGAAGGAGGAGGAGAAGTCGAGGAAGCGGGTGACCAGCATCGCGTCGAGCTCGTCGGGCCGCTCCACCACGACCCCCAGCACGTCGACCGCGGGGATACCGAGCTGGCCGAGGCGGCGCAGGATCGAGTACTCGCGACGGGCCAGCCGCTCCGGGATCTCCTTGAGGGCGAAGACCTCCCGCTCCTGGGCGATGAAGCGGACGACGTGCCGGGAGATGCCGCGCTGCGGGATCTCGGTGAGCCGGTCGTCGCTCCACAGCTCCAGCGGCTGGTCCCAGGGCAGGGCCAGCAGGCCGGCCGCCGCCTCGGCCGGCGGACTGAACACGAAGTGCACTTCTCTTCCCTCGCTCCGGACGGTCGACGGCGGACCTCAGGGCACGAACGGAGTGACGTCTCCCGGGCGGATCAGCCGGCGCGTCGTCTCCAGCCCCCAGTCGTCGAGCCCGCGCAGCCGGTCGCTGCTGGTGCGCAGGCCGCCGTAGTTCTCGATGACCCGCGCCCAGTCCTCCCGCCGCTCCACGTGCGGTCCGGCCACCAGGCAGTCGGGATCGTTGACCCAGAACCGGCCGTGCTGCCAGGCGCGCCACCGCGAGTTCTGCGCGGCCGCCCGCTGGGAGGGCTGCGAGAGATCACCGTCCAGCGGCTCGAAGTGGTGGCCGATGTCGGGGCCGATGCGCATCGCGTCGACCAGACCCACGCTGGGCAGGATCGGCGCGCCGCACCCCAGCAGGTACGCCTCCGGCCCGATCGCGTCCCGGATGACCCGCAGGCCGTGTCGGTAGGCCTCGACGCCGCTGACCGACGGATCGGCCCGGCGGCCCTCCATAGCTCCGGCGTAGATGAAGTCGATCTTGAAGTAGTCGAAGCCGACCTCGCGGAGCGTGCCGAAGACCTCCCGCAGATAGGCCTCGGCGCCGGCGTGGGTGACGTCGAGGGCGGCCAGGTCCTGACCCCACCCCGTCCCCGGGGACACGTCGCCGATCGCCCAGTCGGGATGGTCGCGGAGCAGCGCCGACCGCTCCCCCATCAGGAACGGCGCGACCCAGATCCCCGCCCTGCGTCCGGCGCCCCGGATCCGGCCGACGATGTCCGGCAGGGAGGCGAACCGGTCCGAGAGCGCCAGCCAGTCCCCCATCTCCGCCTGGTAGCCGTCGTCGATCTGCACCACGGCCAGGGGGAGGTCGAGCTCACCCATCGCCTCGAGGTTCTCCTCGATGTCGGTCTGGGAGACCTCCTCGAAGTAGTGGTACCAGGAGCACCAGGCGGTGGGCGGCGGCCGGAGCGGGCCGACGCCCTCGCCGGCGGTGAAGTCGTCGGCCCACCGGGCCAGCGCACCGTCGATCGCGGTGTAGCCGTCGGCGACGGGGCCGGCGTCGACGACCGTGTGGACGACGTCCCCGTCGGCTCGCACCACCACGTCGTCGCCGGACACCGCAGCGGAGATCGACGGGATCGGACCGGACGCCGACGGGGCGGCGAAGACGTGCACGCCGTCGCCCGTGCCCGGGTCGACGGCCAGCAGCCCCTCGCCCCAGAACACGTCGTGCGGTGCGGTTCGCTCGGGGCGGTAGTTGCCCACCCGTCGCGCATCGTTGACCGGACGGAACGGCCGCTGGTCCAGGCCGTAGGCCACCGTCGGGCTCCAGGACTGCCAGCCGTGCTCGTAGACCCGCGCCTCCTGCCGCGCTACGGCGACGGTGGCCAGCACGTCAGGCATGGGGTTACCCGTCAGCCCTTCACCGACCCGGCGGTGAGTCCGCGGACGAAGTACCGCTGCAGCGAGAGGAACACGATGATGGGAACGATCATCGTGAACAGACCGCCGGCGGTGAGCAACTGCCAGCCCTGGCCTTCGGAACCGATCAGCCGGTTGAGGGAGACGGGGAGCGGAGAGTTCTGCCCGGCGAAGATCAACGCGTTGAGCAGGTCGTTCCAGACCCAGAGGAACTGGAAGATCGCGAACGAGGCCAGGACCGGCGTCGACATGGGAAGGATCAGCCGCCAGAAGGTCTGGAAGTGGCTGGCCCCGTCGATCTTGGCCGATTCGATCACTTCCTTCGGCAGCGTCGACATGTAGTTGCGGATGATGTAGACCGCCAGCGGCATGCCGAAGCCGATGTGGGTCAGCCACACGGCGGGCAGGGTGCCGTTGAGCCCGAGCGCCCCGTAGATCTTCAGCAGCGGGACGAGGGCCACCTGGGTAGGCACCACCAGCAGCCCGACGATGACGATCAGCAGCAGGTCACGGCCCGGGAACTGCATGAAGGAGAACGCGTACGCGGCGAACGCGGCGATCAGGATCGGGATGATCGTCGCCGGGACCGTGATCGCGATGCTGTTGACGAACGCCTCGCCCATGTCGGTCTGGGAGAAGACGTCGCTGTAGTTCTTCAGCGTCAGCCGGGTGAAGTTGGACGGGGTAGTGAAGATCGTCCACCAGCCCGACGTCGCCGCGTCGTCTTTCGCGCGGAAGGACGTGACGGCGAGGCCGAACGTAGGGATCACCCAGGCGAGGCAGATCAGCCCCAGGACGATGCGCACCCACATCGGCGACTTCGCCGTCGGGTCGTGCTTCCGCTTGCGGTTGCGGCGGGACCCGATCGAGGTCGACTGCTCGGGCAGCTGGACCGGCGTCGCGGTGACCGCTTGCGTTCCGCTCATCGGGCGGCCTCCTCGGCACGGAACTGACGGACCTGGAAAACCAGGACCGGGATCATGATGATCAGCAGCATCACGACGATGGCCGCGGCGTTGCCGTTGTTCCGGTTCGTGAACAGTTGATTGAAGAAGTCCACCGCGATGACGTTGGTCTTGGATCGCCCGTTGGTCATGACGTACACGATGTCGAAAGTCTTCAGGACGCCGATCAGCACCGTGATGAACACGGTGATCAGCGTCGTCCGGATCTGCGGGACGACGATCCGGAAGAAGATCGTTCCCTCGGCCGCACCGTCGAGGCGAGCCGCTTCGAGGGTCTCGGTCGGTACGCCCTTGATCGCCGCCGACAGCAGCACCATCGCGAAACCGGCCTGCATCCACAGGAGCATGACCATGAGCAGCAGGCTGTTGAAACGGAGCGTGCTGAGCTGGAGCCAGTTGACCGGATCGCCACCGAGCCCGGTGAAGATCCCGTTGAACAGGCCGATCTGGTTCTGCCCGGGCGGCCGCACTGCGTAGACGAACTTCCAGATGGCACCGGCGCTGACCGCACCGATGGCCATCGGCAGGAAGATCAGTGTCTTGGACAACTTCTCGCCCCGGGGACCGAGGCGGTCGGCCAGGGTGGCGATGAGGAGGCCTACGACGATCACTGCGGCCGGCACGATGATGATCCAGAGCAACGTGTTGAACAGCGTGTTCTGGAAGTTCTGCGATTTCAGGAGCGACGTGTAGTTGTCGAAGCCCACGAACGCGGTGCTGTTCTTGTTCGCGAAGCTGTAGATCAAGGTCTGGATCGCCGGATAGATGAGGTACAGCGAGATGGCGGCGACCGCCGGCAGCAGGAAGAGATAGGGCTTGACCCGATCCTCCCACCGCCCGGGCAGGAGTTCGGCCAGCTTGTTGAGCAGCCAGTAGAGAACGATCGCGCCGAGCACACCGCCGACGACGGCGATGATCGCATTCAAGATCTTGATGGTCACGGGGGCCTCCCGTCGGAGCAGCGGGGAAACACGGCGGTGTGCTGGGGTGCCGGGCGGTCAGGCCGCCCGGCACCCCCTGCGGCTCAGGCAGGCCAGCTGTTCTCGATGTTGTCCAGAGCCGTCTTCGCGTCCTCTTCACCACTGATCCAGGAGGTCATCTCCGACCAGAACGTGCCGGACCCGACCTCACCCGGCATCTGGTCGGACCCGTCGAAGACGAACGCCGTGGACTCGTACGCGATCTTCGCGATCGAGCCCAGCAGCTCGGTCGGGTACAGGCTCGTGTCGAAGTCCGTCCTGGGAGAGATCCAGGCGCCGGTCTCGGCGTACCCCTTCGTCCCGTAGTCCTTGGACGCGAGGAACTGGACGAGCTTCTTTGCCGACTCGTTGTCCTTGCTGAAGATCCCGGCGAGGTCGCCGCCGCCGAGAACCGGCTTTTCCGCGGCCGTCTTGCCCGGCATCGGGAAGACGCCGACGGTGTTGTCGAGGTCGGCGAGGACGGCGTCCGGGAAGCCGCCAGCCTTGGCGACGAAGTTCCCCTGGCGGTACATGTAGCAGCCGGGTGGGTTGTCGAACATCGCGTTGGCGGCAGTGCCGAAGTTGTTCCCCGAGATCGACTTCCGGCCGCCGTTCACCTGACCGTCGGCCAGCAGCAGCTTGTCGATCTGGTTGAGCACATCGAGAACCCTGGGGTCGTTGAACGGGATCTCGTGGGCGACCCACTGGTTGTAGACGTCGGCGCCGTAGTTGCTCACCATCAGGTTCTCGACCCAGTCGGTGGCCGGCCAACCCGTCGCGGGACCGGACTCGATGCCGAAGCACCACGGGGTGGTGCCGGTGCTCGCGATCTTCGTGCTCAGGCTCTGCAGTTCGTCGAGCGTCTGGGGCGGCGCCGTGAGTCCGGCCGCTGCCGCCGCCTTCTTCGGATAGAACACGATGCTCTTGACGTTGATGCTCATCGGGATCGCGTACTGCTTGCCGTCGACCATGCCGGTGTCCAGCGCGCCCTGGATCAGCTTGTCCAGGTCACCCTGGTCCACGACGCTGGAGAGGTCGGCGAGCTCGCCCTGAGCCGCCATGTCCTTCATGATTCCCGGCTGTGGGAACAGCGCCACGTCCGGTGCGTCGTTGCCCTGGACGCGGGTGTTGATCAGGGAGTTGAAGTCGCCGCTCTGGGTGAACTTGACCGTGACGTTGTTGTCCTTCGCCCAGGCGTTCACCTCGTCCTTGAATCCCGACTCCTGATCAGTGGTGAACGCGTACATGATCTCGATGTTCTTGCTGGTGTTGGCGTTGCCGCCGCCACCGCCGCCACCGGAACTCAGGCACCCGGTGGTGAGGACCGCGACGGCGCCGAGTGCGGCGCTCGCGGCGAAGCTGGATCTGATGCGCATGTGTGTGCACTCCTTCGGACTCTTGCTTGGTCGAGGGGTCTGCCCCGTCGAGGGGCGATGTCGATGCGAGACGCGGCGGGCCTGTCGGCCCGGTCAGGCCTGGGAGACGCGGGTGGCGCCACCGCCGGGGGCGGGGGCGGCGTCGCCGGAGACCCGGCGGCCGGTCGACGCGGAGAACGCGTGCGCCTCGTCGGGGTTGATCTGGATGTGGATGATCTCGCCCTTCATGGGCGGCTTCCGGGCGTCGACGCGCAGCGTCAGGAGCTTGTCGCCCTCCGTGCCTCGCGAGGTGTGCATGGTGCCGTAGGCGTAGGCGTCGGACCCCAGCTCCTCGACCACCACGACCTCGAAGGGGAAGCCCTCGCCCTCCCCGACCAGGCGGACGCCCTCAGGCCGGAAGCCGAGGGTCGCCGTCTTCGAGCCGTCCTCCGCCAGCGCCGCCATCGTCGCGCGCGGCAGCGGGAACGAACGGCCCCCCAGCACCGCGCCGTCGCCGTCGAGGTCCACGTCGATCAGGTTCATGGCCGGCGAGCCGATGAAACCGGCCACGAAGACGTTGTCCGGCTTGTCGTAGAGGTTGCGCGGGGTGTCGACCTGCATCAGGTAGCCGTCCTTGAGCACACACACCCGGTCGCCCATGGTCATGGCCTCGACCTGGTCGTGGGTGACGTAGACGGTCGTCGTGCCCAGCCGCCGCTGCAGGGCGGCGATCTCGGTGCGGGTCTGCACCCGCAGTTTGGCGTCGAGGTTCGAGAGCGGCTCGTCCATCAGGAACGCCTGCGGGCTGCGCACGATCGCCCGGCCCATCGCCACGCGCTGCCGCTGACCACCCGAGAGCGCCTTCGGCTTGCGGTCCAGGTACTCCGTCAGATCGAGGATCTTGGCGGCGTCCTCGACGCGCTTGCGCGTCTCCTCCTTCTTCATCCCGGAGATCTTCAGCGCGAAGCCCATGTTGTCGGCGACCGTCATGTGCGGGTACAGCGCGTAGTTCTGGAACACCATCGCGATGTCCCGCTCCTTCGGCGGCAGGTGCGTGACGTCCTTGTCCCCGATCCGGATCGTGCCGTCGGCCACCGCCTCCAGCCCGGCGAGCGCGCGCAGCGAGGTCGACTTCCCGCAGCCCGACGGTCCGACCAGGACCAGGAACTCGCCGTCGGCGATCTCGAGATCCAGCGCATTCACCGAGGGCCGTTCGGCCCCCGGGTACTGCACGGTCGCACGGTCATAGGTGATGGCGGCCATGTGAGGTCCTCTCCTGGATTCCATGCCGGTGTCTTTGCGCCACCCAGCTGTCCGAGCCGCAGAATTCGCAGGTCGTCGGGCCGTCAGGTGGGTCTCTGGGAACCTTGGCACGCGCGTGTGAGGGACGCCACAGGAGTGCGCACGATGGACTCGTTCCGTTATGGAGAGGTGACCAGCGCGCTCCCGTCTCCGGGATCAGTCCCGGAGGACGGGCCCGGACAGCTCGTGGTCCCGCAGATCCGGCCGGACGTCGCACAGCGTCGAGGCGACGTCGAGGAGCTGCGCGGCAGGCCGCAGGACGACACGCCGCGTCGTCGACCCGCCGTCGGCTCGACGCAGCGAGATCTCGGCCGGGAGGTCGGGCTCCCCCGCGCCCGGGATGCAGCTCAGCCGCACCGACATGGGAATCGCTGCCTCGGTCCCGGGGGCCAGGCGCCTGTCCCAGTCGTCGCGCATGCGCAGCCGCAGCCGGGCGGTGCTCACCTGGACCCCGGTGACCGACAGGGCACGCGCCCCTTCGTTGCGCACCACGACGAAGTACCCGACCGATCCACCCGGCGGCGAGGTGGAGGACGACGCCAGCCCGAAGGACGTCGTCAGCACCACACGGCGCTCCAGCGCCCGCTCGGCCGCCCAGTCGCGCAACCAGACCACTCCGGCACCCAGCAGCACGACGACGAGGAGACCGGCGAGCAGCCGGCGGCCGCGTGGGGGCAGCGCCGTCCAGCGGGCGTGCAGCCGGGAGGGCTCGGTCCTGCTCTCGAGGAGCTCGACGGGCGGCGGGGCCGACATGCCCTCATGGTGCACGCCCGAATCAGTCGATCCCGGTGACCGCTCCTCGCTCGCCGCGCCAGGTGGCCAGCCGGCCGGCGCGGCTGATGGCCCGCAGCCGGCGCTCGGCCTCGGGCCGTGACCGGCGGGCGGCCACGAGCAACGCCTGGTCCCCGCGCATCAGCCTGGTGTTCTCGTCCGGGACGAACGACCGGCCCTCGCGCACGATCAGCATCACGGCGGCGTCCTCGGGCAGCCGGAGTTCCGGGAGGTAGACGCCGTGCAGGCGGGATCCCGCGGGCACGGTGACCTGCATGAGGTCGGCGTCGAGCGCGTCCAGCGGCGCCGACTCGACCGCGACGTCCCGGGGCGCCACCGGGGCGGCGATGCCCAACCGCCGCGCCACCCACGGCAGCGAGGTGCCCTGAACCAGCGTGAACACGACCACGAGGACGAACACCGTGTCGAAGATCGACCGCGCGTCCGGCACGCCGGCGGTCAGCGGAAAGGTGGCCAGCACGATCGGGACCGCGCCGCGCAGCCCCGCCCACGAGACGAAGGCCTGCTGCGGCCAGGGAATGCGGAACCAGGCGAGACTCAGTGCCACCGACATCGGCCGGGCGATCAGCAGCAGAACTCCCCCGACCACCAGTGCCGGGCCCAGAGCGTCCAACAGGCGAGCCGGCGACGCCAGCAGCCCGAGCAGCACGAACAGGCCGATCTGGGCCAGTGACGCCATGCCCTCGGCGAAGCCGAGGCTGGCCGACCGGTGCGGCAGCGCCGCGTTGCCGAGCACCACGCCGCACAGATAGACCGCCACGAAGCCCGACGCGTGCGCCAGCGACGCCGCCGAGAAGGCGAGCACGCAGAGCGCGAGCATGGCCAGCGGATAGAAGCCGGCCAGAGGCAGCGCCACCCGCCGCAGCAGCTCCGCGCCGCCGAGGCCGATCAGGACGCCGACGGCAGCGCCACCCACCAGCTCGATCGCCACGGTGGCCCCGACCAGCCACCATGCGTCGGAAACCCTGCCGGTGAGCGAGGCGGCCAGAGCGGTGACCAGCAGGATGGCGGGGGCGTCGTTGAGCCCGCTCTCGGCCTCGATGGCCGCCGCGATCCGTCGCGGCAGCGGCAGCCGCCGCAGGCCGGCGAAGACCGCCGCCGCGTCCGTCGAGCTGATCACCGCGGCGAGCAGCAGGGCGAAGCCCCAGGAGTAGCCGAGCAGCCAGACGGTGAGCGCGGCGGTGGCACCGACGCTCACCGCGACGCCGACCGTGGCCAGGGCGACTCCGGGGCCGATCGCGCGACGGACGTCGCTCCACCGGGTGGTCAGACCGCCCTCGGCCAGGATGATCACCAGGGCCGCCACGCCGAGGGTCTGGGTCAGCTCGGCGTCCTCGAACTGGACGCCGACGCCGCTCTCTCCCAGACCGACGCCGAGGGCCAGGTAGAGCAGGAGGCTCGGCAGGCCGAGCCGGTCGGCCAGCCGCAACGCCACCGCGGCCACGAGGACGACGAGCGCGCCGATGGCGAGGGCGAGGGTCACGGTGGTGTTCACCTGCCGCCGCTCCTCATGGGGCGCAGTCTCCCGTACCCGCCCGTCCGGCGGGACGGACCGGCCCGGAGGACCGGGCAGGTCCGTCGGTCGGGGATGATGGACGCCGTGAGCGCCCAGCCCGGCACAGAAGGCCCCTTCCGCGCCCTGCCCCCGCAGGTCGACCTCCCGGCCCTCGAGCACCAGATCCTGGAGCGGTGGGAGGCCGACAAGGTCTTCGCGCGCTCGATGGAGCGCACCGCGGACTCTCCGCAGTGGGTGTTCTACGAGGGTCCGCCGACGGCGAACGGCCGGCCGGGCACGCACCACATCGAGGCGCGCGCGTTCAAGGACGTCTTTCCGCGGTTCAAGACTATGCAGGGCTGGCACGTGCCCCGTCGCGCGGGCTGGGACTGTCACGGCCTGCCGGTGGAGATCGCCGTCGAGCAGGAGCTCGGTTTCGCCGGCAAGCCCGACATCGAGCGCTACGGCATCGCCGAGTTCAACGCTCGCTGCCGTGAGTCGGTGGAGCGCCATGTCGACTCGTTCTCCGAGCTCACCCGGCGCATGGGGTACTGGGTGGACATGTCCACGGCCTACTGGACGATGGATCCCAGCTACATCGAGAGCGTCTGGTGGTCGCTCAAGCAGGTGTTCGACAAGGGCCTGCTCGTCGAGGACCACCGCGTCGCCCCCTACTGCCCCCGCTGCGGCACCGGCCTGTCCGACCACGAGGTGGCCCAGGGCTACGAGACGCTGACCGACCCCTCTGTCTACGTGCGGCTCCCCGTGACCAGCGGCGAATGGGCCGGCAAGGCCGACCTCCTGGTCTGGACGACGACCCCCTGGACGCTGCCGTCCAACACCGCCGTCGCGATGCACCCCGACGTGGCCTACGTGGTCGCCCGCACCGACCGGGGCACCTTCGTCGTCGCCGAGCCGCTGGTGGCCGCCGTCCTCGGAGACGACGTGGAGGTGCTGGCCCGCACGACGGGTCGCGACTGGGAGCGCGTGCACTACCAGCGGCCGTTCGAGCTGGTGGACTTCCCCACCGAAACCGACGGGAAGCCCGGGGACGCGCACTACGTCGTCCTCGCGGAGTACGTGACGACCGAGGACGGCACCGGACTGGTCCACCAGTCCCCCGCGTTCGGCGCCGACGACCTCGCGGTGTGCCGCGGCTACGGCCTCCCCGTGGTCAACCCCATCGACGCGACGGGGCACTTCCTGGCCGACGTGCCGCTCGTCGGGGGGCACTTCTTCAAGGCCGCCGACGCCGCGCTCGTCGAGGACCTGAAGAACCGCGGCGTCCTCTACCGGGAACTGCGCTACGAGCACAGCTATCCGCACTGCTGGCGCTGCCACACGCCGCTCATGTACTACGCGCAGCCGTCCTGGTACATCCGCACCAGCCTGGTCAAGGATCAGCTGCTCGCGGAGAACGAGAAGACGAACTGGTACCCCGCGAACATCAAGCACGGCCGGTACGGCGACTGGCTGGACAACAACGTCGACTGGGCGCTCTCCCGGGACCGGTACTGGGGCACTCCCCTGCCGATCTGGCGCAACGACGCCGACCCGACCCGCCTGGTGGCCGTCGGCTCGCTGGCCGAGCTGTCGGAGCTGACCGGCCGCGACCTGTCCGCCCTGGACCCGCACCGGCCGTTCATCGACGACGTCACCTTCACCCTGCCCGGGGAGGACGGCACGTTCCGCCGGGTCCGCCAGGTCATCGACGCCTGGTACGACTCCGGCTCGATGCCGTTCGCACAGTGGGGCGCGCCGCACCGGAACAACGAGGAGTTCCAGGCCGCCTACCCGGCGCAGTTCATCGCCGAGGCGATCGACCAGACCCGCGGCTGGTTCTACACGCTGATGGCGATCGGCACGTTGGTGTTCGAGAAGAGCTCCTACGAGAACGTGCTGTGCCTGGGCCACATCCTCGCCGAGGACGGCCGCAAGATGAGCAAGCACCTGGGGAACATCCTCGAGCC
>JAOPWH010000106.1 GCA_025965795.1 Blastococcus sp.
GGGGCATGCGGTCACCCATCTGGTGCTCAGCGCCGATGACGGCTTCCGGCTGGATCCGGGGGCTGTTCCGGACGACGCCGACCTGGTCGTCCTCGGCAACCCCACCAACCCGACATCGGTGCTGCACCCCGCGGCAGACGTCGCGGCGTTGGCCCGGCCGGGTCGGGTGCTCGTCGTCGACGAGGCGTTCGCCGACACCGTGCCGGGGGAGCCGGCATCACTGGCCCGGCGGAGCGACCTCCCGGGGCTGCTCGTCATCCGCAGCCTGACCAAGACCTGGGGGCTGGCCGGTCTCCGGGTCGGCTACGCGCTCGGGCCGGCCGACCTGATCGGCGCGCTCGCCGCGCACCAGCCGCACTGGCCGGTCTCCACCCCGGCCCTCGCGGCATTGGAGGCCTGCAGTTCACCGGCCGCCCGCGCGGAGGCCGACGCCGCCGCCCGCGAGCTGACCGGTCGGCGGGCCGCGCTGCTGAACGCGCTCCCGCCCGGCGTGACGGTGGAAGGCGACCCCCGCTCGTCCTTCCTGTTGTTGCGCGTGCCTGACGGGGCGCGGGTCCGGCTGGCGCTGCGCGAGCACGGCTGGGCCGTGCGCCGGGGCGACACCTTCCCCGGGCTCTCCACCGACCACCTCCGGGTCGCCGTCCGCGACCCGGCGACGACCCGGGCGTTCACTGCAGCGCTCGCCACGATCCTGACCCCTTCCGAGGAGATCCGTTGAGCACCCTCACGACCCCCTTCCCAGGCACCCTGCTGGGCGCCACGATCGCCGCCGTCGCCCCGCGCGACGCCACGGCCGAGCGGGCGGCCCGCGATCGCCTGGACCGGATGACCAAGCCCCTGGGTTCGCTGGGCGTGCTGGAGGACGTCGCGGCCCAGCTTGCCGGGATCGCGGGCACCTGCCCCGCCCCCCTGCCCGCGCCGGCGGCGGTCGCCGTCTTCGCCGCCGATCACGGAGTGCACGCCCAGGGCGTCACGCCGTGGCCGCAGGAGGTGACCGCCCAGATGGTCGCCAACATCCTGGCCGGTGGAGCCGTCGTGAACGCTTTCGCGGCGGAACTCGGAGCCGAGGTGGTGGTAGTGGACGTCGGCGTCGCCACCGTCCTCGACGTCGTCCCCGGCCTCCTCGACCGCAAGGTGCGCCGCGGCACCGCCGACCTGTCGGAGGGTCCGGCGATGACACTCGACGAGGCCCGTCGGGCGGTGGAGGTGGGGATCGAGGTGGCCTCCTGGCTGGCGACCGCGTCGGGCAGCCTGATCACCGGCGACATGGGGATCGCGAACACGACGGCCTCGGCGGCGCTCGTCTGCGCCTTCACCGGGGCGGCCCCCGCCGCGGCGACCGGCCGCGGCACCGGCGTGGACGACCCGACGCTGGCCCGCAAGGTCGAGGTTGTCACCCGGGCCGTGAGCCGGGTGACCGAGCGGCCCACCACCCCGGCGACGGCACTGGCCGTCCTGGCCGAGATCGGCGGTCTCGAGCACGCAGCCCTCGCGGGGTTCATCATCGGGGCGGCCGCCTCCCGCACGCCGGTCCTGCTCGACGGCGTGATCGCCGGCTCCGCCGCACTCGTCGCTGCCGCCCTGTGCCCGACGGCCCTGGAGTACGCACTTGCCGGGCACACCTCCGCCGAGCCCGGACACGGCATCGCCCTGCGACACCTCGGTCTGCGCCCGCTGCTCGGCCTCGACCTGCGCCTGGGCGAGGGCACCGGCGCGCTCCTGGCACTCCCGCTGGTGGCCAGCGCGGCCCGGGCGCTGCGCGACGTCGCCACCTTCGACTCCGCCGGCGTCACCGAGAAGAGCGGATGACCGGGACGTCCCGCAGCGACCGTTCCGAAGTGGTCCATCCCGTCGGCCTGCGGCTGCATGGACGGACGGTGGTCGTGGTCGGCGGCGGCCGATCCGCCCACCGGCAGGTGGCCGGCCTGCTGGCAGCCGGCGCTGTCGTCACCGTCGTGAGCCCGCAGGTGACCCCGGCGCTGGAGGCGCTCGCCGCGCCACGGTGGCTCACGTGGCAGCGCCGCCGGTACGAGCCTGGCGATCTCGACGGCGCCTGGTTCGCAGTAGCGGCGACCGACGACTCGGTCGTCAACAGGGCGGTGTCCGAAGAGGCCGAACGGAGACGCATCTTCTGCGCCCGCGTCGACGACCAGGCATCTTCCAGCGCGTGGACGCCCGCCGTCGGCAGATGGGGCGACCTCGTGGTCGGCGTGCACGACGACGCCCGGCCGGCGCGCGCCGCGGTCGTGCGCGACGCTGTCCTGGCCGGTCTGACCGACGGAAGTATCGGCGACGGGGCCCGCCCGCCCGTCGGCACAGGCACCGGATGCGTGACGCTCGTCGGCGGCGGACCGGGCGACCCAGGGCTGATCACCGTGCGGGGACACAAGGCACTGGCGCAGGCCGACGTCGTGGTCGCCGACCATCTGGCCCCGCAGTCGCTGCTGGCGTCGCTGTCATCCGAGGTCGAGGTCATCGACGCCTCCAAGCTGCCCCGCGGACGGTCGATGGCCCAGGAACAGATCAACGCGCTGCTGGTCGAGCACGCCCTCGCCGGCCGGCGGGTGGTCCGCCTCAAGGGCGGCGACCCCTTCGTCTTCGGCCGCGGGATGGAGGAGTGGCAGGCGTGCCTCGCTGCCGGCGTGCCGGTCGAGGTCGTGCCCGGCGTAACCAGCGCGATCGCGGTCCCTGCGCTGGCCGGGATCCCGGTCACCCACCGCGGCATGACCCACGAGTTCCTCGTCGTCTCCGGACACGTGCCGCCCGGCCACCCGCAGTCGCTCGTCGACTGGGCGGCTGTCGGCCGGCTGCGCGGCACCGTCGTCGTCCTCATGGGCGTGGACACTGCCCAGGCCATCGCCGACAGCCTCCTGGAACACGGCCGCGCGCCGTCGACACCGGTCGCGATCATCAGCGACGGCTCGACGCCGAATCAGCGAGTGCTGCGCACCACTCTCGCCGGACTCTTCGCCACCTTGGTCGAAGAGGAGATCCGCCCACCGGCGGTCTGGGTCGTCGGCGACGTCGTAGGACTCGACGCCACGAGCCGACTCGGACGCTGAGGCAGGACGTCCGCCTCGATGATCGGTTCGATCCAGCGCGACACCAGCAGTGAACCGACCGGATGGCGAGGCCGCCACCGACGCGGACGAGACGGGTCGGGGTACGAGACCAGACAGGAACCGGATAACGAGTTCCTGGGGGTGAAGTGTCGGCCGCCACCATGCCGCCGTCGACGCAAGCGGCTGACCTGTTGTTTTGCTCCCCCGAGTGGACTCGAACCACTAACCCTGCGATTTGATCTTGAGGCGCTTGCTCGCGTTGGCGCGCGTTGAAAGCGCAGGTCCGAGACGGTGCAAAGCGTTTGGCTGCGACGGCTCGTGACGGCTAATAGCGGGGGTATTGGGTGCCTAAAGAGTGCCTGTCGCGGTGCCCCGCGACAGCGACAATCACCCCCCGCTCTCCTTCCCGGCGGCCGTCTCAAGGGGGGCCTCAAATGCCCCGCCTGATCCGCTTCGGCCCACCTGCTACTAGGGCGGGACGGAAGATGAGATGGAGGCGAACGCCAAGGCAACACTGGCCCGCTTCACCGCTGGCGAGGCGGGCCAGCGCCGCATCACCTCAGTTGACGCCGCCGCTCGACTTCGTTGACGACCATCTCCACCGTCCACTGACCGCGGATCAGTCGCATGCTCAGGGGCTCGGCGCCTCGGTCCTCGTACGACCAACTGAGCTCCTCCGGCCGGACGCCCGCTCGGTGCAGGTCGCCCGCGTATTGGGCAGGCGCACCCTCCCGCACCCACCGCACGATGTCCCCGAACTCAAGGCCATCGAAGAGAGTCGGCGCCCACTCGGCCGAGAGGTCCCTCGCTTGGCGGACCTCGTCATCGAAGTAGGAGCAGGAGCCAACCGGCGGCCTCCCCTCCGGATCCCGCCGCCAGACGACGTAGTGGTCGAGCAGGTACTTGGTGAGCCCCTCCGGCGGGGTTCCGCGATACCACTCACGCCTGGGTCGGCGGCTTGGGAAGGCGGGCAGCGGCTGCGGCCGTGGTGGCAGCGCAGACGACGTCCGTCTCACGGGCGGCAACGGGGCAGCGTGCTCCTGCACCGCTGATCGCGGAGCTGGACGACCTGGCGCCGACGTTGACCGTTGACCGTGCGGGAAGGACTCCCGAAGCTGTCGGGCCACCGGCGCCTCTACGAGGCTGGACGCTGACTTCACGAAGAAGCCCAGCTCCTTGAGCTTGGCGAGCAGGGTCTTGCTATCGACTCCGAACTCCTTGGCGAGTTCGTGTACGCGGGCCTTACCTGGCATCCCGTGCCGCTCCCTCCGAGCGAACTGCGGATGGACAAGACGCCTCCGAGGCTCGCACACCTGTACGACAACTCCACGGGCTACTCGCCCGACACTCCGATGAGGAGCCATCTCTCCCGTGCCCCGCGACTTCTTCCGATTCTCGGCGGGTGTCACCAAACGGCTCCGAAAAGCGCCTTCTCCCGGTGAGAGCGACTACTCACCAGCGGAGCGGGGATGTGCGGTCAGCCGGGACGACGGACAACGGCAGCCTCTGCGCCTGCACCGTTCCACGTCTCCTCTGCTCGCCGCCGCGTGCTGCAGGACCTCGTCGACAGCTACGGCGGCGACACTCACCGGCTGCTCACCGACCTGGCCGACGTCCTCGGTGCCAGCATCGCCTACGTCGACCGGCCCACCGTCGAGGCCCACCTTGAGCGGCCCCTGTCCGACCGGGAGTGGGCCGCCGCCGCTCAGCAGTTCACGGCCATGGCCTTCGACGACCGCGTCGGAGACGCCGGCAGTCTCCGCACCGATTGGATCGAGGAGGTTCTGGCCAAGGCCGGCGTACCCGGTCGCGGCCACATCAACATCGGGCAGCCGATCGCCGCATCCGGTCAGGGCAGGTCGTGAGCGTCACCCGAACCTGCTCGGCCTGCGGCTACAGCGGCACGTACGCCGGCGACGCCCTCGCCGACGTCCACCACGCGCGCCATTCCTGCGCCAAGCACCGGCAGGCCATCGAGCGAGCACGTCGCCGTGTCCAGCGCGCTCGAAGTCGGGTGCAGCGGGACTGCACCCATCCGCGTGCTCGGCATGTCCACGGAACCCGCGTCGCCTATGTCAGGGACCGCTGCCGATGCACCGACTGCACTGCCGCCAACACCGCGGCCGGCCGCGCCGTGCACCGCGCGCAGACCTTCGGCCGATGGCTGCCGTTCGTAGACGCCGCCCCGGTGCGCGAGCACATCCGCGCGCTGCGCACCGCCGGCATCGGCGTCGAACAGATAGCCATGCTTGCCGGCATCTCCACCAGCCACGTCCGCGAACTGGCCGCCCCCAAACGCGACGGCAACGCCGGCATCCGGCGGGTCCGGCCCGAGACCGCCCAACAGGTCTTACGCATCCGGATCGATCAGGCCAACCGGGCGTCGCGCAGCCTCGTCGGCGCCACGGGCACCCGTCGCCGGCTGCAGGCGCTGATCACTGTCGGATGGCCCCACGATGAGCTGGCCGCCCGGCTCGGCCGAAGCTCTGCTGGCCTCCGGCGGAGCATGCTCAGCGACGCCGTCACCGCGCGGACCGCGCGAGACGTCAGCGACCTCTACGAACAGCTGTGGAACCTGGGCCCACCGCAGTCCACCGACGACCAGCGCGTCGCCGCCGAAGCCGCCCGGGCCTTCGCCGCCGAACGCGGCTGGCTGCCGCCTCTGGCTTGGGACGACATCGACACCGACCCAGACCCCGGACCCCACACTGAGCGCCCAGGGACGGATGACGATCTCGACGAGATCGCCATCGAGCGCGCCCTCGCTGGCGACGGCGTGCGCCTCGAGCACCTCACTCCTGCCGAACAAGACGAAGTCGTCCGGCGCCTCACCGAACGGGGCGAGTCCATTCGCGACATCGCCCAACAGCTCGCCACGACCAAACGCACGATCTCCCGCCGGCGTGCGTCCATCAACGCCGCATGACCATGGGAGCACCGGCCTCGTCCCCTCACACATGCTGGACCGCGACGGGTCACGCGAGGACTTTGCGCAGGACAGTGGGGTCTTGCCGTTAGTCGACCCGCGGGAGTTCGGGCCGCACTCGTCCCTCCGGGCGTTGTCCCGCATATCCCGCCCTCACCAGGCAGATGCGCGGGCGGGTCTTGTGGGACAGCTTCCGCCCGGCACGCCCGGTGGCCTGCGATGTTCCCGCAGGCGGTTCGCCTTGCGGGACAGGGCTGCATCCCCATGGCAACTCGGGCGTACAGAGCCTCACGGCACTGCGGGTGAACGAAACCGACGTAGGAGCGGGGCCTTACCGGTGGCGGCACACCATGCAAGGCCTCCGGCACCGCTTCGCCCACGACGCCATCGAGCTTTAGGCCCTCTCCCCCGCCGAGCTCACCGCTGGGGGTGGGTTGAAGTCCATCGCTATCGTGCTCGAGCGGTACTACGGCCGGGACAAGGACCTGTCGGCCAGGTCTTCTCGAAGACCGGAGCGTGAGTCACGCCTCGGCCTCAGCCGACTCCTGCAAGGAGGCGGCAGCAGGGGCGGACTGGTTCCTGAGCCAGGGTGGGATAGAGGCCGGAGGCGGCGGACCCACCCAGGCCCCGGTCTCCTTGTCCTGGGGAGCAGTGCCGAGGAACGCCCTGAAGCCCTCCTCGGTGTTGCACTCCCGCACCAGCTTCTTCACGTAGGCCGGCGTGTACCCGTAGTTGTCGTTGAGCTTGTCGTAGATGCAGTACTTCTCGTCTGTCCGCTCAGGATTCGGGTCTCCTGCGGGTGGGCGCAGGTTCAGCACCTCCCGCGCCTTCTTGAAGTGGCCCTGGTGGAACCTGAACGGGATCTGCGCCTGCACCTCGGCGATGACGTCCTTGGGCTTCTTCAACCCGTGCCCGACGATGTTGCGGGGCCGCTCCTTCGTGACGACGAGCCCCTTCTTGCCCATGTCCTTGAGCATCTCCCTCTCGTCGTCCGTCATGTCCCCCCAGCGCGTGTACTGGATGGCGAAAGTCTCCGGGGTGGGCTTGGACGCCAGCTCCTGGAAGACCCGTAGCCGCAGCTCGTAGTGGGGATCGTTGGTCACGGACTCATCGAGACTGGCGGTGTACTCGGAGATGAAGGTGCGGAGGGAAGCGGGCAGCTCCGTGCGCAGACGCCGAAGCGCCTTCTCCCCCTCCTCGGTGAAGCTCCCGATAAAGACGGGGAAGCGGAGCCGCGTGGCCAGCGACACCTTGGTCCCGAACTGGCTGGTGAGCTCCTCCTCGTAGTTCAGCAGGAGCGCCTGGGCCTGCCCACCAACCACCGCCGCGAGGGCCTGCTGCTGACGGGCGTACCGGTGCTCGATCTTGTTGCGCAGACCGATGAAGAAGCTGAGGTTGGCCCGCACCGGGTCCTTCTCGCTGGGCCAGCGCTCCACGACGCAGCGGGCCAGCTCCCACCTGCGAGCCTCTCCGTCGACCTTGTCGAGAATGCGAGGGTTGTCCCGCCTCCAGTAGCGGAAGTCGGTCCCGTCCCGATCGAACTCGGCGTGGAGTAGGTACAGCCACGCCAGATGCATGTGGACGACGAAGCTCTCGAACGAGCGAGGCTCGGCCGGGTCGTTGTACAGCCGGACGGCGAGGGACGCTTCATCTCGCGACGCGGCGACCATCTGCATGCAGCGAGGTGGCGGTGCCATCGGGCTCCTCCCCCTCGTGACCGGGGAGAATGATAGGCGACGGCCGAGACGAGCTCGTGCCGTTTACCGAGGTCGCAGGCGATACTCCGCCGCCAGGTCGACCGGCTCCCCGCAGATGACGCAGGAGGCGATCACCGGGGTGGTGGCCCGCTCGTTGGCCGCATGCCGGCGCGCTCGCTCCGCGTCGTGATGGTGGTACAGGTGCTCGTGCTCCATGGTGGGTTGCGTATCGGACACACGTTCGATCTGAGTGAGTATGAAGTCATCCCTCGACGGGTTGGATTAGTCCTCGAAGTCCATGAGTGAGCGGCGGCGCTGGTGGGCCGGCTGCTTCTGCTCCAGCTCCCAGAGCGGGGAGACAAGGCGCTTGCCCTTAGCAGCCAGGAACTCCCGGAGCTGCTCGTTGCTCATGCGCACCTCAATGCTGGGTCCCTCAGCGGGGACCTCGCTCTTCTCCTGCTCGGTCTTGGTCATGCCTCTAACCGTTGCCGCTGGGCGCGGCGGTGGACCGAGCCTTGAGGTAGGCGAGTGCCTTGATGACCGCCTTGGCGAGGAAGGCGAAGCCAGAGAAGCGGAACGCTCGCACGGCGACCGCTGCGCGCTTGTAGTGCTTGGGCTTGATCTTGCTCAGGAAGATCAAGTAGGCGATCCAGCCGAGGAGCGAGCTCACTGCGGCGATCGCGAACAGGATGACGACGGTGGGCACGAGCTCTCCAGTCCAGCCCCGATCACCTGGCTGACCGAAGCGGGTTGAGGGCTTCGTGTCGCTACCGTCCCTTCCCAGGGATGGGTCCTTCTCTAGACAGGTCCCGCGATCAGACCTGCCCCTTGGAACTTCCACAGTCGCCGTAATGGGCTTCAAGTGCCCGACATCGTCCGTCCGTGCTCACCTACCAGGGTGAGAGCCCGTTCGGTCGAAGGCTCCTGCTTCAGCTCCTTCCTGTCTCCCGCGCAACGGCTCGCTAAGCACCATTGGCGTGGGAGTTGCACTGCTCTGCGTCGTTCGTTGCCACAGTTCGTTGGAAGCATCCGGGTCGATCACCCGTGGCCGAGCAGATCACTCGACCGCTGCCTCCCTGAGGCGAGACCGAGGATAGTGGTTGATCCCGTTCTGCGCGACAGGTCCGGACGCGAAGAAGCCCCCTGCCGGAGCAGAGGGCCCTTTGCTTAGTTGGGTCAGGCAGACAGGTACGCACGACGGCGATGGCACGGGGCTCAGCGACCGCGGGGAGGTAGCGGGCGGAGGACTTGAAGGTGATGGCGTCCTTCTCGTAGTCCGTCCCGTTCTCGAAGGCCACATCGACGTGCACGGCTCGCTTCTCCCTCCCGCACGGAGGTCGGGCCCTTCTCGGCGAGGGCGAGGTTCAGCCCATGCTCGATCTGGGCGCTGGCGAAGGCAGGGTTGGCGGACTCAGAACAGCTGACCTCGGCTGCCGTTTGTCGAGGGTCGGCTGGATGAAGTCTCTTTGGGTCTGGCGGGATGGGCAGTGGGAGCACTCGTGTTCGCCAACGTTCTCGTCCCGCTAACTCGTGCCGTAGGACGAGGCCTCGAGCACCTAATCGACAAGGCCATGGGCACACCCCCACGGCCACCTCTACCGCCAGATGCCTCGACATCGGACCAGCAGTCCATCCTTGTACGGGAACGGCCGCCGCTAGCCGTCCGAGACCCGCTGCCTATCGCCCAGCATGACGCTGCCCGCAGCTTTGCCGTCCGTGGGGTTCGAGTCCCTTGGCCAGCATGGCTGCCGGGACGACTATCCGCTGCCGACCGCGCCACAGCCCCCGTCCACTGACGAAAGCATTGGCATGATGGGAGCGCGCGTCTCGGGTGACTAACACACGACGCTGCTGACCTTGTCGATGATGTCGGCAAGATTATTGAAGAACGACGCGGCTTGCTCCAGCTGCTGACGTCGCCGGTCGGGCGGGAGGACGTCGAGGATGCCTGGGAGGTTCCCGGGGAAGCCGAGCGCCTCGTCAAAGATCACGAATGCCTTGTCCCGGACTGTCTTTACCGCCGCCGGGTCAACGTCCACTGAGGTCGTGCTTCGGCTTCGAAGCAGCTCACCGAACAACCAGTGGTCCTCGTTGGTGCGAGCCTTGATGAGGCCTTGGCCGTTTGGGCATACCGGCTCCGTCGCGAAGCCCCGACCACAGGTTCGGCAGGTGCTCTGCGACCAATCGCGCGGCCCGGTCACCGGAGCTGGGATCACGGACCAGCCGCACGATCGGTTCCAGCAACGGCCCATACTGTGCGCGATCATGAAGACTTGGTCCTCGATCGGCAGCAGCCGGCGCTCAGTGCGCGGACTGCTCTGCCGTCGGTGAAACAGCGCCCTGGGCATGGCCAACGACAGCCTGGACCTGCTGCAGGGCTTGATCGAGTACCTGACGAATCCGCCGGGCGCGTTGAAGGCCTAGATGGTCGCCGTTTGACGCTCGGCGGCGCAGCCACCAGGCCTATCCAATACCGGGTTCAAGCGAGCCCATAGAGTCTCTCGGCATCGTCAATCTCCAGCCATCCCACGTCCTGGAGCCTGTCGATCAATTTCAGTGGTTCGGCAATACCCGAAGCGGACATGGCCTTGCATGCATCGTCGAGCAGGGGCTGGGCACTTTCGGCCATGGTGGCTTGGAGAATCCGAACAGCCCTTCGCTCAATCTCGTCGAAGGCCAGTGGCATCGCCCGAATAGGGGCTTCGATGCGCTTGGCTGTGGTGTCAACTAGCGTCTGCCTGATGACTTGCCCTCTGGTTGCGGACATCAGCACGCTTCCGGCCGACTGCAGTCGCCTGGGAATACCGGCGCAGACCAGGAGAAGGGGCCGGAGGTCGACCGTCGTCCAATCGCAGGCCGCGAGCGCGGCAGTACGGACAAGAAGAGCTTCGGAATCCTCGTCCGACAGTCGTTCAATGTAGTGCGGTAAAGCGGTCCAATCCGCATCCGACGACTCGCCTTGCATGTCGCGATAAATGGTACGGGAACAGCCAGCAGCCATGAGGGTTGCCGGGTAGTCGCCGTCCCTAGGCTGGGTCGACAACAGTAGTAAGTGAATCAGTTCCGCGTCTCTTGGGCGAACAAAATCGGCCTCGTCGACTATAAACACTACTGGCACTCCGAGTTCGCCTGTAGCGGAAATTAGCGAGTATATGG
>JAOPWH010000114.1 GCA_025965795.1 Blastococcus sp.
CCTTCTGGTCGACCATCATCCCGAACACCGGCAGTCCGTGCTCCTCGGCTGCGGCGATCACGCCGTCGCGCTCGGCGAACAGCACGTCCGCGCCGCCGGCGATCGCGGCCTCCGCGGCCTGCTTGGCCGTCGCCGGGTCGAAGAAGGAGTTGATGAAGGAGACGGTGACCTTGGCGTCGGGCTTGGTCTCCTGCGCACCCGCGGTGAAGGCGTTGACGATCCGGTTGACCTCGGGGATGGGCATCGCGCCGACGACGCCGATGGTGCCGGTCTTCGTCAGCCCGCCGGCCATCATCCCGGCCAGGTAGGCGGGGTCCTGCAGCCAGTTGTCGAACACGCTGAGGTTGGGCGCCTGCTCCTCGCCACCGGAGCCGAAGACGAAGGCCGTGTCGGGGAACTCCTTCGCCACCTCGCGCACGGCGTCCTCGGCGGCGAAGGCGTCGCCCACGATCACGTCGGGGTCCTCGCTCGCGATGATGTCGCGCAGCGCCCGCTCCATCTCGTCGGCGGTGCCCAGGTCGTCGACGTGGTCGTAGCTGATCTTGCCGTCCTTCGCGACGGCGGTCAGTGCGGCGTGGATGGCGCCGTCCCACGGCTCCTCGAGCGGCGTCGCGTAGACGCCGAACACCGAGACCGTGCTCTTGCCGGCCGACGGCGACCCGCCGCCCTTCTCCTCGCCGGTGTTGCCACCGCAGGCCGCGAGCGCGAGGGCCGAAGCCGCCAGGCCGGCCACGAACGCTGTCCTCCGCCGCCGTCGAGCGTTTGCCTGCTGCGTGGTGGACATCGAGGACATGACCTTCCCTCCCTCAAGCGACCCCGGCGGTCGGCTGTCAGCACGCTAGGGCCCGAGGGGCGTCCGACCCAAGAGACGCCGCGTCATCAACGGCGGGTTAACACTGGACGTTCTGTACGGTGCGCCCGTGCCGTTCACCCTGAGCGACCTGCTGGCGCTGCCGTCGGTGCGGAGCGCCCGCCCGGAGCCGGCCGGCTCACGGGACGGCCTCGACGGGCGGATCGTGCGCTGGGTGCACACCAGCGAGATCCACGACATCGCGCCGCTGCTCAAAGGCGGCGAGGCACTGCTCACCACGGGGCTCGGCCTGGTCGCGCTGCCCGCCGAGGGGCACCGGGCGTACGCCGCCTCGCTCGCGCGGGTCGGGGTGGCCGCGCTGCTGCTGGAGCTCGGGCGCAGCTTCCCGACCGCGCCGCCGGCCCTGCTCGACGAGGCCGCGCGGGTGGGCCTGCCGGTGATCCTGCTGCACGGCGTCGTGCCCTTCATCGAGGTGACCGAGGAGGCCCACGCCGCGATCCTCGCTAGGGAGGTCACCGCGCTGCGTGAGGTCGCCGAGCAGCGCACCCGGCTGCTGCAGGCCATGGCCGAGAGCCCCGGCGTCGTCGGGCTGGTCGGTGCGTGCGCCCGGCTGACCGGACAGCCGGCCGGCCTCGTGACCGCCGACGGCGAGCTCGTCGCCGGGTCCTCGCTCCCGGAGGGCGCCGAGGGCGAGGGGGCCGACGTCGTCATCGGCGGGCGGGTCTGGGGCCGGCTCACGCTGCACGGGCCGGCCGGGCGATGCGCCCGGGCCACCCTGGAGGCGGCGGGACCGCTCGTCGCGCTGGAGGTGCAGCGCTCCCCGGCGGACACCAGCAGCCACCGCCTGTCCGCGGCGCAGCTGCTCTCCGACCTGGTCAGCGGCAGGTACCGCTCGACCCGCGATCTCGCCTCGCGGGCGCTGGGCGTCGGGTTCGTCGTCCGCCCGGGGCACTCCGTCGTCGGCTGCGTCGTCCGGCCGCGGTCGTCCCGATCGACGCTGCCGGGGTGGCTGCAGACGGTCCAGGAGACATCGGCCCGCCACCTCGGCCCCACGATGGTGGCCGAACAGGACGGGCACGTGCTCGTCGGCGCCGCCGTCCCGGCCGCTGGGGCGCGCCGCCAGCTGGCCGCCCTGACCGCCGACCTGAACGCCCGGCTGGGCGCGCTGGGCGGCGTGCTGGTGTGCGCCGGGCCGCTGGTCGACGACGTCACCGCGCTGGCCATGTCGCTGCAGTCGGCGCTGGACACGGCCGACCTCGCCGTCCGCATGGCCACGGCGTCGGACCTGGTGCTGTCCGAGGACGTCGCGCTGTACCAGCTGCTCCGCACCATGGTCGACGACGTGGCGCTGGAGCAGTTCACCACCGGGCAGCTGGGCCCGCTGCTGCAGCACGACGCCCGGACCGGCGCCGGCCTGGTGATGACGCTCGACACGCTGTTCGTCGCCGGCATGAGCAAGAGCCGCGCGGCGGAGATGCTCGGCGTGCGGCGGCAGACCCTCTACGGCCGGGTCGAGCGCATCTGCCAACTCCTGGGCGGGGTCGACCTGGAGCAGCGCGAGACGCGCACCGCGCTCGACCTCGCCCTGCTGTGCTGGCGGCTGCGGCTCAACGGGGGCCGCGCGTCGACCTCTCCGCGCTGACGAGGCCGGACCGAGGGGCGGTCAGACGCCGAGGTGGGAGAGCGCCTGCAGCAGCAGCGTGCTCTGCCCGTGCATCAGCTCGGCCAGCACGCCGGGGTCACGGGCCTCCAGGGGCGAGAACCAGGTCAGTTCGAGGGCGTCCTGCTGCGGTGCGGAGTCCCCTTCGACCGGCACCACGTAGGCCAGCGACACCGCGTGCTGCCGCGGATCGTGGAACGGCGTCACCCCGGGAGTCGGGAAGTACTCGGCCACGGTGAACGGCTGTGGCGCGGGCGGGATCCGCGGCAGGGCGAGCGGGCCGAGGTCCTTCTCGATGTGCCGCAGCAGAGCCGCACGGATCCGCTCGTGATAGAGCACCCGGCCGGAGACCAGCGCCCGCTTGATCTGCCCGTCCTCACCCGCTCGCAGCAGCAGGCCGACCTTGGTCACGGTGCCGTGCACATCCACCCGCACCGGCACCACGTCGACGTAGAGGATCGGCAGCCGCTCGCGGGCGGCGTCCATCTCCTCACGGGAGAGCCAGCCAGCACCGGTCACCGTGTTCAGCTCCGTCATGCGCACTGTCTAACCGATGACTGCCGCAGGTGCTGGCAGGAGCACGCGCGGACCGGCCCCCTGGGATTGGATGACGGGGTGTCCGACACCCGGGTCCGGCCCCGCCTCTCCACGCCCGTGCTCGCCATGGTGCTGTGCCTGGTCTGGAGCTCGGCGTTCATCTTCGTGAAGCTCGGCCTGCGCGATGCGCCGGCGGAAGTCTTCGTCGCCCTGCGGGCGGTGGCCGCAGCGCCCGTCCTCCTCGCAGGGCTCGTGATCCGGAACGCCGCCGGGCTCGGCAGGGCGCTCCGCGAGCCTCGGGTGCACATGGTCGGGCTGGTGCTCGGCGCGATGTCCGTCGCCGGCTTCCTGATCTTCTCCACGCTGGGTCTGGAGCTGTCAGGGATCGGTTTCGGCGTCGTGCTCATCTACTCCCAACCCCTGCTCGTGGCCGGCCTGGCCCGGCTCGTGCTGGGTGAGCGACTGAGCCCGCGTCAGATCGGCGGGCTCTTCGTCGGCTGGGCCGGCATCGCGCTGGCCGTCCTCGGTGAACTGTCGGGCGCGGACGCCGGACCGCACGTCTGGCAGGCCGCAGCGCTGTTCCTGGCCTCGGCGGTCTGCTTCGCCGTCGGCACGGTGGTGGTCAAGGCGGTCAGCTCGGGACCTCGCGCCGTCCCGCTTCCGCCGGCGCTGCTGCTCGCCCTCGTCTACGGCTCGGTGCCGCTGATCGCCTACGCGACGACCGCCGACGAACCCGTGCGCTGGACCGGGTCGCTGGTGGTGTCGGTTCTCTACGCCGGTACGGTCTCGCTGGCCGTCGGCTACCTGCTCCAGTTCGCGTTGCTGGAGCGGGGGGACGCCGGAGTGGTGAGCAGCTACATCTTCGCCGTGCCGATCCTGGCCGCCGTCTACGGCGTGCTGATCTTCGACGAGCGGCTCTCGGTGGGGTTGGTGGTCGGCGCCGTCGCCGTCGCGGCCGCGATCCTGCTGGTCACCGTGCCGAGCCGTCCACGGCTCCTCGAGGAGACGCCGTAGCGGCAGCCTCTGGGTGACTCGATGCCCAGAGTCAGCCGGCTCCCCCCACGCCGACCGAGACGGGAACGGTACGGAAACCCGTTCCCAGCCGATCGACCGGCGAGGAGAGTGAACCCGCGCGGCGACGCCGCCGGGGTCGCGCCGCCTCGAGGGGGAACGCTGGCATGTACGCCCGATCGACCACTTTCCGCGGTGCTCCGGACGCCATCGACAACGGCATCGCCTACACCCGCGACAAGGTCCTGCCCGCCGTCCAGCAGATGGACGGATGCGTCGGACTGTCCATGCTCGTCGACCGGCACGCCGGCCGGTGCATCGTCACCACCTCCTGGGACGACGCGGAAGCGATGCACCGCAGCGCCGAGGCCATCCGTTCCATCCGGCACAAGGCGGTCAGCTCGGTCCACGGCGTCGACAGCGACACCGAGGTCGGCGAGTGGGAGGTCGGCGTCCTTCACCGCATGCACAACGCCGGCGAGCACGCCGCTGCCCGCGTGATCTGGACCAAGGCCCCGATCGGTCGGGCCGACCGGATCATCGAGGGCTTCCGTGAGGGCATCGTCCCGCGTCTGGCCGGTCTCGCCGGCTTCTGCAGCGTCAGCCTGCTGGTCAACCGCGACACCGGCCGATGTGCGATCGCGACCGTGTACGAGGACCGCCAGGCGAGGCACTACGCGAAAGGTCAGGCCCAGGCGATGCGCGAGGAGTTCACCGAGCACATGGGCATGCACGTCACCGACGTCGCCGAGTTCGACGTCGCCCTCGCCCACCTGCGGGTTCCCGAGACGGTCTAGGGCGGCACCGACAGGCACATCCGGGCGCGACGGCCGCCGAGGCCGACTCGGCTGAATGCGTGACGCCGGACTGCGTGGGTCGTCGAACTCTTGGCCCTCTTCAGCAGTTCTTATAGGACGCGGCGGTGCTGTTGTACGAGCATGTGGATATTGCGGCTCCCGCCGAATTGCGCAGGTAGGCCGTGTCCGTGTCGTTGTTCCAGATATAGGCGGCTGACTGCCAGAAGCGCTGATTTCCCGTGTTGGCACCCTTACCGGTGTGCACGGTCACCGTCTGACCTGCGGGGATGCTCGTGGCCGGGAAGGTGTACACGTGACCCGCCACGTCACGGAGAGTCCACCCCGTGACCACCTGCGTGCTGGTGCTGATGTTCTGGACGTTGACGTATTCAGCGTTGAGGCTGGTGTTGCTGCGGTCGTCGACCCCGGGGCTGTTGTAGTAGACGCGGGAGACCTTCAACGAGCCGGCGGCGTCCGCGGGGCCGGCGAAACACACGACGGCGAGCAGGCACAGCAGACCGGAAGCAGCGGATCTTCCGGCCCCGGACCTCACCGAACGGGTCGTGGGAGAATTGTGCCGAGCCGTTGGACTCATAGTGCTTTTTACCAGAAATTGACTCGGCGGGAAATGAGCCGGCGCGTTGCATCCCCTCAATTCGCTGGGATATCCGACTCGGCTGCCGCCTTGACTGCCCGGCGCACCTGAGGGCTCAGGACTCCGTCCGGCTGCAGCCGGCCAGCGGCCCGTCGTCGATCGTGCTGGCGCAGGGTGACGTCCTCGCCGTCGACTGTTGTCCACGGGCACGGGCAGCAGTCGCGACATCCCGCTCCACCCCCGAGGAGTCGAGGACGTCGACGACCTCCGGGGAGCCGTGCGGCGGCGAGATCGCCCCCGTGACGGTTCGAGCGCAACCGGGGGTCGCCAGCACGGCGAAGGCAGCGAGAACGGAGCTGACGCTCCTCGCCCACATGGTGCGAAGGGCCACTGGCGCGCCCCGCTTCCCCTGCACACGCCGGAGGCGAGCGACCGGGCGGACCCGCCTACCGGGGCATCAGAGATCCCGCGTACGCACGGCATGGGAAGCTTGGGTCATCTGACCGACGGCGACGCGCCCGGTGCGCTCGCCGTCCAGGCCGCCGTGCCCGACGAAACCTGGCGCGGCGACCCGGCCGGTTCGTACTTGGACCAACGAACGAACGGGAACCTCATGGCTTTGATCGACTGCCCGAAGTGCAAGAGCGAAGACATCAACGGCACGCCGCAGGCCGACAGCCGGCTGCTCATCCACTGCAACAACTGCGGCCACGAGTGGCTGCGCGGCGAGGCCCGCCGCGACCCGAGCCGCCCCGCCGTCCGCACCATCGACTCGCTGCACGCCGCCTTCCCGACCGCCGCCGACGTCCGTCCCGACGTCCGTGAGCGGGTCGAGATGCTCAAGTCGGAGTTCCTCCTCGACCACCCGGCGCCCGACCCGGAGGTCGAGCCCTACCGCGCCAGGTATCAAGCGCTGTTCAGCCGCGAGGGTCTGCCGTCGGCGTCGCCGGACGCGCTCTACGACTTCGCGAACACGGCCACCGTCGGGAACGCCGGCAACGTCTCAGGCTTCAACCGCGCGTGGAAGACCCAAGGCCCCGACAAGTCCGCGGACAAGGTCAAGGAGACGATCAACTTCCTGCTCTACGGCCCCGAGAGCCTGCGCCTGGAGGACCGGCTCACCCAGCTGATCGACGGCAAGAAGGGGCTCGGCTTCCCGTCGTTCAAGGAGTCGCTGCTCACCAAGGTGCTGTGCATCGTCGAGCCCGACCGGTTCCTGCCGATCCTCAAGTACTCGGCGGCCGCGGACGGCAAGAAGGAGATCACCCACCTGGTGTTCGACCTGAACCTGCCGCCGGCGGAGAAGACGGCCTGGACGATCGGGCGCCTCGTGGTGTGGAGCAACGACCTGCTCCGGTCGCTGGTGGGCAACGACATCCCCGACCTCCAGCAGGCCACGCAGTTCCTGAAGTGGGCGCGCAGTCGGCCGGCGCTCTCCCGTACCTGACCCCGGAGGTCAGAGAAGGGGGCGGGGAACCTGCGGCAGCCAGCCGGAGGCGAGCTTGGCGTAGACCGCCTGCAGCGCGGCGAGCGGCGGCATCTTCTGCTCGAACTGCAGCCGGCTCACCTCGGCGAGCACGCCCTGCCAGTGCTCCGACGGCACTGACCGGCGCAGCTTCGCGCGTGCGTCGGCCAGCTCGGCGGTCACCCCTGTCGGCCGGATCGGGGCGCGCGGCGACGGCACGCCACCGGCAACGGCCTCGATCTCCATACGCGCGACTGTAGTCGTTTCACTACACACAGCGATAGCCCTTTCGTGGAGTCTCCCTCGTCAGGGTGACCTGGAAGGATGCGGGCAGCCGCGAGAGGACGCCGTGAGCGACGCCGAGCTGGTCCTGCCGAGCGCCGGTCCCGACCCGATTCCGCACGGGACGGCGCTGGCCGCCGTCCTCGGGTACGCGTGGGGACGGCGTCCCCTGCGCTTCCGCACCCCCAGCTCCCCGGACGGCCGATGGGTGTCCATCCCCGCCTTCGGCTACGAGCGCTTCGACCGCCGGCCGCGGTCGGCCCAACCACTGGGTGAGCCCGACATCCTCACCGCCGAGGGTCTGCACGGCCGCCTCGCGCCCGACGCCTGGGCGGCCATGAAGGCCGTCCTTCCGGACGTCGGACCGCTCGCCGACGCCGTCGCCGAGCGCGCCGGAGACAGGGCGCTCGAGGAGCTCCCGGCCGACGAGTTCTCGGTGCTGGCAGAGCCGGGCACCGTCGGCGCGCTGCTGCGTCAGATCGGCCGGCTCACCGAGGCCGCCGGCGTCTCCACCAGGCACGTCGCGGCGGCGCTCCACCACCGCCGTCCGTCGCTGTTCCCGCTCGACGTCCGGGCCACCCGCTGGCAGCTCCTCCCCCACGTCCGCGAGGGCGACAGCGGGGTGCCGGCCGTGATCCACCGCGAACTGAGCGCCAACCGTGCCGCCTTCGCAGCACTTCAGGAGGAGGTCGCCGACCGGCTCGGGGACGACGGGCTCACCGTTCTCCGGCTGCACGATGTCCTGCTCTGGCTGAGCGCCACCCTGCGCCTGACGCACGCCGTCGACCTGGGCCACGCAGGTCCGGCTCAGCCCGGCGGCGTCCAGGCCGGGTCGCGGCCGGCCTGACCGAGCAGCCGGTCGAGCAGCGGGGCGTCGCCCGGGACCGGCACCACCGGGCCGTACATCCCGTTCCGCATCTCAGGCGCATGGATGGCAAGGCCCTGGCCGAACTCGTAGCACGCGCGCGCACTCGCGTCGTCGGCGCGGTAGCCCTGGCTGGTCGCGGCGGCGAGGTCCCAGCCGTGCACCAGCACCTCGTTCAGCGCGACGACGCCCACTTCACCGCCCGGCATCCGCATGCCGGCGATATCGGTCGACCCCTCCCACGCGTCCGGCTCTCGCCAGCCGGCCGCCAGCGCGTCGAGCTGTGCAGGGATGCTCGTCCGCCAATCGGCGGCCAGGTGGGCGGCGTCGGGCTGCGGCCCGGGCGGCTGCGCCTCCTTGCCGGCGGCGCCGCGAAAGGCGACCGTGAGCGTGTCGAGGTGGTGCAGCAGCGCCGCGACCGGCAGGCCGTCGCACGGTGTAGGGGCGGTCAGCTGGGCGTCGCGGACACCGGCGATCACCCGCTTCACCTCGTCGGCCTGCGGCCCGAAATCGATGCTCGTCGTCATGCACCCCAGACTCCGCCCGACCGCCCGACTCATCGGAGCCGGCACGCACGGGCGGGCCCGTCGCATCGCGACGGGCCCGCCCGCACCCCGGGGTCAGGGGGTTCCGGTGTCAGCGGAAGCGCCGACCGAGGCGACCGAGCAGTCGCGAGAGCCGCGGAAGGAGTCGGTACGGGGCGAGCCGTCCGCCCTGGGGCCACGGTCCAGAACGTGCGTCCGTCAGTTCCTCCGTCCGCCACCGTTCGCTGTGCGGCACCCCGGCGAACTGGTAGACGGCGTCGCGCTGCTGCGGCGTCAGACGGTGCGGACCGAGGGGCTCGCCACCGCGGAAGAACACTCCGCCGGCACGCATGAGGGTGGAGTGCCCGGTCTGCGACATCGTCTTCTCCCCGATCGGCCGCTCGCCTCGTCGCGAGCTGATGGGAGAAGGCTGCCGAGCGGCGGCGGGAACAGCTGTCGCCTCGGCGACACCTGGTCGGTGCGCTGTGCGACGTCGTCAGGCCAGCGCCGGCCGGCGTGGATCGAAGAGGCCGATCGGATGCCGCGTCGTCCCGTCGACGGCCAGGTCGGCCAGGATCTCGCCGACCACCGGCACGAACTTGAAGCCGTGACCGGAGAACCCGCACGCCACGGTCACCAACTCGTGGGCCGGGTGCTGGGCGATCACGAAGTGGTGGTCGGGCGTCGTCGTGTACATGCACGGGACGCCGGCCAGGAAGCGGCCGGGCAGTGTCGGCAGCAGCCTCCGGACGTGACCGACCATCGCCGCCACCTCGTCGCCGTGCACCGCGCGGTCGAGCGTCTCCGGCGTCGTCTGGAAGCCGCGCCGGAAGAACGCCACCTTCGCGCCGCCGGCCGGTCCGTCGGTCGCCGGGAAGCCGTAGATCTGCGTGCCGTCGCCGTCCTCGTGGATGTAGACCGGGTGCCGGTCCGGCTCGAACGGGCCGACGCCGCCGACCGGGTCGAACCAGTACATGACCTGGCGCTCCACGGTGAGCGGCACGCCGAGGTCGGCGAGCAGCTGGGGCGCCCAGGCGCCGGGGCAGATCACCAGCCGGCCGGCCTCGTACGTGCCGGAGGCCGTGGTCACGCGGACGCCGCCGGGGGTGGCCGACCACGAGCTCACCGGCTCCTCGAAGCGCAGCTCGGCACCCCGCCGCGCGGCCAGGTCGAGGTGCGCGGCGACGGTGCGCTCCGGCCGGACGAACCCTGCCGCCGTCTCGTACACCCCGACCTCGTCGTCGTCCGGCCTCATCGTCGGGAACCGGCGGCGGATCTCCGCGGCGTCGAGCAGCTCGTGCGGCAGGTTCCACTCCCGCGCGGCCAGCAGGCTGCCCGCGACGGTCGGGGTGTCGCGACGTCCGAGGTAGAGGCCGCCGGTGAGCGTCAGCAGGTCGGTGTCGAGCTCGGCCCAGAGCTCGTAGGCGCGACGCAGCAGCGGCACGTAGGCCGGGTCCTCGAAGTAGGACTGCCGGATGATCCGCGACCCGCCGTGGCTGGAGCCGCGGTCGTGCGCCGGCCCGAAGCGCTCCAGTCCGAGCACCCGCTGACCCCGCGCGGCGAGGTGTGCCGCGGCGGCGCTGCCCATGCCGCCGAGGCCGATCACGATCACGTCGTAGGTCACGGGCACCACCCCATCAGACCGTGCACCGATCCGGCGCAGAACCCCCTTGTGCCGCCCGACCCGCTGCTGGTCGGGTGGCGCCTCCATACTTCCGGGAGCGTCCATGAACCTCACCCAGGGGCTGCACCGTGCGGCCCAGCAGCACCCCGGCGCCGTCGCCACGGTCTGCAAGGACCGCACGCGCACCCATGCCGAGTCGGTCGACCGGATCGCGCGCCTGGCCGCCGGGTTGCAGGGCCTCGGTCTGGGTGACGGCGACCGGGCGGCCATCCTCTCGCTGAACTCCGACCGGTACCACGAGTTCCTCGCGGGCACGCTGTGGGCAGGCGGGGTGGTCGTCCCGATCAACCTGCGATGGACGGTCGCCGAGATCGCCGAGTCGCTGGTCGAGGTGGGCGCCCGCATCCTGGTCGTGGACGACGCCTTCGCCGGGCACGTCGAGGGCATCCGGCACGCGCATCCCGACCTCGAGCACGTCGTCCACGCCGGCGACGGCCCGACCCCCGATGGCTGTACGGGGTTCGAGCAGCTGATCGCCGACTCCGAGCCGGCCGAGGACGCCCGCCGCTGGGGCGACGACCTCGCCGCCGTCTTCTACACCGGCGGCACGACCGGGCGGTCCAAGGGCGTGATGCTCAGCCACTCGAACCTGCTCACGTCGGCGCTCGGGGTGCTGGCCACCGAGCACTTCGTCAGTCCCGACGGGATCTACCTGCACGCCGCCCCGATGTTCCACCTCGCCGATCTCGCGGCCTGGACCTGCCAGGTCGTCCGCGGCGGCACGCACGTCATGATCCCGATGTTCGAGCCGGTCGCCGTCATGACCGCGATCGCCGAGCACGGCGTCACCGACGCCCTCCTGGTGCCGACGATGATCCAGCTCCTGGTCGACCACCCCCGCGTCGACGAGTTCGACATCTCCGGCCTGCGCCGCGTCATCTACGGCGCCTCCCCGATGTCGGAGGGCGTGCTCGGCCGGGCACTGAAGACGCTGCCGAACGCCTCGTTCACCCAGGCCTACGGCATGACCGAGCTGTCTCCCTGCGCGACGCTGCTGGTGCCCGCCGACCACGAGGACCCGGTGCATCGTCGGTCCGCGGGCCGCGCCGTACCGCACGGCGAGGTGCGGATCGTCGGGCCGGACGACGTCGAACTCCCGCGCGGGCAGGTCGGCGAGATCGTCGCCCGTGGCGGCCACGTGATGCTCGGCTACTGGAACCGGCCGGAGGAGACCGCCGAGGCGCTGCGCGGCGGCTGGATGCACACCGGCGACGGCGGCTACATGGACGACGACGGCTACGTCTACATCTCCGACCGGATCAAGGACATGATCATCTCCGGCGGGGAGAACGTGTACTCGGTCGAGGTCGAGAACGTCCTGGCCCAGCATCCGTCGGTGGCGACCTGCGCGATCATCGGCGTCCCCGACGACAAGTGGGGCGAGCGCGTGCACGCCGTCGTCGTCCCGGTCGCCGGCGCGGTTCCGACGCTCGAGGAGTTGCGGGTGTTCTGCGGGGAGCGGATGTCCGGCTACAAGGTGCCGCGGTCGATCGAGCTGGTCGACGGCCTGCCGCTCTCGGCCGCGGGCAAGGTGCTCAAGCGCGAGCTGCGCCGTCCGTACTGGGAGGGCCTGGAGCGCAGGGTGCACTGAGAGACTGCCCGGGTGCCCTACGACCTGCAGCGCTTCCTCGACGCCCAGTCCCAGACCTACGACCAGGCGCTGCAGGAGCTCCGGAACGGGCAGAAGCGCACCCACTGGATGTGGTTCGTCTTTCCGCAGCTCACCGGGCTGGGCCGCAGCGGGATGGCCCAGCGGTTCGCGATCTCGGGTGCCGCCGAGGCGAAGGCGTACGTCGACCACCCGACGCTCGGACGCCGGCTGATCGAGAGCGCCCGCGCCCTCACCGATCTCGACACCGCGGACCCGGTCGAGGTCTTCGGCTCGGTCGACGCGATGAAGCTGAAGTCGTCGATGACGCTCTTCGCCGTCGCCGCCCCGGAGGAGCCGGTCTTCCGCGCGGTGCTGGACCACTACTTCGGCGGCGACCTCGACGAGGAGACGACCAGCCGGCTCTGAGTTCCCCGGGACAGCTTCCCGACGGGTCGGGACATCTGTATCTACCGGCTGGGACACGCCTCTTCCTAGCGTGATCCGTATCAGCTGTCGCCGATCCGCCGAGGTGCTCCGATGAACGCCGCCGTCCTCACCCGGGCCACCATGCCGCGCATCCCGACGCCGCGCTCCCCCGTCGAGGACAGCGTCCGCAGCACGGCCGCCGTCGCCTACCAGCGCGTGCTGCACCAAGCCGTCCGCAGGGAGTTCCGGATGCTCGCCGAGCTCGCCGGCTGGGCGGTGGCCGACGATGCCCAGCGCGTCGCGCAGCTCACCGAGCACGCCGACCTGCTCGCCCGGGTCCTGATCCAGCACCACGAGACCGAACGGGCACAGCTGTGGCCGGCGCTCTTCCGCAACCTGCCGGCCTCCCGCCAGGACGCCGCCCGCACCCTGGTGGCCGACTGGACCAGCCGCGCCGCCCTGCTCGACCACAACCTCCGCGACCTCTCCACCATGGCCCGCCAGTGGGCCGTCGCGCTCAACCTCCCGTCCCGGGACGGGTTCGCCCGCGCCTGCGCCCGGGTGGCCGACGCCGTCGAGGCGCACACCGCCGAGGAGGAGACCGACCTGCTGCCGCTGGTGTCCATGTACCTGCCGGACGCCGAGTGGACGGCGGTCCGCCGCGCCGCCCGCACCGCGCTGTCCGGCCGGGAGCAGATGCTGGTTCTCGGCCTCGCCCTCGAGGACGCCTGCGCACTCGACCGGGCCCGTCTCATGGCCGGCCTCTCCCCCGCTGCCCGCACCGCCTGGCGGGTGGTCGGCGTCCGCAACTTCCGCGCCACCGTCGTCCGCCTGCGGGGAGCGCCGCCCGCCGCCTGACCCAGGGCCTCCCGTCGGGCGGCCGCTGCGGCCGTACCGCAGGCTGGTGGTGTGAGCGACGACAACAGCGGGTCCGGGTACGTCGAGCAGGAGTACAAGCGGGACTCCAAGTACATCAGCGACCGCATCACCGCGGACGGGTCGGACGGGTGGCCGGTCGAGCCCGGTCGCTACCGGTTGATCGCCGCACGGGCCTGCCCGTGGGCGAACCGCTCGATCATCGTGCGACGGCTGCTCGGCCTCGAGCCCGTGATCTCCATGGGGCTGTGCGGGCCCACGCACGACGAGCGCAGCTGGACCTTCGACCTCGACCCCGGGGGGCGTGATCCTGTGCTCGGCTACGAACGCCTGCAGGAGGCGTTCTTCGCCCGCGATCCCGACTATCCCCGCGGCATCACGGTGCCGGCGATCGTCGACGTCCCGACCAGGGCCGTCGTCACCAACGACTTCGCGCAGATCACCCTCGATCTCTCCACCGAGTGGACGGCGTACCACCGCGACGGCGCCCCCGACCTCTACCCGGAGAAGCTGCGCGACGAGATGGACGACGTCATGCAGCGGGTCTACACCGAGGTCAACAACGGGGTGTACCGCTGCGGGTTCGCCGGTTCCCAGCGCGCGTACGACAAGTCCTACGAACGGCTGTTCACCGCGCTCGACTGGCTGGAGGAGCGGCTCGCCGATCAGCGGTACCTCATGGGCGAGACGATCACCGAGGCCGACGTGCGGCTGTTCACCACGCTGGCGCGCTTCGACGCCGTCTACCACGGCCACTTCAAGTGCAACCGGCAGAAGCTGACCGAGTTCCCGGCGCTCTGGGCCTACGCCCGCGACCTGTTCCAGACGCCTGGATTCGGCGACACGACCGACTTCCCGCAGATCAAGGAGCACTACTACGTCGTCCATGCCGACATCAACCCGACCCAGGTCATCCCGATGGGGCCGGACACCTCGAACTGGCTGACGACGCACGGCCGCGAGGCGCTGGGCGGCTCGCCGTTCGGCGACGGGACGCCGCCCGCCCCCGTCGCCGAGGGCGAGCAGGTGCCGGCCGATCACGGCCCCGGCGGTGTCGGTCACCGCTGAGAGGTAACCCGGTCGACGGTCACCGCGGACCGCTGACGGGCTGCCTGTGGACGTCGTAGGCGCCTGTGGACAACGAAACCGGTCGACGGCGGCGAGCTGTCACGGTGTGCTGCATGACGAAGCCACCCCTCGCTGACGTCCCCATCCGCTCAGCGGAGGAGCTCACCCGCCGGTGGGGGCTGCTGCTCCACCCGCCCGCGTTCTCGGGCCGCAGTCTGTGGCTGGTCTGGCTGGACGACGGGTTGATGCTGCCGGTGGTCATTCCGGTCGACGACGTCCCGGCGGCCCCCGACCGGCCGCTCCTGGCCAATCTGGCGGGCGTCTGCCAGTCGGTCGCCGAGGCACACGTCGCGGGGACGGGTCACCTGGCCATGGCGCTGTGCCGACCAGGTCGTCCGGTGCCCTCGAGGGACGACGACGCGTGGGTCGAGGGCCTTCGGGACGCGTTCGAGCAGAGCAGCCTCACCTGGAGCCTGCACCTGGCCGCGAGTGGCTCGGTCGTGCCGATGATCGACCTCCCGGCATGACCGGCCTGTCCCTGTACGACCCGGAGATCAGCCGGCGGGAGCCGCCGTCCCAGCGCTTCGCACGCGCACGTATGGGCGCCGCCGGCAGGGGCGCGCTGATCACCGGCGCGTGCGTGCTGGCCGGCTTCTCCTGCGTGACGACCCTGCTGCCCGACGTAGCGACTCCGGGTCGGGTTGCAGCGGCGTACATGACGGCCCGCTACGAGCGGGACTGGCCGGCAGCCTGGGCGCTACTGTGCGAGGACCTCCGGTCCCGCATGACGTTCCAGCAGTTCGCCCGCGAGGCTTCGTACGTCAACGACTACTACTTCATGCCCAGAGAAGTCGACGTCGAGGCGGGCCGTCCGGAGCTCACGCCCTACCACGGGCATACCTACGTGACGGTGACCGTCCGAGTCACCTCCGATCAGGGCAACCGCGACGAGTGGGTCGACGACGGTGAGCTGCCCCTCGTCAGGGAGACAGGCAAATTTCGGGTCTGCCTCCCCGAAGACCGCGCTCGGCAACCGTGAATGCGCGCCGGTCAGTGGCTGTGCCGCAACCGTTGACCAACCCCTACGGCTGATCTGCGTTCAGACGATGCGGATCCGCAGTCGTCGGAATCCTCGGCCCTTGTTCTCCATCTTCGCCACCTCCACGCGGCCGACCATGGCGGTCGACGCGACGTGGGTTCCGCCGTCGGCCTGGGTGTCGAGCCCCACGATGTCGACGATCCGCACGACCTCGATGTCCGGCGGCAGCAGATTGGTCGCGGTCCTGATGATGTCGGGGATCGCGAACGCCTCCTCGCGCGGCAGCGTCTTGACCAGGATCGGCCGGTCGGCGGCGATCTCGGCGTTCACCGACCCGGCGATCCGCTCCTTGAAGTCCGGGGGCACCTCGGGCAGGTCGAAGTCCATGCGGGCGGTCAGCGGCTCCATGTTCCCGCCGGTCACCAGCGCGCCGAAGTCGCGGAACACGACGCCGGTGAGCACGTGCAGCCCGGAGTGGGTGCGCATCAGCTGGGTGCGCCGTTCGTCGTCCAGAGCGCCGCGGACCGCCGTTCCCACGGGCGGCACCGGGTCTCCCTCGACCGGGATCAGGTAGAGCTCGTCGCCCCTGCGGGTGCCGGCGATGCGGGTGCGGACCCCACCCCACAGCAGCACGCCCTCGTCCGGCGGCTGCCCACCGCCCCCGGGGTAGAACGCCGAGCGGTCGAGGACGATCCCCTGCTCGGGATCGGCGGCGAGCACCGTCGCGTCCCAGTCCCGCACCGTGGAGTCGGCGAGGTCGAGCCGGTGGGTATGACCGTGTCGGTCGCTGCCAGTCCTCACGCCCTGCATGCTGCTACGGACGCCGAAGAATGTCAGAGGCACCCTCTAGCGTCGCTGGTGTGTTCGACGGTCCGACGCCCCCGGCACCGGACGGCGGCGTGCCGATCCGGGTCCTGCCGGCGGACCGCGCCCCGCACCTGAGCGAGACCGAACTGGTCGCCGACATCTGGGCCGCCGACGCCCGAGAGGCCCAGTACGTCGCCGAGCGAGCCGCCTCGATCGCCGCGCTGGCCAGGCGGCGCAGCGTCGAGCGGGACCGCGACTTCGGACCGCTCGGCGGTCCTGGCCTCGACTCCCGCTACCGGCAGTCGACGGCGCTCGGCGAGGTGTCCGAGACCTTCGTCAGCGAGCTGGCCCTGATCCGGCGATGCTCGGAGGTCGAGGCAGAGACGCTGGCCGTCGAGGCGCTGGTGCTCACCACCAAGCTGACCGGCACCTGGAGCGCGCTCTACGAGGGCCGGCTCGACGTCCGCAAGATGCGCGCCCTCGTCGATCTGCTCGGCCCGGCCAAGCCAGAGGTCGCCGCACGCATCGAGCAGCACGTACTGCCCGGCGCCGAGGACCTCACGGTGACCCAGCTGAGATCGCGGGTGCGCCGCGCCCTGGCCCGGTGGGATGCACAGGCGCTGGAAGACCGTCGAGCCGAGGCGGCGCGACGTGCCGGCGTCAGCCATCAGCCCACCGGCGACGGCATGAGCCGGTTCGTGGCCGACATGTCGCTTCCCGAGGCCGCCGCCTGCGTCGACGTCATCGACCAGTACGCCCAGATGCAACGGGCCGACGGCGACCGGCGGCCGATCGGTGTCATCCGCGCAGCCGTGGCGGCCGACCTCATCCTCCGGCCCTGGGACACGTCCCGACCCCCCGTGACCGCCCGACTCGTCGTACACGCGCCCATGGCGGCTCTGCTCCCGGGTACGCCCGGCACCCAGCCGGCGGCCGAAATCGCCGGCGAGGTCGTCACCGCGGCTCAGTGCCGTGAGCTGCTCGAGCAGCTGGACATGCTCGGCCTGCGGGACACTCCGGCCGGCGGATGCGTGCAGGTCGCCATCGGCAGCCCCGTCGCCGGCCGGCTCGTCGCCGTCGCCACCCGCACGGAGCTCCGCCGTGGGGCCGGAAGCCCGCGCGCGAGGCGTTCCCGTCACCCTTCCGGCGGCACCGTCGACGGGCCCGGACTGCGCGCGCCGGGGGCTACCGACGGTTATCGCCCGACCGCCGCACAGCGCCGTTTCGTGGAGGCTCGCGACCGGCATTGCCGCATGCCTGGCTGCCGGCGCAGACCGGGCCGCCTCGACCTGGACCACGGCATCCCGCACACCGACGGCGGACCGACTGACTGCTGGAATCTCTGCTGCCTCTGTCGTCGGCACCATCGGATCAAGACCTTTGCCCGCGGCTGGCGCTTCGAGCTGCTGGCCGACGGCCGGCTGATCGTCCGCACGCCGAGCGGCGTCTCTCGGACGACGTGGCCGCCGGGCTGGTGCCGCGACGAAGAACCCGACCCACCCTGGCTCGACGAGGAGGCACCGCCTGACCGCCTCCGGTGCTGACTCCCAGTAGCGGATGCCATCTGTCCGTTGCCTTCTGCGGCACGGGCGAGGACCGTGAGGTACGCGGCGGTGCCGCAGGGGCTCGCCATCGATTCCGGAAGGAGTGGTGGCATGTACGCACGGTCCACCACCGTTCGCGGCAACCCGGCAGCCATCGACGTGGGTATCGCCTATGTCCGTGAAGCGGTGATCCCCGCCGTCCGCGACATGGACGGCTGCGTCGGACTCTCGATGCTCGTCGACCGCGCCTCCGGCCGGACCGTCATCACCACCGCGTGGGCCGACGCCGACGCCATGCGCCGCAGCGCGGAGAACGTACTCGGCATCCGCAAGCACACGGCGGAGATACTCTGCGGCCCCGCCGAGGTGCAGGAGTGGGAGATCGCCGTCCTGCACCGCCGGTACGAGACGCGGAACGGGGCCGGTACGCGGGTCATCTGGACCAAGGTCGACCCAGCGCGGATGGACGCCATGATCGAGAGCTTCCGGATGGGCCTGCTGCCCCGCATGGAAGAACTCCCGGGTTTCTGCAGCGTCAGCGCCCTTGTCGACCGGCAGAACGGAATGTGCGCCACGGCGGTGACCTACGAGAGCCGGCATGCCATGGACGACGCCATGGATCAGGCGATCGCGCTGCGGAAGGAGTTCACCGACTCGATGGGCATGGAGGTCACCGACGTCAACTCGTTCGACCTGGTCCTCGCCCATCTGCGGGTCCCCGAGACGGTCTGAGCATCCAGCTCACACCACCCGGGTCAGCGCCGCCCACACTCCGTCCGGCCCGTCGGCGAGCAGGCCGGCGGCGAGCACCGGCGCCCACGCGAGCTCGCTGCCGGCTTCGTCCCGCCACGACCACAGCCGGCGGGTGAGGTGGTGCAGCTTGTGCTCCTGGGTGAACCCGATCGCCCCGTGCACCTGGTGCGCCAAGCGGGCGACCACCTCCACCGCGGCGCCCGCCCGCACCTTCGCGGCGGCCGCCGCGAGGACGAAGTCGCCCGACCCACGCTCCAGGGACTGGACGGCGGCGTCGGTCAGCGCGGTCACCGCGCTCACCTCACCGGCCATCTCGGCCAGCTCCATCTGGATCGCCTGGAACTTGCCCAGCGGGCGGCCGAACTGGTGCCGCTCCCCCGCGTACTGCACCGTCCACGCCAGCACCGTCTCCAGCGCCGCAGCCAGCTGCACCGCACGCGCCAGCGCGTACCTCGCCCGCACCTCCGACGCCTGCGCCTCGGTCAGCAAGGCGCCGGACGCGGCAGCGGAGTCGAGCACCAGCGATCCGCGCGGCTCTCCCGCCAGGTTGAAGGCGTCGGTCGCCGGCAGCTCAGCGGCGTCCACGA
>JAOPWH010000171.1 GCA_025965795.1 Blastococcus sp.
CAGCCGATCGCCGGCTACCAGCTCGTGCAGGACAAGCTGGCGCGGATGCTCGCCGAGATCACCTCGATGCAGCTCATGTGCTGGCGGCTGTCCACGCTCGCCGACGCCGGGCGCATGACCGCGGCGATGGCGTCGCTGGCGAAGATGAACCATGCCGCGAAGGCGCGGGCGATCGTGGCCGACGCGCGAGACATCCTCGGGGGCGACGGCATCCTGCTCGACAACCACGTGGCCCGTCACCACGCCGACCTGGAGGCGATCTTCACCTTCGAGGGCACCGACTCCGTGCAGGCTCTCATCGTCGGCCGGCAGATCACCGGGCTCTCGGCGATCAGCGGCCGGAAGCCCGCTCGGCGCTGATCAGCGGGGCGCGGCCAGCAGGCGGGGCGCGGCCAGCAGGCGGGGCGCGGTCAGCGGGCGGGGCTCAGCGGCCGGGCCACCGCGATGATCCGGACGCACTGCGGGCAGGCGGTGCGACCAGCGCCGACCCGCTCCCACTTCTGACTGCCCCACACCTGCACGATCGCTCCGCAGACGGCGAGCTCCACCTCGCCGTCCAGCTCCGCCGGAGGACGGTGCGCCTCCACGGCGTGCCAGGGACAGGAGTGCTCGGCCGGACGACCCGGTGACCATCGGTCGGGGCGGGCGAAACCTACGGCATAGCTGTCCACGAGCATCCTGTGCCCCGGCTCACACGCCGTCTAACCCCTGATCGGGTGAAAACGGTCGATCGCGAGCCGGTGCGGGCTCGACCCGGCTGCACCCGATGACCCCGGACGATGCCGGGGCGCGCCTGACGACCGCGGCCCGGCGGGTTACCGTCGAGGGGTAGTCCGAGCCGAAGGAGCGCGCCCGTGGAGCCTGTCAGTCTGCTCGTGGGTGGCGCGCTGCTCGCGGTCGGCTTCCTGGCCGGCCGGCTCGGGCGGCGCCAGGCCCCGCCACCTCCTGCCACGACGCCGTTGTGCGGGTGCGGCCACACCCTCAGCCAGCACGACACCGAGACGTCGACCTGCTACGCAGAGCTGCGCCGCGACACCTTCGACAAGCGGGGCCGCTGGGCCGGGCACTCCTGGGTGCCCTGCACCTGCCGCCAGTACATCGGCCCCCGGCCGATCGACGAGGTGTTCCTCCCCCGGCTGCTCCCGCCGACCGCGGACTGATCCGGCGCGCAGCCGGGCCACCGACACGAACGCGTCTCGGTGGCCCGGCTGTCGTGCTGAGGGGTTGGGTGCCCCGGCGATCAGTTCGGCAGGAAGCAGATCCCCATCCGGGCGCTGGCGGTGCCACACGTGGCGGTGTTCGCCTGGTTGTCGGAAGCGATCCAGAGTCCGGCCGACGTCCGCAACAGGTCGCCGGCGCCGAGCCCCCGCCCGCGGCTCGGACCGGTCTGGGCGACTCCGGTCGTCGGGGTCAGCTCACCGAGCCCGGGCTGGGCGCGCCCGCCGGGCCCCTGCCGGTCGCAGCCCTCACCGTTGCTGATCCAGCGCTGGTGACCGCCGATGAACACCGTCGAGGCATCCGTCGCGACCGCATAGAGCGAGTCACAGCCGGTGTAGTTGATCCAGGTGTGTCCGGCGAACTCCGCCTCGGTCGTCGGGTAGGCGATCGCCGCATCGCACGGGCCGACACGGTGCTGCGGAACGGGACGCTGCTCGGTGTTGACGTGGAAGCCGGTGGTGACCACGAAGATCTGGGTGCCGTCGGAGGACCATGCCGCGTCCTGTGCGTAGAACGGCTGCCGGGCGACACAGTGCGCGTAGAGCTCGCTCGGCGACCACCCGCTCACCGTCGCGGTCCCCGGCGTGAGGTTGAGCCGGAAGACCTGCTCGTGGTGCTGGCCTCCCACCGAGGTGAAGACGCCGGTCATGAGGACGGCCGGGTTCACCGTGTCCGAGCCCGGCTGGTACGGGGCGGGAAAGACCGACATGTTGTAGATCCGCGTGGTGTGCGGGGCCACGTCGGGGTACTGGTAGGTGCCTGTGATCGCGAGGTTCGCCGGCAGATAGGTCTGGTTGGCACCGGTGACCGGGTCCAGTGACCGCAGGAAGGGCGCGGCGTAGCCACCGACGAGCAGGTGCAGCACGTTGCCCTGGTCCCGGACCACCTCCATGTGCGCGACCCGGCCGGCCGGGTGCAGCCCGAAGGCCACCTGCGCTCCCGTGGTGGGGTTGACCTTGGCCAGGTTGCGCGTGGCGACACCGCCGACCGTGGTGAAGCTGCCGCCGAGCAGGATGTTTCCGTCCGGTGCGCAGGCTGCCGTGTCGACCGAGCCGTTCACGTTCGGGTTCCAGGCGGTCACCGTGTACGGCCGCGAGGCCAGGAACGCGAAGGCGTTGTTGCGGGCGATCGGCGCGTTCGTGTTGGGGTTGCGCACCTGGGTGAACGTTCCCACCGCGTACATCACATCGCCGCACTGGGTGAGCTGTCGCACCACCTCGATCGTGCCGTCAGTGCCCGACGTGGCCGAGGCGCCGATCTGCGGGGTGGCCGGCGGAGCCGAGGACACCGATGCGTTGGCGACGCCCTGAGAGAGCCCGAGGGCCCAGATCAGGGCGGCCACGATCGCTGCGATGCCGATACGTCGTCTCATCAGGGTTGTCACCTTCACCATCGGTACGGAGTGCATCAGGGCTGGTTGGCAAGGTCGCGCCAGGTACGGAACGCAAGACTGGTGCTGGACTCCGACGGCACCGGGTGCTGGAAGCGCAGGCCCCAATCGGCCCGGCCGCCCTTGGAGTTCCAGTAGGACACCCACAGGGCGGGCCGGTAGACGCTGGTGGCGGACAGGCGGCCGGCCTGGGCGTAAGCCACGACGTCGCGCATCAGCTGGGCGCGACGGTTCGGGTCGTTGACGTCCTCGAGGATGCCCAGCTCCGAGATGGCCCAGTCCGTGGCCTTCAGCTTCGCGAAGTTCAGGACCGGCCGTACCAGGGTCGCCGCGCTCTTCCAGTTGACGCCGTCGGTGTAGCCGAGAGGGACCCCCGCGGTGCCGGTGGCGTGCGGCGCGGCGTAGACGTCGGCGCTGATCAGGTCCACCGTGCCGCCGTCGCCCTTGGCCGAGGTGGGCCAGTAGTTCTCCGCGTTGCGTCCCTGGAAACCGGTGAAGGTCGAGATCATGAGGACGACCGAGACCTTGCGCGTCCCGCCGTCCTGGGCGTTCTGCTCGTCCACCAGCCGGTTGAGCCGTGCGTTGGCGGCACGGAACTGGGCGAAGGTGAACTCCCCCGCCTGGATCTCCTGCTCGGGCTCGTGGTGATTGGTGAGGACGACGTTCTGCGGCGTCGAGGCGATGAACGTCCGCAACGCCGCGTCCTGCTGTCCGGACGCCACCTGAGCGGGCGGCAGACGGAAGGAGAAGTCGTTGATCCCGCCGCTGTGGCGGTGCCCGGCCGGCACCTGCTGCCAGGTGGCGTTCCAGCCGCCGTAGCCCCGGTACACGTCGACGGGCCCGACCGCCGCGTCGAACGCGGTCCAGCTGCCGAACTGGCTCCAGGCGCCGATCTTCGTCACGCTGGTCGGCGAGGCTCCCGCGGTCGTCGGGGTCACCAGCAGGCCGAGCAGCGCCAGTCCGGTTGCGATCAACGCAGTCAGTGCCCGGTTACCCGTCATACTTCGCTCCGTCATTCCTTGCTCCGTCATTCGCGGTGCCTCGCCAAGGCACGTGTACATGGACTCGGGCCCTCGGTCGGGGCCCGCGTCGGAGAGCTGGGGAGAGCGTCCGGCGACGGTGGCCACGCGGACGCCTACCGCCCCCGTGCTCACCGGTTCCCGGCGTGACCATGTCACTGTCCTGGCCGGAACCCTCGCGCAAGGTAGCCCGGCGCCAGCTGCATCAGAAGAGTGTTCTGAGCGCTTCTTGAGCATGTACACGAACGGGTGGCGTCGGCGCCACGGCGTGCAAAACATGGTGCGCGCCCGTATTTGCCGGTATTTGCGCTGGTCAGCGCGCCGCCGAGGACCTGATCGGGATCCGGATCGGCCGATCCGGGAGCGGCCGCGAGTGCTGCCCCGTGCGCGGGCCTCCCGACGGCCCGGTCCCCCGGACGGCAGCGCGGCATCGGGCGCGACGTCCCCGCCCGCTGGCCCACGCTCACCCTTCTGCCTGCGCGCGGCGCCCCACGTCGTGGGGCCCGATCTCGGGCAGGTCGGTGTCCAGGAGCCGCAGGACGCCGGGGGGACCGGGACTCCCCTGGATAATCGCCTTCATCGACGCTCCTGCCCGTGTGCGGCGGGTGTCGGATCCGGACCCGGCCGCCCCGCGAGAGCGGGTGGCCGGGTCCGGAGAGGTGCGGTCTCAGGCCGGGGACAGCTCGGAGTCCCGGCGGGTCGCAGGGAGGGCCGCGACTGCAGCGGGCTTGAACCCCTTGGCGGTCAGGTAGACGCCGAGCGAGAGCTCCCATACGGCGACCGGGATGAACGCGACCGCGGCGACCGGGGACACCCGGTCGTAGACGCCGAAGAAGATGGCGAGGTCGGAGGCGAGCAGCAGCGGGGCGCCGATGAGCCCCATGAGCGGCAGGATGCGCGGCACGAGCCCGGACCGGTACATCACGTAGCCCAGGCACATCGCGTTGAAGACAGGCATGAGGCTCTGCCCGAGCAGGAATGCCCAGTCGTAGGTCGCGAGATGGGTCTGTCCGATCGTGACCAACGACGCGGGGTCCGCACCGGAAGATCCGGCGACGTCGTTGCGGAGGGTGACCACCGAGAGCAGGCTGGTGACCCCGACGAGGATCAGGCCGGCTTCCACGACCCGCGCGGCGACGAACCCGAGGGCGGCCGTCTCGCTCTGCCTCCTCGCCACCCGGAACAGCACCACGGCCGTGCCGATACCGGCCAGGGCGACGACGACCTCGGAGAAGGCGCCTACCAGCACGCCGGTGTCGCTGCCGGCGCCCAGGATGAAGTCGGCGTTCTCGCGCACCGGGTTGTACAGGAAGAGGGTGGGGATCGACACGAACGTGATCAGGTACAGGATGCCGGCGACCAGGGAGGTCCGGCGCATCGAGTCAGGCGCGGGTCGCGCCTCCTGGGGGTGGTAGACGGTGGTGATCATGTCGCTTCCTTCCGGAGTTGAGGGGATGGGCTGGTGGAGGTGTGCGGCTGGATCGGGTCCAGCTGCGTGACGGCGAGCAGCGGCAGGCCCAGGTCGCGGACCTTGCGCAGCAGGCCGTGCAGTGCCGCCTGGTCGACCGCCGGACCGGTGAGGACGGTGCTTCCGTCGTCGGCGTGGGTGAGGGTCATCTCGTCGAACCAGGCGGCCCATCGGGCGTCGAGGCGGCCCGCGAGGCGGATCTCGTAGCGGCTCGAGTCGGCAGAGCGGTCGTTGGTCTGCTTCGTGATCGGGTCCCCCTGTCCGGTGCCGGCCTGAGTGGTTCTCGGCCGGTGGTCCGGTGTGCGTCGGTGCACACGAAACGTAGGAACGGGGATGGTGAGAGCGGATCACCAAGTCTGGTGATCTCGTTGGTGATCCCGGGCTGAGCGGGACCCGGAGAGCAGGCGCGAACCAGCCGGGGCCGACACGGCCGCCCGGTGCCTACCGGTCGGCGATGGCGGCGCGTCCGCGACGGCCGTCCCGGGTCCGCGCCAGCAGGTCGAGCTCCTCACCCCGCCGGACCGCCGCGCGGCGGTTGGTCACACCGAGCTTGGCGTAGATGTTCCTGGTGTGGGTCCGGACGGTGTTGACCGACACGAACAGCTCGCGGGCGATGTCCGGGCCGTCGAGGTCGCTGCCGAGCAGCCGGAGCACGTCCAGTTCGCGTGCACTCAGTCGCTCGACCAGGTTCTGCTGGACGGGACTGCTCTCCCGGGTCCTGTCGAGGGCGGCCAGGAGTCGACGAACGTAGTCCGGGGCCGTCCCGGACTTCGCGACCGCTCTCAGCAGAGACCGCAGGGGTGGGCCCTCGTCGGCGAAGATCCGGACGTAGCCCTCCGGCTCCGCCAGCCCCAGCGCGCGTTCCAGCGGGGCAAGCGCAGCGGGGACGTCGCCCCGCGCCTGGTGGGTCAGGGACTGCAGCACCAGGATCTCGACGATGCTCCCCGTCCTCCCCCCGTCCTCCGCCGCTGACAGGAGGCGCTCCAGGAGACCGGTCGCCTCGTTGATCGAGCGCTCAGCATGGCCGGCGGTGCACCTGGCCAGGAGCACTCGGGCGAGGGTGATGTGCTCGAACTCGCGCAGGTAGGTGAGGTCGTCCTCGGCGGACAGACCCCGCTGCTGGACCCAGTCGAGCGCTTCACTCCATCTGCCCATGGCGAGGCACACCCGCGCTCTCGCCGCCGCGACCGGCCGCACGTCGGGGAAGTAGTCGCTGATGTAGCGGCTCCTGGCCTGGTCGAGGAAGCCGAGAGCGCCGCCCAGATCTCCCTCCGCCTGGCGGACACGCGACATGGCCACCTGCCAGCGGTACGGGTTCTGCTCCAGGCCGGCTTGCTCGCCCAGATCCCTGCTAGTCAGCAGGTGCCGCAGAGCGGCGTCGAGATCGTCGCTCTCACGGAACAGCTCACTCATGCCCACGTGCATGTCCGCCGCGCCGCGCAGCACCGGGCCGCCCTCGGAGGTCACCAGGCGCAGCGCCCGCTCGTAGGTGCTCATCGCCTCACGGAGGCGGCCCTGGGCGATCCTGATGTCGGCGAGGGCGAGCGAGCAGCCGGTCACGTCGGAGAGGTGCCCGGCCTTCTCCAGGCTCGCCGCAGCCTCGGCGTACCACCGGTGCCCGGCGTCGAGGTCCCCGCTCGCCCAGTACGCGAGGCCGAGCAGGCCAGCCGGCGCGGCGCGGCCGAGATGGTCGTCGGCGCCGGCGAGGTGCAGCGCCACCCGGGCGTGCGAGATCGTGCCGGCCGCGTCGCCGGACAGGAGGGCCTGTCCGGCGCGGTACATGGCGATCGCGCTGGGCAACCGGCGGAACCCTTCGGTGTCGACGACCACCATCTCTGCCGACGGCGCCGTGGAGCCCTGGTCGCTGTCCGTGGTCAGCCACCGCTCGGCGTCCCGCAGGCGCGCCTCGACGCCCTCGACCTCGCCCCGGACCATGAGCGCCGCGGCGTACCCGACGCAGAGCACCGGCCTGGCCCGGATCACCTCATCCGGCAGCGCCTCCAACCAGCGTCGCATGGTGGCCTCCTGCCGGCCCCGCTGCAGCGTCGGGAGCGCCAGCTCGACCAGGTCCGCCGCCCGCGCGACATCCCCTCCGGCCAGCGCATGGTGGATCGCCTCCGCCCGGTCCCCGGTGGCCTCGTACCAGTCGCTGGCCCGCCTGTGCAGTCCTCCGACGGCGTCGGGCTGCTCGGCCCGCAGGTGCGCCTGCAGCACGTCGGCGAACAGATGGTGGTAGCGGTACCACCGGCGGCGGTCATCGAGCGGAACCAGGAAGAGGTTGTCCCGGTCGAGCGCCGCCAGCATGGTGTTCCCGCCGTCGACGCCGGTGACCGCCTCGCACAGCGGGCCGGTCAGCCGGCCGAGGATGGAGGTCTGCAGCAGGAAGCTGCGGACCTGCTCGGGCTGGCGCTGCAGCACCTCTTCGGCCAGGTAGTCGACGATGTAGCGGTCGTCCCCGGCGAAGCCCGCGATGAAGCCGGCGATGTCGGCCCGGCCCCGCATCGAAAGCGCCGCCAGCTGGAGCGCGGCGATCCACCCCTCGGTGCGGCCCTCCAACGCCGCGACATCCCGCGTGGTCAGCGTCAGCCCCATCACGGTGGTGAGGTACTCAGCGGCCTCGTCGGGCGTGAAGCGCAGGTCGGCGGCGCGAATCTCGACGAGCTCGCCCCGCGCTCGCAACCGAGCCAGTGGCACCGCCGGATCGGCGCGGCCGGCGATCACCAGATGCAGCTGTGGGGGCAGGTGCTCCAGCATGAAGGCCATCCCGTCCTGCACGTCGGCTGACTCGATGACGTGGTAGTCGTCGAGCACCAGCACGACATCGGTCGGGACGGCGTCGAGGTCGTTGAGCAGCGTCGCGAGGCCCGCTTCCATCGCCGACCGGGAAGACTGCAGGAGCGGAAGCGCACCTGCACCGACCCCGGGCACCGCCGGCTGCAGAGCGGCGACGAGGTACGTCCAGAACAACGCCGTATCGTTGTCGCGCTGGTCGAGGGAGAGCCACGCAGGGGACCTGCCCTCAGCAGGAGCTGCCAGCCACTCCGCCAGGAGCGTCGTCTTCCCGAACCCGGCCGGAGCCGACACCAGCGTCAGCGCCGACCCGCTCCCACCGGTCAGGAGCTCGCTCAGTCTCGGCCGCGCCACCAGACCGCTTCGCAGCCGGGGTACGTGGAACTTGGACTCCAGAAGTGGACCTACCATGCAGCACCTCCCCTGAGCTTGTCGTTTAACCGCTGACCTGGTGATCACTGGTGCTGTCGGTGTCGCGTTTGACGGTCTTGCCGACGGCGTGGCGGGTGGCGCGGTGGCGGTTGGTTACTCCCGGAGTGCGTCCCGGTCCGGGGCGGCCGGGTTGCTCCAGCAGGCCGCGGCCGTCCGCGTCTGCGCCCTGACCGCGCTGCAGGGAGCTGCGACCGAAGCCGCGCTTCGTTCCAGGGTGATCACGCGGGGTCAACCGGGCGGCGTGGTGCGGCGCGGACGTGGATGCGTTCCCCTTGCCGGCCCAACAGGCTGAGGATCTCGACCGGCTGGTCACCTGCGGGTCCGAACCAGTGGGGCAGTCGGGTGTCGAACTCGGCGACTTCGCCTGGCCCCATGGTGATGTCCTGGTCCGCGAGGATCAGTCGCACTCGTCCGGCCAGCACGTCGAGCCATTCGTAGCCTTCGTGGGTCCGTAGCTCGGGATCTGATGGGCTTGGGCGATCGGGAGGAGCAGTTCGAGGCTGGGCCGGCGTTGTCCGGATTCCAGCCGGGACAGGGTGCTCTTGGAGATCCCCGTCGCGGCGGCCAGTTCGGTCAAGGTGACGTCCCGTTGCGCTCGCGCGCGTTCGAGCCGGGGCCCCACCCCGGCCAAGGCGGTCTGAATGGCTGACGAGTCCTGCACGCCGTCACTCCACCAGCCGTTCCCAGAAACAGCAACGAATGTTGTCGTGCGCTACGGCCCGGGCGAAGTCTTCTTCCCGGAGGTGATCGCCATGGAGGCGAAGGTCTACGACGTGGTGGTGGTCGGCGGCGGAGCGGCCGGGCTGAGCGCCCCGACCTCGGCCGAACGCGTCCAGTTGCAGCCACGAGGGATCCAGATCGTCAGAGATGAGGTGGCCCGGCTGGTGGTCGAGGCAGACGGCTGACCGGTGTCGAGCTGGTCGATGGCCGCGTGATCGCACGGACCCCGTGTTCGAACGGCCCGGCAACGTGCCCCATGCCGATGGTCTGCTGCCCGGTTGGGGTTGCGAGGTCAATGAGGCGCGCTTCGTCATGGTCGATGCCACCGGCCGGACGAGCACCTTCGGTGTCTGGGCCGCGGGCAACGTCGTCGATCCGCGCGCCCAGGTGATCACCTCGGCCGGTGCCGGATCCGCGGCGGTGATCGCCATCAACGCTGACCTGGTGCAGGACCAGCGCGCCGAGGCCCCAGCGTCATACACCTGAGCGGGCTTTGCGCACCACTGTGTCAAGACGTCGCCGGCCGGCCATCGCTGTGTCCTCGCAGTTCTCATCCGCCGACGCAGCAACCAAGATCGCAAAGGATCACACCTAGTGCATCAAGGCTTCGATCACATTCGTGGTGACAGGTAGGCGAACGTCACCCCGGACGCTGGGGACATGGGCAGCAACGAGTACCGCGCTCGGCAGCGTGAACGGGAACGCCGACGTCGTCAGCAGTTCGAGCGAGCCGCGGTCAAGCAGGAGCGCGCATCCTCGGACGCACCGGCCACGGGCGCTCCGCCTGCGGGGGCGCGACGGGCCGCTGCGACCGCATGCGGCTGGTGCCGCGGTCCGATCACGCTCCGGTCCCGGGGCCCGATCCCGAAGTGGTGTTCGGCCACCTGCCGGCATCGAGCGTGGGAGCAAAGCCGTGCGGCCGCTTCCGGACGCGCCGCCGTCGGGGTCGTCGAGCGGATCGTCGTCGCTCCCGCAGCGCCACCTGTCCCCCGGACGCCCCGTCACGATGAGTGGATCGGTCTCCTCCGCGAGCTGAGCCGCCAGCTCGACCGCGGTCACGTCTACGGGCGGGAGCTGGCAGGCGTCGCCGGCGCACTCGACGAAGCACTGGCCGCCTTTCGGCGCCGCATCCGAGCTCGCTGACGGGGTGTCTTCCGCAACCGCCCGGGGTGACATGCAGGGGTGACACTCCCCAACCGACGGAACACCCGTGGGTCATCGAAGTTCTTCTGTCACCCCTGACACCAATCGAATCCATCTGGCGCCTTCTCCAACATGACGGGCGGAACGCTCTACCGTCCAGCCGCTCACGACCGAGGAGAAGTGATGACCGTCCGACTGCGGACCACCGAAGAAGTTGCCGACCGGTTCCGCACCAGCCCGGCCACGGCCGCGCGCGGACTGGCGCGGAACAGCTCGACCACGCGCCGGGTCTGCTCGACGGTGAGCGCGTGCGGTGCCTTCTTGGCGCTGGCGTTCAGCCGAGCGCTGGCGTCGCGAACCGGGTTGGCGGTGACCGCACCGTCGGTGATGGCCAGGGCGAACATGCCCGACAGGCACGCGCGGGCGGTCTTGGCCGCACCCGGACCGCTGCTCTTCGCGATCGACGTCAGCGCCCGGCTGACCCGGCCGGGGGTGACCTCGCACAGGCAGAGCTCGCCGAAGGCGGGGACGACGCAGGTGCGCACCACCGAGCGGTAGGTGCGCTCGGTGCCGGTGGACCAGCCGTGGTCGGCGGCCAGCCACGCGTCGACGAGTGCGGACACCCGGGAGCTCCCCGTGAGCGCTCCCGCGCCGCCCGGGCCGCGGCGAACCGACAGCTCGGCCTTGAGCGCACGCTCGGCGGCGGCCCGGCTGACGCCGGTCCTGGAGACCAGGCGGGTGCGGCCGTCGAAGTCGCGGAAGCGGGCTCTGGCCTGGACGTCACCGCTGGGCGTGCGGAGGAAGCCGATCCGCCCGAAGGTGCCGACCGGCAGCGGAGGTCGTCCCATGCGGCACCGCCCTCATCGGTTTCCGATGAGTAAATGATGCCTGGTGCGAAGGTTCAGGGCCATATGCCCTGGTCAATGCTCCCCCGAGTGGACTCGAACCACTAACCCTGCGATTAACAGTCGCATGCTCTGCCAATTGAGCTACGGGGGATCAGCGGGTGCGACCCACTGGCTCGACGAGGGTACCCCACGCCCCCGCAGCGCCGGTCGATGGCTCACCGGGCTCTCGGACGACGTGGACCACAGGTAGCGTGATCACGTCGTTGGCCCGATCCACCTGGAGGTACTCCCGTGGCGAAGCTGTCCTTCCTCGCTGGATTCGGCGCCGGCTACGTGCTCGGCACCCGTGCCGGGCGTGAGCGGTACGAGCAGATCCGTCGCGCCTACGAGCAGGCCAAGGACGACCCTCGCCTGCAGAGCATCGCCGGGATGGTGCAGGCCCGCGCGGACGACGCCCTGTCGACGGTGCGCACCCGCATGGGTACCGACGCTCCACGCTGAGTCCGCTCCACTCCCTACTCGAGGTCGATCGAGGTCAGGGCTGATCCAGTGCGACGACCTCGGCCAGCTTCTCCCGCGCCGCCTCCCGGGCGACCGGGTCGCTGCGCTGGGCATCGTCGTCGAAGACGACCGTCCACTCACGCACCGCCTGGCCCGGAATCCGGCGGGCCACGAGCAGGACGCCGCCGGAGTCGGGCAGGGGCGAGCGCCGGCTGACGACCACCGTCTCGTCGACGCGGCGTCGGATGACGGCGGGCAGCTCGCCGGCGTCGGTGAACCGGTACCGGCGGACCGGCTGACGCGCCTGCACCCCGGGCTCGACCTCCTTCAGCGGAGTGACGTCCAGGCGACCATCGCCTGCACCCGGCGTCCACTTCGCGTGCCCGACCTCGTGCCAGGGCAGAAGTCCGACGTCGGTGCTCTGCACGTGGGAGCCGACAGCACGCAGGCCCCGGGAGGTGGCCACCAGCCAGCCCTCGTCCCCGGTCAGAGCCCCCCACCCGAGCACCCGCTCCTCCGGGTCACCTGCCGCTTCCACCGCCATCCGCACCGCCTCCGGTGGGCGGGCGAAGCGCTTCTTGACCTGGTCGAGAAGGCTCACGGGGTCAGGCCGCCGGTCGCGCGCTTGCGCAGCGAGATCGCCAGTTGCTCGAGGTCCATCAACTGCTTGAAGGCCTTCATGTACTCCTCGGACGCCTCCACGGGGTTCATTCTCTGCAGTCTGCCCTTGACCGCCGCGATCCGGCGGACCGTGAAGATCTCCTGCAGTCGCGCCATGAGCGCGTTGACGTACAGCGCGTCGTTCTCGCCCACTGACTGCATGGGCTCCACGGCGAGCGCGGTCAGCAGCGCCCGCGCAGTGTCCCTCGAACAGCAGGCCGTGATCTCGTCGAGCCAGGCGGCGCCCGTGACCGTTGCCCCGGCGGCGCCGCCGGCCGCGGCCACGGCGGCGGCCACGGCGGCGTAGTCGGGGTCGGTGTAGGCCTCGGCAGGGACGGCGTCGAAGGCGGGGCCGGCGATCTCGGGCACCTGCAGGGCGGCCTTCACAGCCTCCCGCTCGACGGCGATCGCGGCGTCGTCCGGGGTCCGCGGTGCACCCCGGGGCCGGGGGCGGCTCTGCTGCTGCCTCCCGCCGTCGCCGGTGAGCCGGCGGACCCGCTCCAGCACCTCGCCCTCGTCGGTGTTGCCGACCATGCCGGCGAGCTGACGGGCGTAGGCGGGGCGCAGCGCGTGGTCCTTGATCCCGGCCACGAGTGGCACGGTCTTCTCCAGGGCGGCCACTCGACCCTCGACCGTGTCGAGGTCGTAACCGGCCAGTGTCGTCTTGAGGACGAAGGCGATCAGCGGCGTCCGCCGGGCAATGAGATCGCGGACGGCGGCGTCGCCGTGTTCCTGCCGCAGCTCGCACGGGTCGCGGCCCTCGGACTCGACCGCGACGAAGGTCTGCCCGACGAAGCGCTGGTCCTCGGCGAAGGTCTTCATGGCGGCTGCCTGGCCGGCCGCGTCGCCGTCAAAGGTGTAGACGACCTCACCCCGGAACTCGTCCTGGTCCATGAGCAGCCGGCGCAGCACGCTGATGTGCTCGCCTCCGAACGCCGTGCCGCAGGACGCGACGGCGGTGGTGACGCCGGCGAGGTGGCAGGCCATCACGTCGGTGTAGCCCTCGACGACGACGGCCTGGTGGCGCTTGGCGATGTCCCGCTTGGCGCGCTCGATGCCGTAGAGGACGGTGCTCTTCTTGTACAGCGGCGTCTCGGGGGTGTTGAGGTACTTGGGGCCCTGGTCGTCGTCCATGAGCTTGCGGGCGCCGAAACCGATGACGTCGCCGGTGATGTCACGGATCGGCCAGACCAGCCGCCGGTGGAAGCGGTCGATCAGCGTGCCGCGCGAGGACTCCTTGGCCAGCCCAGCCGTCACGAGCTCCGGCTGGCTGAACCCGGCGCCGCGCAGATGGCGGGTCATCGCGTCCCAGCCCCCGGGGGCGAACCCGCAGCCGAACTCCACCGCGACTTGGCGGTCGAATCCACGTTCGGCCAGGAACTGCCGCGCCGGCGCGGCCTCCGGAGTGCCCAGCTGCTCGGCGAAGAACGCTGCGGCGGCGGCGTTGGCGGCGACCAGTCGCGCACGCTGCCCCACCTGTGCCCGGTCCGGCCCGGCCGTGGGACGACCACCGTCGTCCTCGTAGCGCAGTTGGACCCCTGCCCGCCCGGCCAGCAGCTCGACCGCTTCGGAGAAGGAAAGGTGGTCGATGTTCTGAATGAAAGAAATGACATCACCACCTACCCCGCAGCCAAAACAGTGGTAGAGATTTCTCGTGGGAGTCACCTGGAAGGAGGGTGACTTCTCGTCATGGAACGGACACAAGCCTTTCAGGCTGCCGCCACCGGCGCGCTTGAGCTGCAGGTGCTCGCCGACGATCTCGTCGATCTTGCTGCGCTCGCGGACCAGTGCGATGTCGGCAGCGCGAATGCGTCCCCGACCCGCCATCAGCTGCTCCCTCCGAAGACGGCCGCGCTGGTCGCCGCGGTGACGGCGGCGGTGTTCCGGCGGTTGAGGACCAGCTCCATCCAGAGCAGGAACACCCGATGATGCAGGGGTAGGGAATCGTCGGCGTCCAGCGTCAGGCGTGGCGCCCAGCCACCGGTGGAGCCGCTCTCGGCGATCTTCCGGCCACCGCTGGAGAACCGGTGCGTGCCCTTCCACGTCGACACCGACGCCACCTCCACCTGCGTGCCGTCGAGCTCCACTGCCCAGGTGCCCTTCCAGAACGAGGCCTGGCGAGCCGTCAGCCGCGCGACGTGCTCGGCGTCGGTGGCCTGCCGACCCAGGAGACGGCCCTTGCGCTTGTCGAAGACCCACACCTGGTCGCCGATGACCGCCGTCGCGGCCTCTTTCCAGTTGGAGGCCCGCAGGACGGCGACGACCGTGCCGTCACGCAGGATCGGCGCCTCGCCCTTCGGGGCGCCGTGCGAGCCGGCCGTGCCCAGTTCCAGCATGCGGTCCCCCTCAGCCGATTCCGGGTGCGCCGGCCACGCTCTCACCGGTCGCCCGGTAGAGCAGGTACGCGGCCGTCTCGCGGAGGATGTAGCGGAACTGGGTGGTGCGGGTCTGCACCGCCGGACCCTGGCGGGTCGGTGAGCTGTCGGCGTCGATGCCGGCGTCCTCGGCCATCCGCTGGGCCCGCATGGCGTGCCAGGGGTCGGTGACGAGCACTGCGTGACTCCAGCCGTGCTCGGAGAAGGCGGTCGAGGCGGCCCGGATACTCTCCAGCGTATCGGCGCCCTCCGGTACGGCGAGCAGGGCGTCGGCGGAGACGCCGGCGTTGGCGAGGTAGTCACGCCCCGCCTCCGCCTCGCTGAACTGGTCTCCCGCGGCCTTGCCCCCCAGCGTGACGATGACCGGCGCGACGCCGTCCTCGTACAGGGACAGGGCGTGCTCGAGACGGGCCTCGAAGATCGACGACGGGCGGCCGTTGTACTGCGCGGACCCGAGCACGACGATGGCGTCGGCCGACGGCCGGGAGTCGTGCCGCGCCGTCCACCAGATCGCCAGGGCGGTGGATGACACCAGCAGCACGAACGCCAGGACGGCGGCGACGATCACCCTGACCACCAGGCTCCCGAGCCGCACCCCCACATGTCATGGGTACCACGTCAGCCTGACGGCGCGTGGCGCCTGGGGAAACTGCGGCGTCCTCGCCCACGTCTGGCTACCGGGTATCCGGGAGCCGGCTGCATCGCCCTCGTTGCGCCCTCTCCGACTGGGGTCGGGAGCCCGCCCGATCATCACGCGCTCGGGTCGGTTCCGTACCGGCGGGCGGGCGGAACGTCCCGCCGGGCGCGCAGCACGGCGGCTCAGGGGAGGACGCCGACCCGACCGACCGCGCGAGGACCGCGGTGAGGTCCCACGTCGCCAGCATCCTGCACAAGCTCGAGGTACGGGCCCGGACCCAGGCGGTCGTGCTCGCGTTCGACCGGCTCGTCGGCCGCCGACCCGCCGGCGCGCAGCGCCCCGGTCAGGAGCCGGCGCGCTGCCCCCCAGAGCCGCACGGGCCTCCAGACGGGGCACCGGAACCCGGAACCAGGTGCGGAAGATCGGCGGTGCCCAAGCAGAAGAACGTCGACGGCCGGACATGCCCGGGGGCCCTGCGGACCGCGGTCAGTTGATCCCGCAGACGCGCGGACCGTCCTCACGGACGACGGTCAGGGTCGAGCCCGAGCCGTCGTTCCAGCTGACCCGCACCTTCTGCACCGAAGTGCCGTCCACGTCGGCCTCCTCGGCGCCGACGACCTGCCCGCCGTCACCGACGAGGTAGGCGGCGGCGACGTCGTCCGGACCCAGATGCCCCCGCTCCCCTTCGCACAGCAGGCCGTGCGCGGTCTCGATGTCCCCCTTCTCGAGGGCGGCCACGAATACCCCGGCCGACTCACGCGCCTGCTCCTCGGCGGTGCCGTTGATCAGCGGCAGCGCGAACACCATGAGGACGGCGGCGACCACGGTGCCCCCGAAGATGGCGAGCAGCAGGCCACCGCGACGGCGCGGGGTGCCGGTGTGGAGCGGCGCCGGGTCGTCGTCGTACAGGAAAGGACCACTCATCCGCCGCTCACCTCCAGCTCGGCTCCGGCCGGCGGCCGCGGGTCGTCGCGGTCGGCCAGCCAGCCCTCGGGCAGGGCCACCGGTCGTGGCGGGGTCGTCCGGCCCCGCGGGGCGCCGAGGACGGCGACCGGATAGGGCTGCTCGGGAATGCGCGCCAGCAGCTCGGCGAGCTCGTCGAGGCCGCTGACCATCGCCAGCGCGCGCCGGACGTCGGACCCGACCGAGAAGCCCTTCAGGTACCAGGCGACGTGCTTGCGGAAGTCGCTGCAGCCGTACCGCTCGCCGTGCTCGGCGACGAGCAGCGTGGCGTGCCGGTGCATCACCGCGGCGACCTCACCCATCGTCGGGAGGGCGCGCTCCGTCCGGCCGGCGAAGGCGGCCGCGAGATCTCCGAACAACCACGGTCGGCCCAGGCAGCCTCGGCCGATGACGACACCTGCGCACCCGGTCTCGGCGACCATGCGCAGCGCGTCGTCGGCCTCCCAGATGTCGCCGTTGCCGAGCACCGGGATGTCGACCGCCTCGACCAGGCGCGCGATGGGCGACCAGTCGGCGGTGCCGCTGTAGAGCTGGTCCGCGGTGCGCCCGTGCAGGGTGATGGCGGCAGCACCCTCGTCCTGCGCCGTCCGTCCGGCATCCAGGTAGGTGACGTGGTCGGCGTCGATGCCGATCCGGGTCTTGACCGTGACCGGCACGTCCCTGGCGGCCCGCACCGCGGAACGCACGATGTCGCGGAACAACACGCGGCGCCACGGCAGGGCCGAGCCACCGCCCTTGCGGGTCACCTTGGGCACCGGGCACCCGAAGTTGAGGTCGATGTGCGCCGGGCGGGTGCCGGCCACGCCCTCGTCGACGAGCAGCTCCACCGCCCGCCCGACCGTGGCCGGGTCGACGCCGTACAGCTGGACGGAGAACGCGTCGGCCTCATCCGCGGTGGCCCGCACCATCCGCAGCGTCTTGGGGTTGCGCTCGACCAGCGCCCGCGTGGTGATCATCTCGCAGACGTAGAGACCGGCCCCGAACTCCCGGCACAACGTGCGGAACGCCGGGTTGGTGATCCCGGCCATCGGCGCGAGGACCACTGCGGGGTCCACGGCGAGCGCGCCGAGCTCCAGCGGCGGCAGTGCCGTCGTCGTCGGCTCGAGCGTGCTGGTCACGGCACCCAGCGTAGGTGGCGCGAGTGCTCTGCCAGCGCGATCGGGCGGGTGACCCGTCCGACAACCTGGGCAGGTGGGGATGACCGACTGGTACCCCGACGCCTGGTACCACCGGCTGCTGCTCGCGCAACTCCCCACGGGAGCACAACGCGTGCTGCACGTGGGGTGCGGCGCTGGCACGCTCAGCCGGGTCGTCGCCGGTCGCGTTCCGCACGTCGGGGGGATCGACCACTCTCCGGTCGTGCTCGACGCCGCCGGAGTGGCCGCGCCCGGGGTCACGCAGCACCTCGCGGACGCCGTGACCGCCGACCTGCGGACGAGGTGGCCGCGTCGGTCACCCACCACGGACCCGATCCCGAGCTGACCACCGGGGACGTGCGGCGAGCGGTGCGCGACCTGCTCCCCGGCGCGCGGGTGCGTCGCCTTCTCCTGTGGCGGTACCTGCTCACCTGGCGGAAGCGCCGTGAGCACCGCCCTCCGAGCGTGCACTAACCGCGGCGGACCAGCCGGGGAAAAGTTGAACCGGGGGGATCGGGCACTCGGGCCCGCTCGGCCTCCGTCGTCGCCCGCTGCCGGCGCAGCTCCAGCTTCAGGCTCTCCTCGCCACGGGCCATCGCCCACCTGTGGTTGGCGGCGAAGGCCGGTCGCAACAGCCAGCTCAGTCTGCGCAACAGGGGCTTGCCGGCGCTGACCCGCCAGTCGTAGGTGATGACCACTTCCGGGCCGTCCTGCTCGAAGGTCCAGCGGCCCGCTCCGTTCAGGTCGCCGTCGGCCGCCAGTGCGAAGCCCGTGTCGGTGAAGGGCTCGGTGATCGTCAGCGTCCAGCGCAGTGTGTACGGCAGCCAGCCGGTGGTGTGCAGGTCCGTCACGCTGCCCACGCCGTCCTCGGACCCCTCCTCCCGCGGCACGACGTCGAGGTAGACCGCGGGCCACCACCGCGGCAGCGTTCGCCCGTCGCTGAGCACCGCCCTCACCTCGGCGATCGTGCCGGGCACGCGCCACACGGTGAGGAACTCGTAGTCGCTGGTGGTCATCCCTCGTCGCCGCTCCTCGGACATCCCTGCTGCGGCCCGGACGGCAGTACCGTCGCGTCGGCAGCGGAGGAATGCCATGCCTTCACGCGCAGCAGTTCTGGTTTCCCACGACGACCGCGTGCTCCGCGTGACGCGGGCCGTGTCGGCGGTGATCATCCCGTTCCTGGTGCTCGCGTTCATCGTGCTCCACGGCTGGCCCCGGAAGACCGGGCGACTGTTCGCGTGGCCGATCGACCCGCCGCTGACCGCGCTCCTCCTCGGATCGGTCTACCTCGGCGGCGCCTACTTCTTCGCCCGAGCGATTCGGGCCCATCGCTGGCACACCATCAAGGGCGGTTTTCCGCCGGTCGCGACGTTCGCGACGCTGATGGGCATCGCCACCGTCCTCCACTGGGGGAAGTTCATCCACTCCAACGTCGCCTTCTGGCTCTGGGTCGCCCTGTACTTCACGACGCCGTTCCTCATCGCCGGCGTGTGGCTGGTCAACCGCCGCTTCGAGGACCGCACGACCGACGCCGACGTCGTCGTCCCGGATCCGATGGCGCGTGTCATCGGTGCCATCGGCGTCCTCGCCGTGGCGATGAGCCTCTTCCTGTTCCTGTTTCCCCAGGCGGCGATCGACATCTGGCCATGGCCGCTGACCCCACTGACCGCCCGGGTCATGGGCGCGATCTTCGCCCTTGGCCTCGCCGCGGTGGGGGCGTTCGGCGAGCGCCGGTGGGCCGCCTATCGGCTGCTGGTCCAGGTGGAGATGGTCATGCTCGCGTTGATCCTCCTGAGCGGTGTGCGGGCGGCCGGGGACTGGAACCCCTCGAACGTCCTCACCTGGCTCTTCGCGGGCGGCTTCACGGGAGTGCTCGTCGCCTCCGTGGTGCTCTACACACGGATGGAGCGGCGCTTGCGCGACCGCACGCCGGCCAGCAGGCGCGAGCGTGTGCGCTGACGACCGCTAGAACCCAAGCGACCGGAAGGGGGCCTCGGCGCACACGCTCGTCGTCAGCAGCCGGGGAGGCGGGCGGCCAGGTACGCCTCGACCGCGTCGAGCCCGATCCGCTCCTGGCTCATCGAGTCGCGCTCCCGGATCGTCACCGCCTGGTCGTCGAGCGTCTCGAAGTCGACCGTCAGGCAGAACGGCGTCCCGACCTCGTCCTGCCGGCGGTACCGGCGGCCGATCGCGCCGGCGTCGTCGAAGTCGACGTTCCAGTTCCTGCGCAGCGCCGTGGCGAGATCCTTCGCCTTCGGCGAGAGGTCGGCGTTGCGCGACAGCGGCAGGACGGCGGCCTTCACCGGCGCCAGGCGGGGGTCGAGCCGCAGCACCGTCCGGACGTCGACGCCGCCCTTCGCGTTGGGCGCCTCGTCCTCCGTGTAGGCCTCGACGAGGAACGCCATCAGCGACCGGGTGAGGCCCGCCGCCGGCTCGATGACGTACGGCGTCCAGCGGGTGTTGCTGGCCTGGTCGAAGTAGGACAGGTCGGTGCCGGAGTGCTCCGAGTGGGTCTTCAGGTCGAAGTCGGTGCGGTTGGCGATGCCCTCCAGCTCGCCCCACTCCGAGCCCTGGAAGCCGAAGCGGTACTCGATGTCGACGGTGCGCGTCGAGTAGTGGCTGAGCTTCTCCTTGGGGTGCTCGTAGTGCCGCAGGTTGGCCGGGTCGATACCCAGGTCGGTGTACCAGCGGGTGCGCTCGTCGATCCAGTACTGGTGCCATTCCTCGTCGGTGCCGGGCTCGACGAAGAACTCCATCTCCATCTGCTCGAACTCGCGGGTGCGGAAGATGAAGTTGCCGGGGGTGATCTCGTTGCGGAACGACTTGCCGATCTGGCCGATGCCGAAGGGCGGCTTCTTCCGCGCGGCGCCCATCACGTTCGCGAAGTTCACGAAGATGCCCTGGGCGGTCTCCGGGCGCAGGTAGTGCAGCCCCGACTCGTCCTCGATCGGGCCGAGGTAGGTCTTCAGCATCATGTTGAAGTCGCGCGGCTCGGTCCACGCGCCCTTCGTGCCGCAGTTGGGGCAGCTGATGTCGACCAGGCCGTTCTCCGGGAGGCGGCCCTTCTTCTCCTCGAAGGCCTCCTCGAGGTGGTCGGCCCGGAAGCGCTTGTGGCAGCTCTGGCACTCCGTCAGCGGGTCGGTGAAGACACCGACGTGGCCCGACGCCACCCAGGTCTGCCGCGGCAGGATGACCGAGGAGTCCAGGCCGACGATGTCCTCCCGGCTCTGGACGACCGTGCGCCACCACTGCTTCTTGATGTTCTCCTTGAGCTCGACGCCCAGCGGGCCGTAGTCCCAGGCCGAGCGGGTACCGCCGTAGATCTCGCCCGACGGGAAGACGAAGCCGCGTCGCTTGCAGAGGTTGACGACCTTGTCGAGGCGCGCGGGGTCACGCTTCTCGGGCTGGTCGGGGCGGTCGTTCTCGGGGGCTGACACGGAGGCTCCATCCGGCTGGCGGTCGGCGGGTTGACGTGCCCACGGTAGTTGGCGCCTCTCGGCGTCCGTCGACGTCCGGGTGCATCGACAGGTTTCCGGCCGCCTGCCTCGCGCATCGCGGCGGCGCTCAGCCGCAGTCGGCCGTCCACGACACGAGGACGCCGGCCGGAGCGCCGACGACGTCGGTGCCGCCGTCGATGGTCTGCCCCCGGAGCAGCATGACGAGCAGGGTCACGCCCAGCGCGATGAGCGCGAGGACGACGGCGACGATCCACGGCCATGTCCGGTAGCGGCGCCGGGCCTTGACCCGCGGGCCGACGGTGACCTTGACCGGTGCCGGGGTGCCGAACTCGAGGGTCCGCTGCAGCGGCCTGGGCTGGGCGCCCGGGATGGTCACGGTCGGCTCGTCCGGCCGGAACGGGGGTGTGGGACGACCGCCGGCCGCCATCTCCGCCCGGGCGGCCCGGCCCGGTGTGGGTGGCCGTTCCACCCGCATCGTGGGCTCGTGCGGCGCGGGTGGCGCGGGTGGCGCGGGTGGCGCCGCCGGCTCCCGGTCGCCGGGTGCTGGCTCGGTCATCGCGGTCCCTCTGTCCTCGTCGTCGGCCCGCGGGAGTGCGCCCCGGCGTGTGCGGGTCGGCTCCGGCGACCTTGCCCAGCTCGCACCGGATTACGCCTCCCGCGGTCAGCCACCGTTGAGGAGGTAGAACAGCAGCAGGCCGGCCGCGGCGATGACCACGATGGGCAGCAGGACCAGGAGCACCCAGGTCGACCTCCGGCTCCCGTCGCGCTCTCGCCGCGGCTGCGGGGGCCGGCGGGCACCGGCCGCCGGCACCGATGGCACGACCACCGGAGGCTGCTCGCGGACCGCCGGGCCGACCTGCCCGAGCGCGCCGAACGGAGCCTGGACGGAGCCGGCGGGCTCGTCGCCGGGCACCGGCTCGAACGCCAGGGTGCGCTGACGCGGCTGCTCCACGGGTGGGGCCAGATGGTCCGTCGGCTCGTCGGCGATCGCATCGGCCGCGCTCAGCGCGGGCGAGGACAGCGGGCCCGGCGCGGCGACGGGGGAAGCCTCGGGCACCACCGGCTGGCCCGGCGCCACAGGCTGGACGGGCACCACCGGCTCGACGGGCACCACCGGCTCGACGGGCACCTCCGCGGCGGCCACCCACTCGGGCGGGAGCGAGGACGGCGGGCGGCCCGGCAGCTGCGGCAGCCTGATGTCGCGGGTCGGGTCGGGGTCCGGGGAGCCGGCGCGCGGGTGGTCCAGCGGACGATCGGTCATGCGGCTGTGGTTCCCCGGAGCGAGCGGACTACGCCTCCCCGAGGGGACGAGCGACGTCCTCCTGCGGCAGGTAGACGCCCGGCTCGTCGACGGCGTGCACCCAGACCGGCGCGCCGGTGATCTTCACCTCGGACGCGGACAGCGCGCGGCGGTACGCGCCGACGCCGTCCCAGCGGGTCACCAGCGCCCACAGTGCCGGATCGTCGGCGGACCGCCCCAGTTCGCCGTCCCGGAATCCGGGCCGGGCGGACAGCGCGGCGAGCAGAGCCGCGACGGCCGCCGACAGCGCGGCGCCGTCCTGGTCGGTCACCCGTAGGCGCGTCACCGCGAACACGGCGTCCTCCTGTCTCTCGGCCAGCAGCCGCTGACGTTGCCATGCCCGCCTGAGACCATGGAGACATGCCCCGCATCACCCGTCAGCGCGCCGCCGTCCGGGCTGTGTTCCAGGACCTCGACGGCTTCCACAGCGCGCAGGAGGTGCATGCCCGGCTGCGGGTCGGCGGGGATCCGATCGGGCTGTCGACGGTGTACCGCGCGGTGCAGTCACTGGCCGACGACGGCGAGCTGGACTCGCTGCGTACCGACTCCGGCGAGGCGCTCTACCGACGGTGCAGTCCCCAGCACCACCACCACCTGGTCTGCCGCGGCTGCGGGCTCACCGTGGAGGTGGCCGGACCCGCCGTCGAACGGTGGGCCGACCGCATCGCCGAGGAGCACGGGTTCGCCGACGTCAGTCACACGCTCGAGATCTTCGGCACCTGCACGACCTGCCGTGACGCGAACGTCGTCCCGGCGCCGACACCCCCGCCCGAACGGACGAGGGCCTGACCTCGGCTCAGCGGAAGTCGCAGACCGCCGGCGTCTCGTCGACGTACACCAGCAGGGTGAGCGGCTCGCCGGAGTCCAGTCGCAGGGTGAACGTGGCGACGTCGAGTCCGGTCGTGGCGCTGTACTCGATGCTGTCGAACGAGCCGTCGGTGAAGCCCGCTCCCCCGAGCGTCTGCTCGAAGAAGTAGGCACCCAGCTCGTACGGCGGGTCGTTGCTCTCGTCCGCGGCCGTGACGGCCGCGTCCTGCACGTCCGCGCAGGAGAGGTCGAAAGCGCCCTGCCAGTCGCCGTCCGCCATGGCCTGCACCCAGGCGAGGGCGACGTCGTCGGACCCGGGAAAGTGCCCGCCGGACGCGGCAGACGGAGGATCGGCGACCTGCGCCCCGCCGGGCAGTGCCTCGGCGTTGAACGTCGGCGCGGCCGGGGCGGTCGACTCGGCGGTGCTCGGGGCGGTGGACGTGCTGACGGCGGCGGGCGGCGTCGTGGAGTGGTCGTCGCGCAGCAGGAACCAGGTTCCGGCCCCCAGGGCCAGGAGGACGACTGCCGTTCCCGCGATGATCGCCGGGACGAAGTTCCTGGGTGGCCTGGCCGGACCGGGCTGCCCGTAGGGACCGGGCTGCTGCCCGTAGGGGCCGGGCTGACCGACGCCGCCGTACGGTCCGGGAGGCTGGCTCATGACGGATCCTCGTTCGACGTCGACGGGCGGATGCTCACCCGACTGGGCCGCAACGTAGTGAGGAGCCGGCCCGCTGCCTACCGGATACAGCGCGGCCGGGCGTCAGCGCTTCAGGCGCTGCCGAACCGCCGCTGCCGCGAGGCGTACTCCTCGCACGCCGCCCAGAGGTGCCGGCGGTCGAAGTCCGGCCACAGGGTGTCCAGGAAGACCAGCTCGGCGTACGCCGACTGCCACAGCAGGAAGTTGCTCGTCCGGTTCTCCCCCGAGCTGCGCACGAACAGGTCGACGTCGGGCATGTCCGGCTCGTCGAGGAAGCGCGCCACCGTCGACTCGTCGACCTTGTCCGGGTTGAGCCGGCCGGCGGCCACCTCCCGGGCGATGGCCGCGGCGGCGTCGGCGATCTCCGCGCGCCCGCCGTAGTTCACGCACATGGTCAAGGTGAGGACGTCGTTGTCGCGGGTGAGCTCCTCGGCGACCTCGAGCTCCTTGATGACGCTGCGCCACAGGCGAGGACGTCGGCCGGCCCAGCGCACCCGCACACCCAGCTCGTGCATCTCGTCGCGGCGGCGGCGGATCACGTCGCGGTTGAAGCCCATGAGGAAGCGGACCTCGTCGGGGCTGCGCCGCCAGTTCTCGGTGGAGAAGGCGTAGGCGCTGATCGCGCCGATGCCGAGCTCGATCGCCCCTTCGACGCAGTCGAACAGCGAGGACTCCCCCGCCTCGTGCCCGGCCGTCCGGGGCAGGCCGCGGGACTTCGCCCACCGGCCGTTGCCGTCCATCACGATCGCCACGTGCCGCGGCACCTTGCCGGCCGGGATCTGCGGCGGGCGGGCACCGGAGGGATGCGGGTTCGGCGTCTTCACCTCTCGCTTCACGAGCGCTCGACCAACGACAACGAGCGCAGGCCGCGCTCGAGGTGCCACTGCAGGAGCGCGGCGACCAGCCCACTGCCCTCGCGACGGTTGGTCCCCTGACTGGCCTCGGCCAGGGCCCAGTCGCCGCCCAGCAGCGCTTCCAGCAGTTCGATCGTGACCGGGTTCGGCATCGCCGAGCCCGTCGGCCGGCAGGACGGGCAGACCGAGCCACCGGCGGGCACCGAGAAGTGCCGGTGCGGACCGGGCTCGGCACAGCGGGCGCAGTCGGACAGCGACGGCTCCCAGCCGGCCACCGACATCGCCCGCAACAGGAAGGCGTCGAGCACCAGCCCGGACGGATGCGTCTGCTCGGCCAGCGACCGCAGTGCCCCGATGACCAGGAGGAACAGCCGCAGCGACGGCTCCTTCTCCTCGGCGGCGAGCCGGTCGGCGGTCTCGAGCACGGCTGTGCCCGCGGTGTAGGCGGGATAGTCGTTCACCACGGCCTGCCCGTAGGCGCGGATCGATTCGGCCTGGTTGACGATGTCGAGATTGCGGCCCGCATAGAGCTGCAGGTCGACGTGGCTGAACGGCTCGAGGCGGGCGCCGAACTTGCTCTTGGTGCGGCGCACGCCCTTGGCCACGGCCCGCACCTTGCCGTGCCGGCGGGTGAGCACCGTGATGATCCGGTCGGCCTCGCCCAGCTTCTGGGTGCGCAGGACGACGCCCTCGTCGCGGTACAGCGACTGCGGGGTGCCACTCATGCTGGGCCGGCCATCAGTAGCCCAGCCGGTTGAGCTTCTTCGGGTCGTCCTGCCACTCGCCGAGCACCGTGACGTGCAGCTCCAGGTGCACCCGGGCGCCGAGCAGCGTCTCCATGCCGGCCCGCGCCTCGGTGCCGATCGCCTTGATGATCTGCCCGCCCTTGCCGAGCAGCATGGGCTTCTGGCTGTTCCGCTCGACGTGCAGCAGGGCGTGGACCTCGACGAACTCCTCGCCCGGCCGCTTCGGGTCGGGACGGCGGTTGATCTCCTCGATCGAGACCGCGAGGGAGTGCGGCACCTCCTGGCGCACCTTCTCCAGCGCCGCCTCGCGGACCAGCTCGGCCAGCTGACGCTCGACGTCCTCGTCGGTGGTCTGCTCCTCCGGGTACAGCGGCGGCCCCTCGGGCAGCAGCCCGATCAACAGCTTCTCGAGGAGCTCGACCTGGTCGCCGCTCACGGCGCTGAGCGGAACCACCTCGGCGGCGCCCTCGACCAGCTTGCTGACGGCCACCAGCTGCTCGAACACCTGCTTCTTCGAGGCGGCATCCGTCTTGGTGACGACGACGACGACCGGGGCGCTGACCTCGCGGAGCTGCCGGGCGATGAACGCGTCACCGCTGCCGACGGGCTGGTCGGCCGGAACGCAGAAGACGACCACGTCGACGTCGGAGAGGGTGTCGCGGACGACGTCGTTCAGGCGCTTGCCCAGCAAACTCTTGGGCTTGTGCAGCCCGGGGGTGTCGACGAGCACGATCTGCCCGGCCGGCCGGTGCACGACCCCCCGGATGGCGTGCCGGGTGGTCTGCGGGCGGTTGCTGACGATGCCGACCTTCTCGCCGACCAGCGCGTTGGTCAGCGTCGTCTTGCCGGCGTTGGGACGGCCCACCAGAGCGACGAAGCCGCTGCGGTGCGGCGACTGCTCAGGTGTGCTCACACGGATGAGTGTCCCATCGCCTGCTGACGGGTCGCCGCACCCGACCGATGAGAACGGCGAGATCGGCGATCCTGCGCGCTCTGCCGCCCCAGAGGCGTGCGAGATCGGCGATCTCGCCGGTGAGGGGCGTCGCCGGTCACACCGTGGTGCGGAGGGCGCCGTCGGGGCCGGCGAGGTGCACGGGGGCCGACGGCGTCAGGTCGCGCACCGCGGCCAGCCCGTCGTCCTCGACGGTGCCGGAAGCGGAGACCACGGCCGCGGCCTCGAGTCCCTCGACACCGCTGGAGACGGCGGCGGCCACCGCGGCCTGCAGGGCTGACAGCTTCAGCGACGGCAGGTCGACGGTCGCGGCGAGGTAGGTGCGGCCGTCCGTGTCGCGGACGGCGGCACCCTCGGGGGCGCCGGTGCGCCCGCGGGCCGACCGGGCGAGGGTGACGAGCTTGGCGTCCTCGGGCTGGAGATCAGGCACGGGGCGTCAGCTTTCCACCACGGCCGGCTCCTCGTAGCGGGTGGCCCCCCGACCCGAGGACTGCCGCGGCTCCTCGACGGCCCCCTCCGACGACGGCTCCTCGACCCGGCGCACCAGCAGCGTGTCGATCCGGTTGCGCCGTCCGCCGGTGCTCTCGGCCACCAGACGCAGCCCGCCGACCTCGGCCGCGGCGCCCTCGATCGGCACCCGGCCCAGCGCCCGGGCCAGGAGGCCACCGACGGTCTCGACGTCGTCGTCCTCGGGGAGCTCGACGTCGAAGAGCTGGGCGAGGTCCTGCACGGACAACCGGGCGGTGACCCGCATCGCGCCGTCGGGCAGCTCCTCGACCGGGGGCCGCTGGAAGGCGTCGTGCTCGTCGGCGATCTCGCCGACGATCTCCTCGAGGATGTCCTCGATGGTCACCAGACCCGCGAAGCCGCCGTACTCGTCGACGACGATCGCGATGTGGATCCGCTGGGCCTGCATGTCGCGCAGCAGCTCGTCGACGGGCTTGGACTCCGGCACGAACGTCGGCGTCCGCATCAGCTCCTCCACGCGGGGGCCGTTGCGCTCCGAGGCGTTCTGCGACCGCCGGATGAGGTCCTTGAGGTAGACGACCCCGACGACGTCGTCGACGTTCTCGCCCATCACCGGGATGCGGCTGAAGCCACTGCGCAGAGCCAGTGCGAGGGCCTGCCGCACGGTCTTGTTCCGCTCGATCCAGACGACGTCGGTGCGCGGGACCATGACCTCGCGGGCGATGGTGTCGCCGAGCTCGAACACCGAGTGGATCATCTGGCGCTCGCCGGACTCGACGACGCCGCGCTCCTCCGCCATGTCGACCAGCTCGCGCAGCTCCACCTCGGAGGAGAACGGGCCGTCACGGAAGCCGCGCCCGGGCGTGATCATGTTCCCGACGAGGATGAGCAGCGTGGCCACCGGCCCGAGCACCCGCCCGAGCAGCTTCACCACACCCGCGGTGGCCAGGGCGGTGCCGTAGGCGTGCTGGCGCCCGAGAGTGCGCGGCCCGACCCCGACGAGCACGTAGCTGACCACGACCATCAGGCCGGCGGCGGTGAGCACCGTCTGCCAGCTGCTGCCCCAGAGGTCGTAGAAGAGGACGGTGACCAGCACCGCGGCGACCATCTCGCAGACGATCCGCAGGAGGAGCAACAGCGCCACGTGCCGGGCCCGCTCGAGGACCACCTCCTCCAGGGCGTCGGCGCGCTTCACGCCGTCCCGGCGGAGCTCCTCCACCCGCGCCTTGGACACCCGCTGCAGCGCGGCGTCCATGGCACCGAAGAGGCCGGCCAGGGGAACGAGACAGATCGCGACCACCAGCATGGTGATCGCACCGGAACTCATCGGGGGCTCGTCTCCCCGCCGGTGGGTGCTCCGGTCACGGGTTCACGGGGCGCGGCCCGCCAGCCCTCGATGAGAGTCTGCTGGAGACCGAACATCTCCTTCTCCTCCTCGGGCTCCATGTGGTCGTAGCCCAGGAGGTGCAGGACGCCGTGGGTGGCCAGCAGCACCAGCTCGTCGTCCATGGAGTGGCCGGCGGCCCGGGCCTGCCGGACCGCGACCGCCGGGCAGAGGACGACATCACCCAGCAGGGCGGGCCCCGGTTCGGGGTCGTCGGGCCGGGCGGTGTCCAGCTCGTCCATGGGGAACGCGAGGACGTCGGTCGGCCCCTTCTCCCCCATCCAGCGCT
>JAOPWH010000179.1 GCA_025965795.1 Blastococcus sp.
CAGCCGATCCTCACCCAGCTCGCCGCCGCGGGGCCCAACCTCGGCCGCTCGCTGGAGCTGATACTCAGCTATCCGTTCCCCGACAGCTCGCTGACGGCCCTGAACTACCGCCAGGCCCAGACCGGCGGGATGGCGTTGTTCACCAACATGACCGCCACGGTCGACCTCGACCTGACCAATCTGCTGTGCCGCTACGTCATCGACCAGACCGGCGCCCTGCAGGAACTCCCCCTGGAGCAGGTCCTCGCGGACGGCAAGTGCGGCGTCGAGTCCTCGCCGTCCGCGCGCACGGCGGACGGCTCCGGCGGGTCCGGCGGGTCGAGGTCCACCGCGTCGTCGGAAACCCCGTCGGGGCTGGAAGGCATCGAGGGACAGGTAATCGAGAAGCTGCCCGACGTGAGCGCCCCCGCGGGTCCGGTCGGCCTGCCACCGCTGCCGGAGGGAACGAAGTGATCACCCGGAGCACGAAGCTCAAGCTGCTGGCATTCGCGACGCTGGCGGTGCTCGGCATGGCCTATCTCGGTTTCAAGTACGTCGGCCTCGACCGTGCCCTGCTCGGGGGCGGCTACGCGGTGGCCGCCGACTTCCGCGACTCCGGCGGCATCTTCGTCAACGCGGAGGTCACCTACCGCGGGGTCGCGGTCGGCCGGGTCACGGACATGGAACTGGTGGACGACGGCGTGCGGGTGACGCTCCGGATCGACCCGGGAACCGACCCCATCCCGGCCGACACCGAGGCGGTGGTGGCCACCCGCAGCGCGGTGGGGGAGCAGTACGTCCTCCTGCGCCCCAACAACGACGCCAAGCCCTACCTGCAGGACGGCGACGTCATCCCGCAGGACCACACCAGCATCCCCGTTCCGGTGGAGCAGATGCTGCTCAACCTCGACCAGTTCGTGGGCTCGATCGACCAGGAGAACCTGCGGATCCTCATCGAGGAACTCGGGAAGGCATTCGAGGGCTCCGGCGACGACCTGGGCCGCCTGATCGACAACGGCGACCTGCTCCTCGCCCGCGCCGAGAAGTCCCTGCCCCAGACGCTCAAGCTGATCACCGACGGCCAGACCGTGCTCGACACGCAGCGGGACAGCCGCTCGGCGATCCGCGCATGGGCGTCCGACCTGCGGAAGGTCACCGACACGCTGGTCGAGATGGACCCCGACATCCGCAGCATCGTGGTCAACGCGCCCGATGCCGGGGAGGCCCTGCAGGGGCTCGTCGAGGACGCCGGCCCCGGCCTGGGGTCGCTGGTCCGCAATCTCGACATCCTCAACGAGGTGCAGATCCCGAGGCTCGACGGCATCCAGCAGATGCTGATCACCTATCCCGACGCCGTCTCGGGCGGGTTCACCGTGGTGCGCCGGGACGAGGACGGAGAGCTGCGATCGCACTTCGGATTCGTCCTGAACTCCAACGACCCGCGGTCCTGCCGTACCGGGTACGTCGACAGCTCGTCCACGCCCAGCCAGGGCGCCGTCGAGAACGTCGACACCGATGCCGTGTCGTGCCGGGTGATCAACGGCCGCGACCCGAGACCCGCCGACGGATACGACGAGAACGGGTCGAACATCCGCGGCGCGCAGAACATCGGTCGCGACGGCGGCCGCGGCACGACCACGCCGGAGGAGGAGGTCGGCGGCAACACCCCGACGCCGCCCACGACACCCCTGTCGGAGATCCTGGGCCAGTTGCTGCACGCGAACCCCATCGCCACTCTGACGGGTTGATTCGGGCATGCCGCCGACCGACATGAGCCACCGACAAGGAGAATCGCACGCGTGACGAGCGAAGCGCGGGCGCGCCCGCGGGACGAGGAGGAGGCCATGACATCCACTGACATGGCCTCCCCCGACCCCGGCGGCGAACCCACCGGAGCCACCGATGTCACGGACGCCCCCACCACCGGGGCCCCCGACGCCCCCGGAACCGGCGACGCCGACGACGCGGACGTCGTCTCCTCCGACGGGTCGGACGACCGTTCCGACGACGGATCGGACGGTCCGCGCGCCCGTCGCCGTCCGGCCGTGCCGGCCCTGCTCGTCCTGCTGCTACTGCTGCTCGCCGCGGCCGGTTTCCTCTGGTTCACCCGGCCCACGGGGTCGGCCGTGCGTACCGGCGACTACGCCGCGGCGCTGCAGGCCGCCCGCTCCGGGATCGTCGACTACACCTCGTTCGACTACCTGACCCTCGACGACGACATCGAGCAGATCCGGCGGATCGCCGTCGGCGACCTCCGCGACGAGGGCGTGGCCCAGCTCGACGGGCGGCGTCAGGAGATCGCCGACGCGAAGGCCGTCGTCAACACCGAGGTCGTCGGCGCCGGGGTGACCCGCGCGAACGACAAGGACGCCACGGTGCTGCTGGTCATCCAGTCCACGCAGCAGAGCACCGCCAGCGACAAGCCCCAGATCGTGCGGTACCGCATCGAGGTCACCCTGCAGAGGTCGGGCGAGCGCTGGCTGCTGTCGGGCATCAAGGGGACCGACGGTGGCAACAATGGCTGACCTCCCCGACGACCGGCCACGCCCGACGCCGCGCCCGCGGCCCGGCGCCGCTCCCCGTCCCTCACCCAGGCCCCGGGTCGCCGGGAGTCGCCGAGACCGCGAGGAAGCGGCCGAGGCGGTCGACCGCACCGCACGGCCGGCCCCCTCGCCGCGCTCCGGCCGCCCCGGGCGGCCTGCCGTGTCGGCGGAGAAGTCCTCGCCGGGATCGTCCCCGGCGACCAGGCAGTCGTCCTCCCGGCGGACCGAGGCGCCTTCCCCCGCATCGGCCGTCGCGACCGTCGGCCGGCGGGCGTCGGCCGTGGTGCTGGTCCTCGCCCTGCTGTGCGTGCTCGCCGCCGCGGGGGCGGGTTTCCTCCTGTGGCAGCGACTCAACCCCGGTTACGTGGACTCCTCGATCTTCGCCGCGACGCGCAGCGGGATCGAGGCGGTCTACGCCTACGACTACAAGGACTCCGACGGCAGCGTCCAGGGGAAGCTCGACGTCCTGACCGGTGACCTGCGCGACCAGTACAAGAAGGACCTGACCGAGGGTGGGATCATCGACACCTACGAGCAGGTGTCGGCCACCACCCGCTACGAGGTGCTCGACGTCGGGCTCCAGCAGGTCAGCAAGGCGCAGGACACGGCGACGCTCGTCGTCTTCGGGCAGTACGTCGTCAAGTCGGTGAACTCCGGGACCCAGCCGGCCCCCGAGGGGTCGGAGTGCCAGGTGACTCCCGCCGGCGCGCAGTCCTGCACCCAGACGGTGCGGGTCACGGTGGTCGACGTCGACGGGGACTGGAAGATCAGCGAGCTCACCCTGCTGACCACCAGCTGAAACGGGCCCCGTCCTCCCCACCCCTCGCAAGCTCGGGTCGGGACCCGGGGCGGGGCCACTCCACATCGCGCGGCGTGGCAGCACCACGGAGGCCTCGACGCTGGCATCATCAGCGCAGCGCGGAACCCAACGCGCGAACACGCAGTGCCCCGCTCGACGACTGCTCGTCCCCTCGGGATGTGGCTCCGGTCTCACCGGCCGCCCCGACGTGGACAGCGTGTCGGAGTGAGGGTAGCGTGTCCTGTTGCGCTGCCCCCTGCCTGCCTGCCCGCCGAGACGGGTCACCAGGGGTGCCCGGGAGCAGTCCCGGTCACCCGGTCGACCAACCGGACAGGACCCATCAGATCCAGGTGGACAGCCCGCCATTACCGACGACGACCCAGGACGAACAGCACAGACCCGCCCGCACGTCGTGAGGTCCTTGGAAGGACGCATCTTGGCAGGCTCTCGCCCCACCAGCATCAACCCCAGCAGCACCGATTCCGGCACCACCCGAACCACCCCGCAGGAGCCGCAGACCGGCACTCGCACCGGCGAAGCGGATCAGCAGAAGATCCCCGGCGCTCCGTTGCGTGTCTCCTTCGCCAAGATCCAGGAGCCCCTCGCGGTCCCGGACCTGCTGGCGCTGCAGACCGCCTCGTTCGACTGGCTGATCGGCAGCCCCGAGTGGCGGGCCACGCTCTCGCCCGAGGAGCAGGCCGCCGCCGTCGGCGGTCTCGCCGAGATCCTCGAGGAGATCTCCCCGATCGAGGACTTCAGCGGCTCGATGTC
>JAOPWH010000232.1 GCA_025965795.1 Blastococcus sp.
CCAACGTCGACCGGAACCGGCTGCTCGAACTCATGGAGCCCGACGAGGCCGAGCCGGTGCGGCAGCTGCTCAAGTACTCCGAGGACACCGCCGGCGGGATGATGACCAGCGAGCCGGTGATCCTCGCCCCCGACGCCACGATCGCCGAGGCGCTGGCGCGGGTGCGCGAACCGGAGCTCACGCCGTCGCTGGCCAGCCAGGTGTACGTCTGCCGTCCGCCGTCGGCGACCCCGACCGGGCGCTACCTCGGGCTCGCGCACATCCAGCGGCTGCTGCGCGAACCGCCGTCCAGCCTGGTCAGCGGCATCCTCGACGACCTCGAACCGCTGCGGCCCGAGGCGCCGCTGGCCGAGGTCACCCGCTACTTCGCCACCTACAACCTGGTCGCCGCGCCCGTGGTCGACGAGAAGGGCCGGCTCGTGGGCGCGGTGAGCGTCGACGACGTCCTCGACCACCTGCTGCCCGACGACTGGCGCGACCGGTCCCGTCGTGGCTGACGGACCGCGGCTCGACGTCCCGCGCGGACGGACGCGCAACCTCGCGAGCTTCCTCCGCCTGAACCCCGACGCCGTCGGGCGGTTCGCCGAGGGCATCGCGCGATTCCTGGGCACCGGCCGGTTCCTCGCGGTGCAGACCATCATCGTGATCGTCTGGATCGTGCTCAACGTGGCCGCCGTCCGGCTGCGCTGGGACCCCTATCCGTTCATCCTGCTCAACCTGGCCTTCTCCACCCAGGCGGCCTACGCGGCGCCGCTGATCCTGCTGGCCCAGAACCGGCAGGCCGACCGCGACCGCGTCCAGGCCGAGGAGGACCGCGCCCGCGCCGCCTCGATCCGCGCGGACACCGAGTACCTGGCGCGGGAACTCGCGTCCCTGCGGGTGGCGGTCGGCGAGCTGGCCACCCGCGACTTCATCCGCGGCGAGCTGAACCGCCTCGTCGAGGACGGGTCGGGCGACGACGGCGAGAAGCGCGAGAAGAAGGTCAAGAAGCGCCGCGACCCGGTGGCATGACGGCGGCGGGACAGCCGTTACAGCGGCTGCAACGGAGCCGACGCGGGCACGGGAGCACGCTCAACCGGCGATGACGTGCACGAGCGCGCCCGCAGCGCCGGCCAGCAGGAGGACGACGATGAACGGCGCCCGCAGCGCCAGCGCGACGGCCGCCACGGCGAGGCCGACCAGCCGGCCGTCGAGTACGAGGTCGTGCCCGCTCGTGGCCGCCTGCACAGCGACCAGGGCAGCCAGCAGTGCGGCCGGCACGAAGTCGACGACGCGGGCGACCCACGGCTGCTCCACCCACGCGGCCGGGACCGACAGTCCGGCCAGCTTCAGCAGGTAGCAGCCCAGCGACCCGGCGAGGACGGCGGCCCACAGCACCGTGCCGCTCACGCCATCTCCTCGGACGCGGTGGGCCGTTCGGCCGCGCGCGGACGTCCGGCCAGGGCGACAGCCACGACCGCGGCGATCACCTGCACACCGGCGGGAACGAACGGTGTCAGTGCCAGCGCCACGACGACCCCGCCGACGGCCACCCGGCGCTGCACCGCTGCCTCCGGGAAGGCCGCCCGCAGCCGCGGCCAGAGGAGCGCCAGAAAGGCGGCCGGGACGACGGCATCGAGGGCTGCCCGCGCCGTGCCGCCGAGTGCGGCCGCCCCCAGGACGCCGACCGCCGTCATCAGGTTCCAGGTCAGGTAGATCGTGGCGCCGGTCGCGAGGAACGCCAGCCGGCTCAGCGCGCGGTCGGGGGCGGCCAGGGACATCGCCGTCGTCTCGTCGATCACCCAGTGCGCGGTCCCGAGTCGCCGGAACCCACGCGGCTGCAGGAGAGGCACGAGCCGGACGCCGTAGACGGTGTTGCGCGTGCCCAGCAGCAGCGCGCTGCCGACGGCCGCCAGAGCGCTCCCGCCCGCACCCAGGACACCCACCAGCGCGAACTGCGAGGCCCCGGTGAACATGAGCGCCGACAGGGTGACCGCTTGCCAGGTGTTCAGTCCCGCGGCGTCGGCAGCGGCGCCGAAGGCCGCCCCGTAGAGCCCGACCGCGAGGCCCAGCCCGATCGCGTCGCGCAGCGTGGCCGTGCGCTCGGGGGAGGTCACTTCAGCAAGGCTAATGACCGGCCGGTGCGCCGCTGACCACCCTCCGGCAGACGGGCCCCGCGGCGCCCCGCCGTACAGTGGCGGGCAACCCGATCGCGCAGGTACCGCCGTCCGTTCGGCCGGTCCTCGACCCGGGTTCCCCGTCGAAGGAGACACACGACACGATGTCCGACACGCTGACCGGCCCGCCGGCGCTCGACGCCGTCAATGCCGCTCTGGCCACCGTCCAGGACCCGGAGATCAACCGCCCGCTGACCGAGCTGGGCATGGTCAAGGACGTGCAGATCGGCGCCGACGGCGCCGTCCGCGTCGAGGTGTACCTGACCGTCGCCGGCTGCCCGATGCGCGAGACGATCACCAACCGCGTCACCACCGCCGTGTCCGCCGTCTCCGGAGTCACCTCGGTGCAGGTGGTCCTCGACGTCATGAGCGACGAGCAGCGCTCCGAGCTGCGCAAGACGGTGCGCGGCTCCGACACCGCCGAGCCGGTGATCCCCTTCGCCCAGCCGGGCTCGCTGACCCGCGTGTACGCCGTCGCCTCCGGCAAGGGCGGTGTCGGCAAGTCCAGCGTCACCGTCAACCTCGCGGCGTCGCTCGCCCGGCGGGGTCTCTCGGTGGGTGTCGTGGACGCCGACATCTACGGCCACTCGGTGCCGCGCATGCTCGGCGTCGACGACAAGCCGACCCAGGTCGACAACATGATCATGCCGCCGCAGTCCTACGGCGTGAAGGTCATCTCGATCGGGATGTTCACCCCCGGCAACACCCCGGTCGTCTGGCGCGGCCCCATGCTGCACCGGGCCCTGCAGCAGTTCCTCGCCGACGTCTGGTGGGGCGACCTCGACGTCCTGCTCATGGACCTCCCGCCGGGCACCGGCGACGTCGCGATCTCGGTTGCCCAGCTGGTGCCGAACGCGGAGATCCTCGTGGTGACGACGCCCCAGCTCGCCGCCGCCGAGGTGGCCGAGCGGGCCGGGGCGATCGCCACCCAGACCCACCAGCAGGTGGTCGGCGTCGTCGAGAACATGTCGTGGCTGGACATGCCCGACGGCACCCGGATGGAGATCTTCGGCTCCGGCGGTGGCCAGGCGGTGTCCGACGCGCTGACCAAGACGCTGGGCGCCCGCGTGCCCCTGCTCGGGCAGATCCCGCTGGACACCCGGCTGCGCGAGGCCGGCGACGCCGGTGCGCCGATCGTCCTGGCCGAGCCCGACTCCCCCGCCGCGCAGGCGCTGGAGAAGATCGCCGACGGCCTGGCGACCCGCCAGCGCGGACTGTCCGGCATGTCTCTGGGGCTCACGCCGGTCCGCCGATGACCGAGGCCCTGCAGATCTCCGAGAGCATCACGATCGATGCGCCGCCGGAGGTCGTGTTCGCGATCCTGACCGATCCGCGGCAGCACTCCCGGATCGACGGATCGGGATCCGTCGGCTCGGTCCTCGCGGCGCCGGCGCGGCTCACCGCGAAGGGTCAGACGTTCACGGTCCGGATGAAGCTGTTCGGGGTGCCGTACCTGATCCGCAACCGGGTCGTGGAGTTCGAGGCCGACCGGTTGATCGCCTGGCGGCACTTCACCGCCAACCGCTGGCGCTACGAGCTGACCCCCAGCAGCAGCGGCGGCGGGACGACGGTCACCGAGACGTTCGACATGTCCCGGGCCAACGGGGTCACCACCGCCGTGGTGCGCGGAACCAAGTTCCCGGAGCGCAACCGGGCGGGCATCGCCGGAACCCTCCAGCGTCTCAGGCAGGCCGCCGAGGCCGACGCCGCGAAGGCTGCCGGACCGGCCTGAGCCGGATCAGCCTGACCCGGGTCGGCGCTACGTCGCGTCGGGGTCGAACGGGGGCGGCGTCGCGCGATCGCGCGGTCGGCTCATCGCGGCCGGGACCGCCGAGGCGGCGGTGCTACCGGATCGTGCGGGCGGGTCGTCGTCGTCACCGAGCAGCTGGGTGCGGATGAAGGTCCGCGGATGGTATTTGCGCAGATCGAGGTCGCGGAGCTCGGCGAAGTCGTCGCCCAGGGAGTCGTTGACCTGCTCCCGCACGCCCGTGATCGCTGCCCGCACCCGCTTGAGGCCCGCCGCCGCGTCCTTGGTCAGGTCCGGCAGCCGCTCGGGACCGAAGATGAACAGCGCGGCGAGCGCGAGGACGATGACCTCACCCCAGCCGATCGAGCTGAACACGTCGCTCCTCACCAGGTCCGCTGCGCCGAACGCGTCCCGCCCAGCGTAGGCGGACCCGCCGTCCACCGGCCGGGAGTCTTCCCGGACGGGTTATGCCGCCTCGAGGGTCGCTTCGACCTTCTGGGACCGGCCGACACGGACGATCTCGACGGTGACCGTGTCGCCGGGGTCGTGCGCGTCGACGGCGACGGCGAGCTCCTCGGAGCTGCCGACGGGGTCGTTCCCGACCGCGATGATCGTGTCCTCCTCGCGGATGCCGGCCTTGGCGGCCGGGCTGCCGGGCTCCACGTTGAGCACGAGCGCACCGTCGCGGGTGCCGTCGGTGACCGAGCGCGAGTTGACCCCGAGCGAGGCGTGCACCGCCTTGCCGGTGGAGATGAGCTGCTCTGCGATGTCCCGCGCGGTGTTGATCGGGATGGCGAAGCCGAGGCCGATCGAGCCGCCGGCGCCATTCGCTCCCAGGGAAGCGATCGCCGTGTTGATCCCGATCACCGCACCACTCGCGTCGACCAGCGCGCCGCCGGAGTTGCCCGGGTTGATCGGGGCGTCGGTCTGCACGGCGCTGATGACCGCGTTCGTGTCGCTGCCCTCCCCCGCCAGCCGCACCGGACGCCCGAGCGCACTGACGATGCCGGTCGTGACGGTGCCGGCCAGCCCGAGCGGCGAGCCGATCGCCACCACCGGGTCGCCGACGACGACCTTGTCGGAGTTGCCGAGCGACGCGGTGAGCAGGCCCGGCTTCTCGACCTTGAGGACGGCGACGTCGCTGGACGGGTCGCGCCCGACGATGCGGGCCGCCGACCCGCTGCCGTCGCTGAACACCGCGCGGATCTCGGCGCCCTCGACGCCGTCGGCACCGGAGACCACATGGTTGTTGGTGACGATGTAGCCGCTCTTGCCGTCGATGACCACGCCGGACCCGGTGGCTCCGGACTGACCGACGCGCACCTCGATCGAGACGACCGCCGGCGTGACGTCTGCGGCGATGTCGGCGACCGAGCCCGGCGTCCGGGTGATGCCCGGCTCGACCTCGGACAGTTGGGTGCCGGGCGCCAGGAGCGGGCTCTCGTCGGCCGTGCGGGTGAGGACCCAGCCCACGCCGCCGCCGACCGCGCCGACCAGCAACGCCGCGAGGAGACCGAGCACCCACAGCCGGATCGACACCTCGCGGACCCGCAGCCTGCGGCGGCCGGCCGGATCGACCACGATCGGCCCCGGCTGGGCCTGTTCGTCGTAGACGGCCGGAGCACCGAGCGCCGCCGGCGCGTCCGGGTCCCGCCACGGGTCACTGCGTGCGTCGGACTTCCACCACGGTCCGGTCGCCGTGCGCCGGGTTCCGGGTCGTCCGCCCGGCGGGTCCTGCAGACCGCGCACGGCCGGGCCGGAGGGGCCGAACGCGCGCAGCAGCGCCTCGGGCGGCGGCGGGGGCACGGGCCGGCCGGGAGGGAGGGGACGGCCATCGGCGAAGCTGCCGCCCACACTGGCGGGCCGGCCGAACGCGGCCTGCTGACCCGCGGTGGGCCGGGGCGCCACGGTCGGGCGCGGCTCGAGCCGGTCGGGTACGGCGTCGAAGGGTCCGCGCGCGCCGTCCGGCCGGGCGAAGACCTCATCCGCGGCGTCGACCCCGAGCGGCCGCGCAGCATCCCCGGACGCACCCCCGGTGACAGCGTGCCGGCCCGCGGTGGACTGGTCCTCCCCGCGAGGGCCGTGGGCGGAGGTACTCAGGGCGTTCCGCCGGATCGGGCAGCGCGCAGTGCGGTGGTCGAGCCGACGGTGACGGCGCGCACCACGGGTGGCACGACCTGGGTGTGCTGCTCCGGAGCCGACGGGCCGGCGACCGGCCCGGCGGGAACGGCCGGCCCGTCCGGCGGCAGGTTCAGGGCCAGCGCGGTGACGCCCGCGCCGAGACCCACGAGCGCACCGGCCAGGCCGCGACGCAGCCACCGGGCATGGCCGGGGTGCGCGGGGCGGTCCTGGGGGTGCAGGTCGACCGACCATGCGCCGAACGCACCGGAGACGATCAGCTGATCGGGACCGGCGCTCAGCGTGCCCGGACCGCCCGCGCCGGGCACGTCCGTGGTGAACGGGATGGCGCACAGCCGGGACATCAGGTCACCGGGCACGGCGACGTCCTCGCTGCCGTGCAGGACGTCCTTCGCCTCGCGCTGGCCCTGCACTGCCAGCCGGCACTGCAGGCAGCCGGCGAGATGGCGGGCCGCCCGCGTGGCGGGCCCGGCCGTGAGCTCGCCGTCGACGAGGGCGGCGATCGCCTCCTGGGCCAGATGGCTCTCCGGAATGGTCACACCTGCCCCTCCACAACGAGCGGGTCGGGGACGACGACACGGCCGGGGGCGAGGTGGGCGAGCGCCTGCCGCAGCTGCACCCGGCCGCGGTGGATGCGGCTCCGGACGGTGCCGAGCTTGATGCCGAGGGTCGCCGAGATCTCCTCGTAGGTCAGGCCCTCGATGTCGCACAGGACGACGGCGACGCGGAACTCCGGCGACAGCGCGTCGAGCGCGGCCTGGATCTGCGGGTCGAGGTGGGTGTCGGCGTAGACCTGCTCCGGGCTCGGTGCCGCGCCGGGCAGCCGCTCGGTGTCCTCGGGCAGCGCGTCGAACCGGATGCGCTGCCGACGGCGGACCATGTCGAGGAAGAGGTTGGTCGTGATCCGGTGCAGCCAGCCCTCGAAGGTGCCGGGTGCGAACGTCGCCAGCGAGCGGAACACCCGGACGAAGGTCTCCTGGGTGAGGTCCTCGGCGTCCTGCGGGTTGCCCGAGAGGCGGTAGGCCAACCGGTAGACGCGCGCCGAGTGCTCGCGGACCACCTGGTCCCACGTCGGTGCCACCCAGGCCTCGGCCACCGGGGCGTCCTGCGGCGCGACCTCGAGCGGCACGACCTCGAGCGGCCCGGTGGCGAGCGGCACGGTGGCGAGCGGCACGGCCGCGGCCGGCACGGCGGCACCCGCCGGGTCGGTGCGGTTCACGGGCTCGGACACGCCCCCAGGATCGCAGACGGGGCCGGCCGTGACCTCCCCAGCATCGGTGGGGTGGACGGACGCGGCTCGCTTCAGGCGCACGAACGGACAACGGACGGCGCACGGGCAGGTGTTCCCGGCGACCGCGGTTGCCAGGAAACCCACAGGCAGGCAGCAGGAACGCCTCGACTCCGAGTGTGGGCCGGGCGCCGGGTCCGAACCCGGCCACTACCCTCGGCCGGTGATGAGCCCCCAGGAACCGCCGCCGGGAAGCGGCACCGCCGAGGGCGCCGCCTACGCCGATCGCTTCGCCACCGAGTCTCCCGAGATGTCGGCCGCCCGCGAACGCGCGCACCACCTTCCCGGAGGCGCGGCGGTCGCACCGGCGGTCGGCGCCGCCCTCGCCGTGCTCGCGTCCGGCATCGGGGCCCGGTCCGTCGTCTCCATCGGCAGCGGCGGCGGCCTTGCGGGGCTCTGGCTGCTGCGCGGCATGCGGTCCGACGGCGTCCTCACGGCCCTGGACGGCGACCCGGAGCAGCTGCGGGCAGCCCGCAAGGCGTTCGCCGACGCCGGCACCCCCGCCGGCCGCGTCCGGCTGATCTTCGGCACCCCGGCCGAGGTGCTCCCCCGCCTCTCACCCGGCGCCTACGACCTGGTCAGCTGCGCCGGTCCGCCGCGGGAGTACTCCGAGCACCTCGCCGCGCTGCTCGGCCTCGTGCGTGTGGGCGGCGCTCTGGCGCTGCACGGCCTGCTGGAGGGCGGCCGCATCGCCGACCGCACGGCGCGCGATCCGCAGACCGTGGCCTGGCGGGAGATGGCCCGCACGATCCGGGAGGACGAGACGCTGCTGTCTGCCGTGCTCCCCATCGGCGCCGGCCTGCTGGTCTCCACCAAGCGGGCCTAGTACCCCCCGCTGCCAACGGTCGCCCCGTCGTTACGGCACGGCCAGCAGGACGGGACCGGCGCCCTGGTGGTCCCGAAGGCCTGGCCCCGGGAAGTCGGCCAGCGCTGACGTCGGCCCGGCCATGGTCTTTGCTCGGCGGTCATCGGCTGCGGAGGAAGGTGAGCACCGCGAGCACTCGCCGGTTGCGTCCGGCGTCACGTCGAGGCGGGTCCGGGGCCGCCGGCCGGGCGCCGTCACGAGAACGTGGGCGAGCGACCCCATGCGGAGGAACGATGCCCCGGTCCAATGGCTGCCCAGGAACCACGACACCGCGGTCAGAGCGAGCAGGACCGCCGGGGCCCGCGTGCGGGGCCAGACGACGAGAGCCGCGGTGACGAGAGCAGACCGACGCCGATGTCGGCCACCCCTCGGCCGGAGAACCGGAGCCCCGACACGGCCACGTCGAAGGCAGGCCGCTGCGGCGTCGAGGTCGGCCCGGCGACGTCGATGTGCTCCCCCGGCAGCGCGTGGAACAGGGTGACGTGCGGGCTCGGGTAGTTGCGCTCCGGCGGGGGGTGTCGGGCGCGCAGCCGGTCAACCACCCGTGCGCGTCGTCGTCCAGGAGCAGGGTGACGACCAGCGGCTCTGACACCGGCCCGTCAGATCAGCGCGCGGGCGCCCTTGCCGAGGACGGTGACCCCACCGGCGCTCACGTGGTAGCGCTGGCGGTCGGCGGCGACGTCGACACCGATCCGCGCCCACGGCGGGACGACCACGTTCTTGTCGAGGATGGCCCGGCGGACGTAGGCGCCCTCACCGATGTAGACGCCGTCCATCAGGACGCTGTCCTCCACCCGGGCGCCCCGCTCGACCCGCACACCCGGTGAGACGACCGAGTTGTGCACCGATCCCCCGCCGATGATCGCGCCGGCGCTGACCATCGACTCCTCGGCGCGGCCACCGAGCACGAACTTCGCCGGCGGCAGCTGCGGCGGCAGCGTGAAGATCGGCCAGCGGTCGTTGTAGAGGTTGAACACCGGCGTCACCGACACGAGGTCCATGTGCGCGTCGAAGTACGCGTCGATCGTTCCGACGTCCCGCCAGTACCCGTGGTCGCGCTCGCTGGCGCCCGGCACGACGTTGGTGGAGAAGTCGTAGACCCACGCCTCGCCGGCGTCGGCCAGCATCGGCATGATCGAGCCACCCATGTCGTGCACCGACGACTCGTCGGCGGCGTCGGTGCGCAGGGCCTCGAGCAGCGCCTCGGTGGTGAACACGTAGTTGCCCATGGAGGCGAAGCTCTCCTCCGGGGAGTCGGGCAGCCCCGGGGGGTCCTCCGGCTTCTCCAGGAACCCGCGCACCTTGCCCTCCGCGGTCGCGTCGATGACGCCGAACTCCGAGGCCTCCCGCCGGGGCACCCGCAGCCCGGCGATGGTGACGCCGGCACCGGTCTGCAGGTGCTGGTCGATCATCTGGCCCGGGTCCATGCGGTAGACGTGGTCGGCCCCGAAGACGACGACGACCTCCGGCCGCTCGTCGTAGACGAGGTTCAGGCTCTGGAAGATCGCGTCGGCGCTGCCGGTGTACCAGCGCGGCCCCAGGCGCTGCTGCGCCGGCACCGGGGTGACGTAGTTGCCCAGCAGCTGCGACATCCGCCAGGTCTGGGTGATGTGCCGGTCGAGGCTGTGGCTCTTGTCCTGCGTCAGGACGGCGATCTGGCGGATCTCGGCATTGACGAGGTTCGACAGCACGAAGTCGATGAGCCGGTAGTTCCCCCCGAACGGGACCGCCGGCTTGGCCCGGTCGTCGGTGAGCGGCGCGAGCCGCTTGCCCGCTCCACCGGCGAGGACGATGCCGAGAACCCGAGGACCGCCACGCATGTGACGCAACGTAGCTGGTGAACGGAGCCACCGCGCGTGCTGTCTGCATGGTTCCGCCCCTAGGGTGACGCCGTGCGGATCGGGATCGTGACGCGGGAGTGGCCACCGGACGTCTACGGCGGGGCCGGAGTGCACGTCGAGCACCTGGTGGCGGCGCTCCGCGCACTGCCCGACGGGCCCGACATCGACGTGCACTGCTTCGGCGGCCCGAGGGCTCCTGGCACGGCCGGATACCCGGCGACCGGTTACGCCGTGCCCGCCGCCCTGGCCGACGCCAATGGCGCCCTGCAGGCGGTCGGCGTCGACGTCGAGATGGCCGCCGCGCTGGCCGGCACCGACCTCGTGCACAGCCACACCTGGTACGCCAACACCGCCGGCCTGCTGGCCGGGCTCGTGCACGGCATCCCGCACGTCATCACCGCGCACTCCCTGGAGCCGCGCCGGCCGTGGAAGGCCGACCAGCTCGGCGGCGGCTACCGGCTGTCCTCCTGGGCGGAGCGGACGGCGTACCTGGCCGCCGACGCCGTGATCGCCGTCAGCAACGGCATGCGCACCGACGTCCTCGACGCCTATCCCGACCTGGACCCCGCGCGCGTACGCGTCGTCGGCAACGGCGTCGACGCCGAGGCCTACCGGCCGGTGGACGACCCGGACACGGTCCGCTCCCTGGGCGTCGACCCCGACCGGCCCTACGCCCTGTTCGTCGGCCGGATCACCCGGCAGAAGGGCGTCCCCCACCTGCTGAAGGCCGCCGAGCAGCTGCCGCCGGAGGCCGGGCTGGTCCTCTGCGCCGGGGCTGCGGACACCCCGAACGAACGCCAGCAGGTGGCCGACGCCGTCGAGGCGCTGCAGGCCCGGCGGGACGGCGTGGTGTGGATCGAGGCGATGCTGCCGCGCCAGCAGCTGGTGCCGCTGATCACCGGCGCCACCGTGTTCGTCGTCCCGTCCGTCTACGAGCCCCTGGGCATCGTCAACCTCGAGGCCGCCGCCTGCCGGACCGCCGTCGTCGCGAGTGACGTGGGCGGCATCCCGGAGGTCGTCGACGACGGCCGTACCGGCCTGCTCGTGCACTACGACGCCGACGACCCGGAGGCGTTCGAGAGCGGCCTGGCCGCCCGCATCGGGGAACTTCTGGCCGACCCCGCCCGGGCCGCGGCGATGGGTGCGGCCGGCCGCGAGCGGGTGCTCGCCGAGTTCGGCTGGGCGGCGATCGCCCGGCAGACGGTCGACGTCTACCGCGCGGTCCTGGACGCCCGCGCCTGAAGCACCCCCCCGTCCCCTGGTAACTTCCTCGCGCCGACCCTCGGGGCCGGTGACGGAGCGGCAGCGAAGTCCGGTGCGAAACCGGCGCTGTCCCGCAACTGTGATGGCCACCTGGTCGTGGAAGATCCGGTGGCCTGAGCCAGATCGCCTGCCCTGCGTCATGTCACCGACCCTCGCGGTAAGGGTTGCGCATGGAGTGGTGCCGTCTCGGCCGGCTCGTGGGCGATGTCTACCGCCCCTTCTGGAGGCACCCGTGCTCCTCTCCCCCCGACATCCGCGCCGGCTCCTCGCCGCGCTGCTCGTGCCCATCCCGCTCGTCCTCGCCGGATGTGGAGGCTCCTCTGCCGACGCCGGCAGCTCCGCCACGACGTCGGCGTCCGAGGAGGCCACCTGGCCGGTCACCGTCACCGGCGACAACGGCGAGCTGACCCTCGACGCCCAGCCGGAGAAGATCGTCTCGCTGTCGGCCACCGCCACCGAGATGCTCTTCGCGATCGGCGCCGGCCCGCAGGTGGAGGCCGTCGACAGCACCTCGAACTACCCGACCGACGCACCGGTCACCGACCTGTCGGCGTTCACGCCCAACGCCGAGGCGATCGCCGGGTACGAACCCGACCTGGTGGTCCTCAGCGACGACATGAACGGCATCGTCGACGCGCTCGGCGCCCTCGAGGTGCCCACCCTGCAGCTGGGCGCGGCCGCCGCCCTGGAGGACAGCTACGCGCAGCTGGCGACCCTCGGCGACGCGACCGGCCATGCCGACGACGCGGCGAAGGTCGTCACCGGCATGCAGGACCGGATCCAGGCCGCGGTGGAGTCGGTCGGCGACAGCGCGAAGGGCATGCGCGTCTACCACGAGCTGGACCCCACCTTCTACTCCGTGGGCAGCTCCACCTTCGTCGGCAGCGTGTACGAGCTGTTCGGCCTGGAGAACATCGCGGACAACGCCGCGGACGCCGCGGGCGGATATCCGCAGCTGTCCGCCGAGTACGTCGTCAGCGAGGCACCCGACCTCATCGTGCTGGCCGACACGGTCTGCTGCGAGCAGTCCGCCGAGACGCTCGCCTCGCGTCCCGCGTTCGACACCGTGCCCGCCGTGAAGGAGGGCCGGGTGCTCGAGGCCAGCGACGACGTCGCCTCCCGGTGGGGCCCACGGATCGCCGACTTCGCCGAGTCGGTCGCCAAGGCCCTGACGAGCTGATCGCATCTCCATGACGGGCACCACGGACGCGGCACGGTCGGGGCACACCTCGACCGTGACCGCGTCCCGTCCGTCGCGGCGCCGTCCGGCCCTCGTGCTCGGCGGCGCCGTCCTGGTCCTGGTCGCCGCCGTGCTGACCGGGGTCGGGATCGGCGCGTTCCCCCTGCCCCCGGGAGCCGTCGTCCTGACCCTGCTCGACCGTGCCGCGGGGGCCCTCGGTGGCGGGCACCTCGCCGGCGGGCTCGATCCGACCGGTGCGGCGGTGCTCCTGGAGCTGCGGCTGCCCCGCGTCCTGCTCGCCGCGCTGGTCGGCGCCGGGCTGGCGATCTCCGGCGCGGCCTTCCAGGGGGTCTTCCGCAACCCGCTGGCCGACCCGTACCTACTGGGGGCCGCCGCCGGCGCCGGGCTCGGGGCCACCCTGGTCATCGCCTACTCGCCGGCGCAATCCCTGGGACCCTTCGGAATCGTTCCGCTGGCGGCCTTCGCGGGAGCGCTGGTCGGTGTCGGCTGCGCGCTGGCACTCGGCACCGCCGCCGGAGGCTCGCAGAGCGCCACGCTGCTGCTGGCCGGGATCGCGGTCGCCTCGTTCCTGGCGGCGGGCCAGACGCTGGTGCAGCAGCAGAACACCGAGGACCTGCGCGAGGTCTACGGCTGGCTGCTCGGCCAGCTGGGCCGGTCGCAGTGGTCCGACGTCGGGCTCGTGCTGCCCTACCTCGGCACCGCCGTGCTCGTGCTGCTGCTGTGCGGACGGGCCCTGGACGTCCTCGCCGTCGGCGACGACGAAGCGCTCTCCCTCGGCGTGCACCCCGGCCGGGTGCGCCTGCTCGTCATCCTCGCCGCCTCGCTCGCCACGGCCAGCGCGGTCGCGGTGAGCGGCCTCATCGGGTTCGTCGGGCTGGTGGTGCCGCACATCGCCCGGCGGCTGATCGGCAGCTCCTATCACCTGGTGCTTCCCGCCTCGCTGCTCATCGGCGGGGCCTTCCTCGTGCTCACCGATCTCGTCGCCCGGGTGGTCCTGGCCCCCGCCGAACTGCCGATCGGAGTGGTGACCGCCTTCATCGGCGCACCGTTCTTCGCCGGCCTGCTCTGGATGGGCGCGCGCCGGCGATGACCCCGCAGACGTCCGGAGCCCGGGTCGAGATCATCGACCTGGGTGCCGCCTACGGCCGTACCCGCGTGCTCGACGGGATCCGGCTGACCGTCGAGCCGGGCGGCTGGCTGGCCGTGATCGGTCCCAACGGCTCCGGCAAGTCCACCCTGCTGCGCTGCGTCCTCGGCCTGCACGCCCACGACGGCCTGGTCCGGGTGGACGGCGTGTCCACCGCCGGCATGCCGCGCCGTGCCCGTGCCCGGCAGGTGGCCTACGCGCCGCAGCTACCGGTGCTGCCCGAGGCGGTGACCACCCGCGACTACGTGACCCTCGGCCGGACGCCGCACCGCGCGCTGCTGGCCGCCCCGCGTGCGCTGGACCGCCGGATCGTGGCCGACGTCATGGCGCGGCTGGAGATCGGCGGGCTGGCCGACCGCCCGCTGCGCACCCTGTCCGGCGGCGAGCAGCAGCGCGCCGTCCTGGCCCGTGCGCTGGCCCAGCAGCCGCGGGTCCTGCTCCTCGACGAGCCGACGGCGGCGCTGGACCTCGGCCACGCGCAACAGGTGCTGGACCTCGTCGACGACCTGCGCCGGCAGGACGGGCTGACCGTGCTGAGCACCCTGCACGACCTGACCCTCGCCGGGCAGTACGCCGACCGGCTGGCGCTGCTGTCCGGCGGCCGCGTCGCGGCCGAGGGCGGTCCCGACGAGGTGCTCACCGCAGCTGCCCTGCAGACGCACTACGGCGCGCGGGCCCGGGTGGTCAGCGGGCCGCACGGTCCGGCGGTGCTGCCGGTCCGTGCCGTCGAGCCGCGGCTCTAGCGCCTCCTCTCAGCGCACGGCCCGGAAGCGGAACGAGTCCCCCGGCCGCAGCTGCGCGGCAAGGGAGAGGTCGGGGGTGGTCACGACGGCCAGCACCGGATAGCCACCGGTCACCGGATGATCGGACAGGAACAGCACCGGAGCGCCGTCCGGGGGCACCTGCACGGCCCCGGGCACCAGCCCCTCGCTCGGCAGCTCGTCGTGGCGGGCTCGGTCGAGGCGCGGACCGGCCAGTCGCAGACCGACCCGGTCGCTGTCGGAGGTGACCGACCACTCCTGCGAGGTCAGCAGCGCCCACGCCTCCTGCGCCAGCCAGTCGCGCCGCGGCCCGGGCAGCACCCGCAGCACCGGCCGGGCCGGCAGCGGCCGCACCGGTGCCACGTCGACGAACGGCTCCCCCGCGCTCAGGGTGCCGACCGGCAGCCGGTCGCCGGCGGTCAGGCGCGGCGGACCGAGCCCCGACAGGCTGTCGGTGCTGCGCGATCCGAGAACCGGCGGCACGTCGACCCCGCCGCGGACGGCGAGATAGCTGCGCAGCCCGATCGCCGGCCGGCCGAGGGAGAGCTCGGCGCCGGCGGACAGGGTCAGCGGCGCGTCGAAGGGCGCGGCCCGCCCGTCGACCGACACCGGCACGGGCGCTCCGGTGACCGCGACCAGCAGCGTCCGCCCGGCTCGGACCCGGAGCCCACCGGCCGTCACTTCCACCGTGGCCGCCGCGGGCTCGTTGCCGACGAGCCGGTTGGCCAGGCCGTGCGCGGCCCGGTCCGCGGCCCCGGACGTCGTCACCCCGATCGAGGCCCAGCCGGGGCGGCCGAGGTCCTGAACAGTGGCCAGCGGTCCGGGAGCCAGCACCGTGAGCATTCAGCGCACCTCCCGGAGCCGCACGCGGATGCCAGGGGCCAGCAGCGCCGGCGGATCCCGGTGGACGTCGAACAGCACGGCGTCCGTACGCCCGACCAGCTGCCAGCCACCGGGCGACTCACGCGGATAGACGCCCGCGAACGATCCGGCCAGACCCACGGAGCCGGCCGGCACCCGGGTGCGCGGGGTGGTCCGCCGCGGCACCGAGAGCTCCGGCGGCAGCCCGGCCAGATAGCCGAAGCCAGGGGCGAACCCACCGAAGGCGACGGTGAACTCGATCGTCGTCAGGGTCTCGACGACCGATGAGGGCGGCCGGCGGGCCAGGGCCGCGACCTCGGCGAGGTCGGGTCCGTCGAAGACCACCGACAGCTCCACGAGGCCGGTGTCCGGGGCGGGAGCGGGGTCCGTCAGGGGCAGCCGCCGCAGCCGGGCGGCATCGGTCTCGGTCGGCGCCCGGTCGAGGACGACGAGCACCGTGCGGGCGGCCGGGACCAGCTCGACCTGACCGGGCAACGGCGCCCGACGCAGTGCTGCCCGCACGGCGGCTACGGCGTCCAGATCGGCCACCTCGGCGAGCAGCGCGCGGTCTCCGCACGGGAACACGCGGACCTCCTGTGCGGCATCGGGGTTCACGTACCCATGATCGCGGGCGAGGAGATCAGGTGCGCCATTCCGCACCGGTGGTCGCCGCGCGGGCGGACACTCAGTCGTGACCATCGCCGGGCAGTTCGAGCACGCACTGCTCGAGGTCGCCGAGCCCGACCTGGCCGGTCCCGAGCTGCTGCCCGTCCGGCTCGCCCGGGCCGTTGCCCGCACGCTGTCGGTGGACGGCGCCGGTCTCAGCCTGGTCGACTCCGCGCAGCAACGCATTCCGCTCGGCGCGAGCTCGGAGATGGCCGAGACCGCGGAGCGGCTGCAGTTCACCGTCGGTGCCGGTCCGTGCATGACCGCCCAGGCCACCCGCCAGCCGGTGTTCGCGGCGGAGGAGGACCTGCGGCAGCGCTGGCCGATGTTCACCGAGCTGCTGATCGGCCGCACGCCCTACCGGGCGGTCGTGGCGCTGCCGCTGCCCCCCGCCCTCGCGGGTGCCGGCGCGATCGACCTGTACTTCGAGCGGTCGGCCGCGGTTCCCGATCTCGACGTCTTCGCGGCGCTGGCCGTCGGCGAGCTGGTCACCTCGGCGCTCAGCGACGCCGCGGTGTGGTCGACCTGGACGCCCGCGGAAGGGCCCGACTGGCTGCGCGGGCCCGCGCCGCGCCGCCGCGCGGCGGTGTGGGAGGCCATCGGCAGGGTGAGCGTCGACCTCGAGGTGGGGGCCCCGACCGCCCTCGGCCTGATGCGGGCCCGCGCCTACGGCTCGGGGGTCGCGGTGGACGACGTCGCGGAGGAGCTGCTCGCCGGCCACCTCCAGCCCGGCGACCTGCAGACCGGGGCCTGACCCCGGCGAGGTCAGGGCGCGAACGCCGTGACCGCGACCCCGGCCTCCTCCAGCGCGGCCCGCACCGCGCGGGCGAGGCCGACGGCGCCCGGGGTGTCACCGTGCAGGCAGACCGACGCGACCGCGACGTCGACGGCGGTTCCGTCCACGGCCACGACCACGCCCTCCGTGGCCATCCGGACCGCCCGCTCGACGACCGTGCGCTCGTCCTGGACCAGCGCGCCCGCCTCGGTCCGTGGCACCAGGACGCCTGCCGGGGTGTAGCCGCGGTCGGCGAAGCCCTCGGCGACGGTGCGCAGCCCCGACTCGTCGGCGAGTCGCAGCAGGGTCGAGCCCGGGAGGCCCAGGACGGCCAGCGCCGGGTCGTAGGCGACGACGGCGTCGACGACCGCCCGCGCCTGCCGCTCGTGATGGACGACGGCGTTGTAGAGGGCACCGTGCGGCTTGACGTAGGTGACCCGGCCGCCGGCCGTCCGCGCTATGCCGTCGAGGGCGGCGAGCTGGTACAGGACGTCGTCGGTGAGCTCGCCCGGTGCCACGTCGATGAACCGGCGGCCGAAGCCAGCGAGGTCGCGGTAGGACACCTGGGCCCCGACGGCCACGCCGGCCGCGACCGCCCGGGTGCAGACGCGGCGCATCGTGGCCGGATCACCGGCGTGGAACCCGCAGGCGACGTTCGCGCTGCTCACCACGGCCAGGAGCGCGTCGTCGTCACCGAGCCGCCAGATGCCGAACCCCTCACCGAGGTCGGCGTTCAGATCGATCACGCGCGGGCCGGGTCGGGTCACCGGCGCAGTCTGGCACCGGCAACCCGACCGCCGCTCACACCTGCGGCTTGAGCTGCACCTTCACGACGCCGTCGGTCTTCTCCTGGAACTTGCGGTACATGTCCGGTGCCTCGGCCAGCGGCACGCGGTGCGTGGCGAACGAGTCGCAGCCGAGGGGGTCGGCGTCGGTGAGCAGCGGCATGATGTCGGGGATCCAGCGCTTGATGTTGCACTGGCCCATGCGCAGCTGGATCTGCTTGTCGAACATGGTCATGAGCGGCATCGGGTCGGCCATTCCGCCGTACACGCCCGACAGGGAGATCGTGCCGCCCCGGCGGACGATGTCGATCGCGGAGTACAGCGCGTTCATCCGGTCGACGCCGGCGGTCTCCATCAGCGGTGCGGAGAGCGCCTTCGGCAGCAGCCCGGCCGCCTTCTGGATGAACGTGGTGGCCGGCGAGCCGTGGGCCTCCATGCCGACCGCGTCGAGCACCGAGTCGGGTCCGCGGCCGCCGGTCATGTCGCGGATCGCGTCGCCGAGATCCTTCTCGTGCTCGTTGAGGTCCACCACCTCGATCCCCCGTGCCCGCACCCGCTCCAGGCGCTCGGGAACCAGGTCGACGCCGATCACGCGGAAGCCCTTGAGCTGCGCGATCCGGCAGGCGAAGTCACCGATAGGGCCGAGACCGAGGACGACGAGGGTGCCCCCTTCGGGCACGGCGGCGTACTCCACGCCCTGCCACGCGGTGGGCAGGATGTCCGACAGGTAGGCGAACCGGTCGTCCGGCGGGCCCTCCGGCAACTTGATGTGGGTGAACTGCGCCTGCGGCACGCGCAGGTACTCGGCCTGACCGCCGGGCACCTCGCCGTAGAGCTTGGAGAACCCGAACAGCGCCGCCCCCGACCCCTGGTCGCGCACCTGGGTCGTCTCGCACTGGGTGTACAGCTGCCGGTCGCACATCCAGCAGTGCCCGCAGGAGATCTGGAACGGGATGGCCACCCGGTCGCCGACCTTCAGGTCACCGGTCTCCGAGCCCACCTCCACGACCTGGCCCATGTTCTCGTGACCGAGGATGTTGCCGACGCCCATGAACGGGGCCAGCGGCTCGTAAAGGTGCAGGTCGGAGCCGCAGATGTTGGACGTCGTCACGCGGATGACCGCGTCGGTGGGCGACTCCACGAAAGGATCCGGCACCTCTTCGACGCGGACGTCGCGCTTGCCGTGCCAGGTCACTGCCTTCATGGGGTCACCGTCATCCGTCCTGACCGGCGCGCCGTCGCGCCGACATCACTGCGGACGGAGTGCCCGAGCCCGACCGCGCGAAACCGTCGGAGGAGACAGCGCGGATCCGGAATGGCCGTCTCCCGCCGGGCGCTGGTCCCGGCATGGCAGCTGCCGAGCCGCTGACGCTCTTCGATCCCGAACCCGCACCGCCGCCGGCGGCGCCGCTGGACGGGCTGCTGGAGGTCCGCCAGATCTACGCCGAGCCGGCCGCCCTGGACCTTCCCCGCGGCCGGCAGGTGCTCGCCCGCTTTCCCGCCGCGGAGATCATCGAGGTGCCCTCCCACTGGCAGATCCCTGACCTGCACGGCAACGCCGGCAACGTCGACCGCTGGGTGAGGGTGAAGACCGAGATCCTGGTGCTGGGCATCAAGAAGTCGCTGTCGGCCCGGCCGAACGACCGCTCGGCGAACTGGATCGCCCCCTCGACGGCCAACGGCTGCGCCATGGCGTGCGCCTACTGCTACGTCCCGCGGCGCAAGGGTTACGCCAATCCCATCACCGTCTTCACCAACATCGAGCAGATCACCGGTCACCTGCGCCGCCACGTCGCGCGGCAGGGCACCAAGACGCAGCCGGACGAGAGCGACCCGCACAGCTGGGTGTACGACATCGGGGAGAACAGCGACTGCTCCGTCGACGCGCTGGTCAGCGACAACGTCGCCGACCTGATCGCCCTGTTCCGCGGCCTGCCGACGGCCAAGGCCTCGTTCGCCACGAAGTACGTGAACCGGCACCTGCTCGGCCTCGACCCTGCCCGGCGGACGCGGATCCGTTTCTCGGTCATGCCGGACGCCGATGCGCGGGTGCTCGACGTACGCACCAGCCGCGTCGCGGAACGGATCGCGGCAGTGGACGACTTCGTCGACGCCGGCTACGAGGTGCACCTCAACCTCTCCCCCGTCGTCATCCGCGCGGGCTGGGAGGCCGACTGGACCGGCCTGCTCCAGCACCTGGACGACGTGCTGTCACCTCGCGCGAAGGCCCAGGCGGCCGCCGAGGTGATCCTGTTGACGCACAACGCCGACCTGCACGAGGTCAACCTGGGCTGGCACCCGAAGGCGGAGGACCTGCTCTGGCGGCCCGATCTGCAACAGCCCAAGCGCAGCCAGAACGGTCAGCAGAACGTGCGGTACCGCAACGACGTGAAGCGGGCCGGAGTCGAGCGGCTGACGACGCTGATCGCGGCCCATGCACCATGGCTGAGGGTGCGATACGCCTTCTGAATCGCGGCATCGTCGACGGGTGACCGTCGCCCTCGCCCTGCGGACCGTATGAGATTCTCCAGCGAGTTCGACGGAGGGGGGAGAACGGCTCGCATGCTGAACTCCGCCCTGCCCGCCCGCGCCCTGCTCGAGGCCCTCCCTGACACGGTCGTCGTTGCCGACGCCGAGGGGCACATCGCCTACATCAACCCGGCGGTGTCCGCGCTTCTCGGGCACGACCCGGCCGAGCTCGTCGGCCGGTCGCTCACGGTCCTGATGCCCGAGCGCTTCCGAGGCGCACACGGCACCGGCTTCTCCCGGTTCAGGGTCACCGGCCGAGGGAAGCTGGTCGGCGCGACGACCCAGGTCCCCGCCCTCCACGCCGGCGGGCACGAGATCGCGATCGACCTCACCCTTGCCCGGCTCGATCCGGCCCCTGGCAGCGACGCCGACGCCGCCGTCGTCGTCGCCGTCCTCCGCGACGCCAGCACCACGATCCTGCTCGAGCGACAGCTGCAGGTCAGCCGTTACCTGACGGCCACGCTGCGCGTCACGGCCGCCCTCACCGAGGCGCCGGACTCCGACGTCGCGTTCGAGCAGCTCCTGCCGACGCTGTGCACCGAGCTCGACTGGGACGCGGCCACGATCTGGCAGCCCGGGAGCGACGGTGGGCTGCTGACCCATACCGGCACGTGGACGGCTCCGGGCGCGTCGGTGCCCGCACTCGCGGCCGCCTCCGGCACCCGCACCCTGGCCCGCGGTGCGGGACTGCCCGGTCTGGCATGGCAGCAGCGTGCCCCGGTGTTCGTCGAGGACCTCTGGACCGACGCCCGGTTCCTGCGATTCGTGGCCGCCCGTACCGACGTCCTGCGCACCGGCGTGGCCTTTCCGGTCATGCGCGGCGACACCCTCCTGGCGGTCTGCGAGCTGTTCTCCCACGAGCAGCGCGCTGTCCCCGGGGAGCTCCTGGACGTACTGGCCCACGCGGGCCGGCAGATCGGCCAGTTCCTCGGCCGGCTCGAAGCCGAGTCGGAGGTCCGGGAGCTCGCCGACACGCTGCAACGCAGCCTTCTGCCCTCGCATCTCCCGGTCATCCCGGGTGTCGCCCTGGCTGCCCGGTATCGGCCCGGCGGCGGCTCGGCTCTGGTAGGAGGGGACACCTACGACGTGATGCCGCTCCCGGACGGCCGGTGGATGCTCCTGATCGCCGACGTCTGCGGCACCGGCGCCGAGGCAGCAGCGGTCACCGCCCTCACGCGGCACACGGCTCGGGCTGCGGCCCCGACCGGCGGTCCCGCCGACGTGCTGAGCGCGGTCAACACCGCTCTGCTGCACGAGCTGAGAACCCGGCCGCTGCGCTTCGTCACCGCATGCTGCCTGATGCTCGAGCCGCATGACTCCGGTACCCGCGTGCAGATCGGCGTGGCCGGTCATCCCCTCCCGATGTTGCGCTCGGCGGGCGGACGGACCTGCGAGGTCGGCGTGCCGAGCCGCGCGCTGGGCATCGAGTCCGACGCCCGCTTCGAGGAGGTGGCCGTCGAGCTGCCGCCGGGAGCGACGCTCGTGCTGTACACCGACGGGGTCACCGAGGCGCGCGACGACGCCGGGGTGCAGTTCGGCGAGGACGGTCTGGTCCGGGTGCTGGAGGGGCTCCCGTCGGGGGACGCCGAGTCGGCCGTCGCCGCAGTCACGGCGGCCGTCGAGCAGCAGCTCGCCGGGTCCAGGTACGAGGCCGACGACCTCGCCATCCTCGCGCTGACCGTGCCGACCTGAGTTCCGTCAGCCGGTCATCCCCGTCGCCGCGTGTGGCGTGCCGACCGGCTTGGACTCCGGCGACCCCCGCTGCCGCAGGTACACGCTGAAGATGACCATGGAACCGACGGCGAGCATCTCGGACTGCCAGTTCTGCAGGGTGCGGCTCCAGAAGTCACCCTGGGCGAGGTACCCGAGCAGGGTCACCGGGTCCTCCAGGCTCATCAGCTGCTCGTCGTTGAAGGCCGCCCAGCCGGAGATCGCCGAGGCGGTCCAGGTCAGCAGGAACAGCGTTCCCATGACCAGTCCCAGGGACCGCGAGAACAGCGACGTCCGCCAGCCGCCCGCTGACGCCCACGCCGGCGAGTCCTTCGTCGCGTACCTGCCGACCTTCTGCTCCTTGTCGGTCTCGATGCCCGTCTCGCCCGGCTTCTTCGACTCCGACGAGCCCAGCTGGATCAGCCAGACGGTTCCGAGGATGTAGAGGAAGAACTGCAGGTACTCCGACTGCCAGTTCTCCATGACGTCCACCCCGAACGCCGACGACGTCACGTAGCGCAGCAGCGAGATCTGCTCCAGGCCGTCGGCGAGCCGCTGGTCGTTGAAGGCGGCCACGCCCGAGACCGCCTGACCGACGAGGGTGAGGAGGAAGAGACCGCCGAAGGCCAGACTCAGGCTGTTCTGGCTGAAGAAGCGCCGCATCCGGCTCACCGGCCCAGCAGGCCGAGGACGGTGCAGTACCCGATCCCGACCAGGATGAGGACCACGTAGGCCACGAAGATGGCGCGGACCTGTCTCACGATCCCTCCACCTGGCAGTCGTATGGCTGTTCCTCGGCCTTCGGCCGGCAGGCGGCAGCCATCACCTTCCAGCCGGAGGAGGTACGGGTGAGGAACAGCGTGTCGTCGGTCAGCTTCACCTGCGCCTCCTCGCCCCAGACCTCGACCGCGGTCGGAGTGCCGGTGCCGATCGGGAGGTCGCCGATGGCCTCCTCGCAGGCCGTCCCCGCGTCCTCGACCAGGCTGGTCAGCGTGTTCTCGGCGAGCAGTTGGCAGCGCGTCGCGGCGTCGGTGCCGTGGTCGGCGAAGGTGGTGGCAACCTTCTCGACGGCATCCGAGTCGAGGCCGCCGCACCCGCTGAGCAGCAGGGCCGCGGCGGCGGCCGTGGCGAGTCCTCTTCGGCGCGGAGGCACGGTGGCTCCTCTCTCCACTCTCTCGGCGCAACGATCCTGATCTCGGCCTACCCTTCTCCGCTCCGCGGGCAAACGACCGTCACCCGCTCGGTGGTCACCCGCTCGACACCCCCGCCGGTTGCCGGAACTCCGTGGCTACCGTGGGTGCGTGGCTCGGGTGGCGGTCGTGGGCGCCGGCCTCGGCGGGCTGGCGGCGGCCGCCCGGCTCGCCTCTCTCGGGCACCGGGTGACGGTGCTCGAGCAGGCGGCGGTCGTCGGCGGGAAGCTCGGCTGGTACTCCCGGGACGGCCATTCCTTCGACACCGGGCCGAGCCTCCTGACGTGGCCGCAGGTGTACCGCGACCTCTTCGCCGCGACCGGGGGTCGGCTGGAGGAGGCCGTCGACCTCGTCCGCCTCGATCCGGCGGTCGACTACCGGTTCTCCGACGGTGCGCGTCTGCGCGTGCCCGGCACGGCTGCCGCGATCCCGGGCGCTCTGGACGACGCGCTGGGCGACGGTGCCGGACGGCAGTGGACGGCGCTGATGGAACGGGCCGGCGCGATGTGGCGGATCAGCGAGGAGCCGTTCCTGCGCACCCCCCTCCGTGGCGCGGCGACGCTGGCCGCCCTGGCCCGCCGGCCGTCCGACGTCGCCACCGTCGCGCCCTGGCAGTCGCTGCGCGGGCTGGGCCGCCGGTATCTGCGCAGCGCCGAGCTGCGCCTGCTGCTGGACCGCTACGCCACGTACTCCGGATCCGATCCGCGCCGGGCGCCGGCCGTTCTCGCGACCGTCCCGTTCGTGGAGCAGTCGTTCGGGTCCTGGTACATCCGCGGCGGGCTGCACCGCCTGGGCCTCGCGGTCGCCGAGCGGGCGGCCGAGCGCGGTGCCGTCCTGCGAACCGGCCGCACCGTCCGCCGGATCCTGGTCGAGAGGAACCGTGCCTGCGGAGTGGAGCTGACCGACGGCGAGGTGGTGACGGCCGACGTCGTCGTCTCCGGGGCCGACGCCGCCCGGCTGTACGGCGGCCTGCTGCCTCCCGGCCCCGCGACTGCGGCGGCCCGTCGCAACCTGGGCCGGGCGACGCCGTCGCTGTCCGGATTCGTCCTGCTGCTGGCCCTGCGCGGACGGACGCCGAACCTCGCCCACCACACCGTCCTCTTCCCCGGCGACTACGACGCCGAGTTCGACGCCGTCTTCGGCCGAGGCTCGGCCCCACCCCGCCCCGTCTCCGACCCGACCGTCTACGTCAGCGCCCCGGACGACCCGGCCGTGCGGCCCGACGACGACAGCGAGTCCTGGTTCGTGCTGGTCAACGCGCCCAGGCACCAGCCGGACGGCGGCGTCGACTGGGCCGAGCCCGGCCTGGCGGAGCGGTACGCCGACCGGGTGCTCGACGTGCTGGCCGAGCGCGGGCTGGACGTCCGGAAGCGGGTCCGCTGGCGCGGAATCCGCACACCGGCCGACCTGGAAGGCGACACCGGCAGCGTCGGCGGATCGATCTACGGAACGTCGTCGAACGGCGCCCGGGCCGCCTTCCTGCGGCCCGCGAACGTCTCCCCGGTCCCCGGTCTCTTCCTCGTCGGCGGGTCGTCGCATCCCGGCGGGGGCCTGCCGCTGGTCGCCCTGTCGGCCGAGATCGTGGCGGGGCTGATCGGACCGGCGTGACTCAGCCGGGCGACGTCGCGGCCACCGTGACGACGGGCACCCCGGGGGCGACCGGCCGGGGACGTCCCGGCGCAAGACCGGCCGCCGTCAGCTGGGCCGTCAGCTCGTCGGCCGTCGACAGCGACATCTGTCCCTCCTGGGCGCGCAGGAGCAGGTCGAAGTGCCGGCTGAACAGCTGGGGTGCGGCCACCGTCGTGACGACGAAGAGCACGCCTCCGGGGGCGAGCAGGCCCGCGATCCGCCGCAGCAGCGGCACCCGCTCGGACACGGGCAGGTAGTAGAGGACGTTCGCCAGCAGGGCGAACTCGAAGGGCGCGGCGAGCGGTCCGGCCGGGTCGGGCGGCTCCTGGACGTCGGCC
>JAOPWH010000301.1 GCA_025965795.1 Blastococcus sp.
CCCTAGCAGCCGGCCGGAGGTATCCGAGGTCGTGATTACGGTGTCGGCGCCGGACTGCCGGAGGATGTTGGCGTTCTCATCCTCGCGGACGCTGTTCGTGATCGGCACGTTCGGGTTCAGCTGACGCACGGTGAGGGTGATCAGCACCGCCGCGTCGTCCCGGTTGGCCGCGACGATGACCGCCCGCGCGCGTTCCACCGACGCGCGCCGGAGCACCTCGGTGCGGCCGGCGTCACCGACGATCCCGGTGAGACCTATCGAGTTGGCCTCGTCGATCGCCCGGGCGTCCGGGTCGACGACGACGATCTTGTCGAGCGGGGTGCCAAGCGCCTGCAGGGAGCGGATCGCGCTCCGCCCCTTGGTGCCGTAGCCGCACACGAGAACGTGCTGGCGCACGCGGGACCTCCAACGTCGGATGCGGAACTCCTCCCGGGAGCGCGCGGTCAGCGCCTCGAGAGTCGTGCCGATGAGAACCAGCAGGAACGTGATGCGCAGCGGCGTGATCAGCAGGATGTTGACCAGCCGGGCGCCCGGGGTGATCGGCGTGATGTCGCCGTAGCCGGTGGAGGAGAGCGTGACGGTGGCGTAGTAGACCGAGTCGAGGAGGGTCAGGCCGACGTCGTCGCCGTCCCGGTAGCCGTCGCGGTCGAGGTAGATGACCCCGACGGTGAGTGCGAGCAGGACCATCGCGAAGACCACCCGGCGCCACACCTGCCGCACCGGGGACGGCTCCTCGTGGGCCAGCCGGACGCCGGTGTGTTCGGTCTCCGGCCCGACCCTCTCCATCTCCACTGCGAGGACGATAGGTGAGCCGCCCCGATCGGTGTGCCACGCCGCACCCGTAGGGGTCGGTGAGCGGGTCTCCCGACCCTTGGCGGCGAGCTCCCGCTCGAGCACCTTTTCCGCCGCCGAGACGGGGATCGCCTCGATGAGGACGACGTCGCGCAGCCGCGTGCACGGGGTCGCCTTGCCGTCGACGGCGGCCATCACCGACAGGGCGGTCAGCGCAGCTCCGGCGTCGTCGGTCCTGTCGACGACGTGGGCGACCGGCAGTTCCCCGGTCTGCTCGTCGGGGCGCCCGGCCACCGCGGCGCCGGGCACGCCGAAGAGGGTCTCCTCGAGCTCGCGCGGAAAGACGTCGTAGCCGTCGCCGGTGTGGCACCAGCGTCCGCGTCGATCGACTCCGCCGTGGCCTCGGGCCGGGGGGCCTGGCCGACGCATCACCTGGGCCCGGACGACCTCTCCGCGCTGCTCTCGGGAGGCGGACGGGGCACTCAGGTCACACGCAGTGTCGAGCCGTGGGGTCGATGTCAGGATGTGCCGATGAGCGACCAGCGGACCGCCCTCGTGCTCGGCGGCGGCGGCATCACCGGCATCGCCTGGGAGATCGGCGTCGTGGCGGGCCTGGCCGAGACCGGGCTCGACCTCTCCGGCGCCGACCTCGTCGTCGGCACCTCCGCCGGTTCGGTCGTCGGGGCCCAGCTCACGGGGGGCGCGGAGCTGGAGACGCTGTACAGCCGCCAGCTCGAGCCGCCGACCGGCGAGCAGGCCGCCCGCATGACCCGGTCGATGCTGGCGCAGTACGGCTGGGCCCTGCTGCGCAGCCGGGGGCGCGACGTCGACTTCCGCCGGCGCGTCGGGGCGCTCGCGCTGGCCGCCGAGAAGGCCGGCCTCACGCCGACGGAGCAGGAGCGGCTCGACGTCATCGGCGGACGCCTGGTCACCCGGGAGTGGCCGGACCGGCCGCTGGTGGTCACCGCCGTCGACGCGGAGTCCGGCGAGTTCCGCACGTTCGACCGCGATTCCGGCGTGCCCCTGGTCTCCGCCGTGGCGGCCAGCTGCGCCGTACCCGGCGTCTATCCACCGGTGACCATCGACGGACGGCGCTACGTCGACGGCGGCATGCGGTCGGCGGCGAACGCCGACCTCGCCGCGGGCTACGACCGGCTCGTCGTCCTCGCTCCCATCCCGCGGGGCATCGGCCCGATCGCCAGCGTCGACGCACAGGTCACCGGACTCCTGTCGCGGGTCGCCGTCGTCTCCCCGGACCGCGACAGCAGAGCGGCGATCGGCCGGAACGTGCTCGACCCGGCGGCGCGGGCGCCCTCGGCAACGGCCGGCCGCGCGCAGGCAGCGGCGGTCGCCGAGCGGGTCGCCGAGGCCTGGGCCGACTGAGCGGAGTACCAGGGCGCGGAGAACGCGCCTCTCCTACTCCGCGAGGCCGGCTGGGCCGTCAGCGCCCGAGTCCGGCGTCGCGGGCCAGGACGATCGCCTGGGCCCGGTCGGCGACCTGCAGCTTGGTGAAGATGTTCGACACGTGGTTGCGGACCGTCTTGGGGCTGAGCACGAGGATCTCCGCAAGGTCGGCGTTGCTGCGGCCGCCCGCGATGAGGTCGAGCACCTCGTGCTCGCGTGCGGTCAGCTGGGGGAAGACGACCTCGGTGCCCCGCGGCCGGCCGGCGGCGAAGAACTCGATGATCCGGGTGGCCACGGCGGCCCCGAAGATCGCCTCCCCGCCCGCCACGGCGGCCACCGCCCGGAGGATCTCCGCCTGGTCCGCGCCCTTGAGCAGGTAGCCGCGGGCACCCGCGCGCATGGCGGAGAAGACCGAGCCGTCGTCGTCGTACATGGTCAGCACCAGGACCGCGACGTGCGGGCTGGTCGAGACGATGCGCCGCGTGGCCTCGATGCCGTCGATCCCCGGCATGCGCAGGTCCATCACCACGACGTCGGGCTGCTGGGCGTGAGCCGCGGTGACCGCGCCGATCCCGTCGGCCTCCTCGCCGACCACCTCCCAGTTCTCCTGGGCCGACAGCAGCGTGGTCAGCCCGCGCCGATAGAGCGGGTGGTCGTCGGCGACGAGGATGCGCACGACCGGCTCGCTCATCCCGCCTCCAGAGGCAGGACGGCGAGCACGCGGGTGCCGGAACCGTCGCCCGGGGTCACCGAGCAGCTGCCGCCGACCTCGGCGGCGCGTTCCCGCATCGCGGCGAGCCCCACGCCGAGCGGAGTGCCCTCGGCGATGCCCCCGCCGTCGTCGACGATCTCCAGCCGCAGGACGCCGTCGGCCGCGACCCGGACCCGGCAGCAACGGGCGCGGGCATGCCGCACGCTGTTGGTGACGGCCTCGACGGCGATGCGGAACGCGGCCACCTCTGTCGCCGCCGACAGCGGGGGGAGTGCCGGGTCGGACTCCACGCGGATCTCCAGGCCGGGGGAGCGGAGCGCCAGGCGGTCAGCCTGTTGCCGCAGTGCCCCGACCAGCCCCAGTTCGTCCAGGGCCGGCGGGCGCAGGTCATGCACGAGGCGGCGGACGTCGTCGACCGCGGCGGCCGTCTCGCCCTTCAGTTCCACGAGCATGGCGCGTGCGGCGGCGGGGTCGTCGTCCACCCGTGCGGCGGCGAGGTCCAGTCCGAGCGCGACACCGGCGAGGGTCGGGCCGACCCCGTCGTGCAGGTCGCGCCGCAGCCGCCGGCGCTCCTCCTCCCGGGCCTGGACGAGCCGGATACGGGAGTCGCTCAGAGCGTCGGCCATGGCGGCCGCCGAGACGGCGGCGCCGGCCGGGCGGGCCAGTTCGCCCAGCAACCGGAGGTCGCGCGGTGCCATGGGCCGGCGGTCGCGCCCCTCCACCAGCAGCCGTCCGACGAGCTGCCCCTGGTGGACGAGCGGCAGGCTCTCCACCGGACCTCCACGGAGTTCCCCGGCCTCCGCCCGCTCCCCGTCAGTGGTCTCCACCGCGACGTAGGGGAGCCGCAGGGAAGCCGCGATCGCCTCCGTGAGCGCCGGCAGGGCCGCACCCGGAGCCGCGGCCGACTGCAGGATCGCCGTCAGCCGGGAGAGCGCGGCGTAGGGGTTCCCGCGATCGCCGTACATGGCCCGGTCGACCAGCCGTTGCAGTCCGCTGCGCAGCGGCAGCACGAGCGCGCCGATGATGCCGACCGCCACCGCGCCGGCCCAGGCGTCGGCGGTGATCGGCCGCCCGAGCGCCCACACCATCGCGGTGTACAGGGCGAGGATCGCTCCGGTGAGGCCGGTGTAGACCAGCGACCGGTTGAGGACGACGTCGATGTCGTAGAGCCGGTGCCGGAGCACCGCCACCCCGATCGCGGCGGGGACGAGCGCCAGGACGCCGAGGGTGAGGGCAGTCGTCACGGGTCGTTCTGCGGCGCTGTCCGGGAACGACACGATGACCAGGCACCCCGACGCGGCCAGCAGGAGCAGGGACAGCTGTCGTCGCTCCAGCGCACCCGACGGCGCCCGCCGCCAGCGCACGGCGAGCGCGAGCACACCGGCGGAGAACGCCGCCAGCAGCAGGGGGAAGCCGACCGCCGCCACGATCCGTAGCACCGGAGCCGCGACGTCCAGCCCGAGCGGGTTGTCGGCCACCGGATGGTTGACCAGCGGTCCGGGCATCAGGGCACCGGGGAGGACGAGGCAGAGCAGTGCGAGCCCGGAGAGGCCCCCCGCCCAGCGCCAACGGGGGGACGGCAGCCGCCCGTCGGGATAGAGGAGCAGCCCGAAGGTGAACAGGGGTGAGAAACCGAGTGCCCAGACCCAGGCCGAGACCCAGGCCGCCGCGACCGCCCACGGGAGTGACCCCGGCCGGGTGACCAGGCCGTAGTACGCGTACTCGGACACCGCCAGGGCCAGCGCCATGGCCGAGGCCGAGACCAGGTACAGCCGGCCGAGCCGGTTGCCCGGACGGCGGGAGACGATGAGCGCGCCGACCAGGGAGAAGCCGACGGCCAGCGGCACATTGGCCAGGACCTCGACGTTGCCCAGCTCGCCGCTGGCGGTGCGGCTCTCCATGACGAAGCCGACGACGAGCAGGGCCGCGCAGATCGCCGGGACGATCCACGCGGCCCGCCCGAGCGAGCGCAACGCCATGGCGCTCATGCTGTCGCGGAAGCCCCTGCCGGGACAGCGTCCTGGATGCGGGCGGCCGTGCCCGGGCGAGAACTGCGCACCGCCAGGATCCCGCTGACCCCGAGCACCCAGGCGAGGCCGAGCAGGAAGGGGACCGGCACGTAGCCCGCGGGGTCGAGGACTCCCGCCGTCCCGGCCGCGATCCCCAGCACGCCGGTGACCAGGCCGGCGATCGCCAGCCAGCGGGGCAGCACCCGCCCGGACAGCGCGGCTGCCGCGGCGGTGAGGACGAAGATGCCGAAGGTGAAGCCGCTGATCACGAACGCGGCGCCGTTCAGGTCGTCGAGCGTGCGGGCCAGATCGGGGGTCAGCTCGTCGGCGCGGAGGCGGCCCGCGAGCACCGGCCCGGCCGATGCCAGCTTGACCGCGACGGTGATCAGGCCGGCACCGAACGCCGGCGCGGCCCACCAGCCCACCGACCCCTCGGCCCGCCGGAGCACCCGGTACAGGTAGCCGACGAAGACGATGAGCAGCGCGGTGCCGAGCACCTCGAGCACCGTGCCGATGACGTTCACGGTGGAGCGCGGGCGCTGGAGGTCGGCCAGGACGGCGGCCCCGTCGTCGGCCGATCCGGTGCCGGCCGACGCCAGCTCGTTGCCGACCAGGACGGCCAGGACGTAGGCCGCCCCCGTCGACGCGGCGAGTCGTTGCGATCGCATGGTGTCTCCTCATCGCGGCGCGGCCCCAGCGGCCGCGCGTCACGGAGGAGCCTGTCCGCGGTCCGGTCCCGGGTCATGGGACCGCCGTCCCGACTCCTGTCCCGACGCTCCGGTCGACCCGGGCGGAACGTGCCCTCGCGGTGCAGCGGCGGGCCGGTGCTAGCCGCGGCCGGGGCGGACGAGGCCCGTCTCGTAGGCGACGACCACGGCCTGCACCCGGTCGCGCAGGCCCAGCTTGGTGAACACGCGGCCGAGGTGCGTCTTCACCGTGGCCTCCCCGAGGAAGAGCTCGGTCGCGATCTCGCGGTTGGACATCCCTCGGCCCACCAGGCGCAGCACCTCGGTCTCCCGGTCGGTGAGGCCGTCGAGTACCGGGATGCGGCCCCCGGGCGGAGGGCCGCTCGTGAAGCGCTCGACCAGCCGCCGGATCAGGGTGGGATGCAGCAGCGAGTCGCCCGCCGCGACGGTGCGTACGGCACCGGCCAGCTGGTCCCGGCGTACATCCTTGAGCAGGAATCCGCAGGCACCGGCACGCATCGCGTCGTAGAGGTACTCGTCGGCGTCGTAGGTCGTGAGGATCAGCACCCGGGCCGGTGACCCGGCCCGGGTCAGGGCCTGCGTCGCGGCCAGGCCGTCGAGCACCGGCATCCGCACGTCCATGAGGACGACGTCGGGCTGGAGGCGCCGCGTCTGCGCCACCGCCTCCTGGCCGTTCCCCGCCTCGCCGACGACCTCGATGTCCGGTTCCAGGTCGAGGATCAGCCGGAAGCTGTCGCGGATCAGCGCCTGGTCGTCGGCGACGAGCACCCGGATCACGACTCCTCCGGCGGCGCCGGCAGGCGGGCGTGGACGGCGTAGCCACCGGCAGGCGACGGGCCGGTCTCCAGCGTTCCGGCGAACACGGTGACCCGTTCGCGCATCCCGAGCAACCCCCTGCCTCCGCCGGGGGCGACCCCGTCGGCGCGCTCCCCGCCGTCGTCGACCACCGCGACCTCGACCGACTCCGGCTCGTAGCGCAGGCTCACCCCGACGCGGGATCCGGCCGCATGCCGGGCGGCGTTGGTGAGCCCTTCCTGCACGATCCGGTAGACGGTCAGTGCCAGTCCGGTGGGCAACCGGCGCGGCGTCCCGGAGACCGACAGCCCCACCGAGAGCCCCGCCGTGCGGGCGCGACCCACGAGCGCGTCGACGTCCTCCACTCCCGGCTGGGGCGTGAGCGGGCGCTCGGCGTCGTCGTCCCGGAGCACCCCGAGCAGTCGGCGCATCTCGGTCAGCGCCTCCCGGCCGCTGGCCTCGATGACCCGGAGCGGCTCGCGCACGCGTTCGGGGTCGCGGTCGAGCATTCCCGAGGCAGCCATCGCCTGGAGGACGACGAGGTTGACGTGGTGGGTGACGACGTCGTGCAGTTCGCGGGCTATGCGCGCACGCTCCTCGGCGACCGCTGCCCGCGCCTCTGCCTCCACGAGCGCCTTCTCGGTGGCGAGGGTCCGCGCGCGACGGTTGCCCGCAACGATGCCGCCGACAAGGGCAGGGACGAAGAGCACCAGATCCCACCAGGCGGCCGCGGAGGCGCCCTCTGCGGTCCGCCAGCTGATGGGGTCGTTGACGTCGTGGACGACGAGGCAGACGAGGGCGACCGCCGATCCGGTGACCAGCTGGCGGCGGGTCGCATAGGCGGCCAACGCGTACAGGCTCACCCAGCACGGCCAGACCAGGTACAGGCCCTCGCCGCCGTTGCCCGTGAGCAGGGCGTGCAGGGCGACCGGCACCCAGACGCCGACGATCGTGAGCAGCGGGTTGCTGCGCCGCCAGAGCAGGGCCGCCGACGAGACGAGCACGAGGGGGCCGGCCCACCAGCGCGCACCGACGAGCTCTCCGTCGGTGGTGGCTACCAGTCCCGGGGCGAACACGACCAGGAGTGTCAGTACTGCGGACACGCAGGCGAAGACGACGTCCAGGCGACTGGGTCGCGGCCACATGGCTCGGACGTTAGCGCCGCTCGGAGCGCTGCGGCGTCCCCTCGGGGGCGGATCTGCGTCCACTCCGGGACGGACTCGAACCGGATCGGCGGAGGACGCGTGCGGAGCCGGCCGACAGCAGGCTCAGCACGTCCGTTCCCGCATCCCGGAGGTTCCCGTGTCCAAGGCTCTCGACCGCGTCGCCGACGCCGGCGGCATCGTGCACGTCCTGCTCGTCTTCGGCGGGTTCGTCTTCCTGGTCGCCCCGCACCTGCCGGCTTCCCTGGACGACCCCGCCGCCGCGCTGGCACACCTGCAGGCCCACCCACCGACGACCGCGTTCTGGGCGGGTGTCTGGCTGGAGGGCGCCGGACTGCTCGCCCTGGTGCTCCTCGCCGCCCGGGTGGCGTCGCGCATCCGCGCCGCCCGGCCCGGCTGGTGGGTGCCGTCGGCCGTCGTGGGGCTCGCGATCGCCGGCGTCACGGTCAAGGTCGGGTCGTTCGCGCCCGGCCTGGCCGCGCTGGAGATCGACCGCCTCGACGCGACGGCCGTCACCGCGCTGCTCGGTGTCAACGACTCCTCCGTCGCCGTGGCGGCCGCGCTCGACGGAACGTTCGTCCTGCTGCTCGGCCTCGGTGTGCTCGCGACGGGAGCGCTGCCGCGGTGGCTGTCCGCGGGCACGATCGTCGCCGGGGCCGGACTGCTGGTCGCCACCGCCGTCCCGGCGCTGGACTCGCTGCTTCTCCTCTTCTACGTGTGGGCAGTGACCGTCAGCGGCTGGCTGCTCGCCCGCGGCAGCCGAACCGCAGTGACGGCGGAGGAACCGGCGTTCGCCGGCTGAGTACCCGCGTTCGTCGACATGTCGTCCTCTCGACATGCCGTCGTCTCGACAGCCGCGAGTCCGAGAAGTCGTCGACATGTCGACAAGCGGTGCCGAGCTAGCCGAGACCGGCCTCGCGGGCGCGGATCATCGCCTCACCCCGGTCGGCGACCTGCAGCTTGGTGAAGATCGCCGACACGTAGTTGGCCACCGTCTTCGGGCTGAGCGAGAGCCGCCGCGCGATCGACGGGTTCGGATGCCCCTGGGCGATCAATCCGAGAATCTCCCGCTCCCGGTCGGTCAGGACCGGGAACACCTTGGCCTCCTGGCGCGGCTGGGCGAAGAACGCGAGCACCCGCCCCGCGACGGCCTGGCTGAAGATCGCCTCGCCCCGGGCCACCGCCCGGATGGCGCCGGTCAGCTCGTCCTCGTCGGCGTCCTTGAGCACGTAGCCGCGAGCACCGGCGCGCAGCGCCAGGAACACCGAGTCCTCGTCCTCGAAGAGGCTCAGCACCAGAACGCGCACCTCCGGTGATGCCGCGACGATCGCCCGCGTCGCCTCGATCCCGCTCATCCCGGGAAGTTGCAGGTCCATCAGGACGACGTCCGGGCCGAGTTCGGCCGCCCGCACCACCGCCTCCTCGCCGCTGACCGCGACGCCCGCGACCGCGAGGTCGGGCACGGCCTCCAGCAGGGCGACCACCCCCTTGCGGAACAGGGGGTGGTCCTCGACGACGAGCACGCGCAGGGCGGTCATCTCAGCGTCCGCCCGACAGGGGCAGCCGCGCGAGCACTCGGGTGCCGCCGTCCGGTCCGGCCTCGACGCGGCACTCCCCGCCCATCTCCGCTGCCCGCTCCCGCATGGACGAGGAGCCCACCCCGGCTCGGAACGAGGTCCCCAGCCCGATGCCGTCGTCGTCGATCTCGATGCCGAGCGAGTCGTCGTCGATCCGGAGCCGCACCGCGCACGCCGTCGCCTGCGCGTGACGCACGACGTTGGTCAGCGCCTCCTGGGCGATCCGGTACACCGCCACCTCCGCCGCCGCGGGCAGTCCGGGGAGGTCCGCGGGTACGTCGACGGTGATCCGGGGTCCCGTGCCCTCGGCGCCGACGGTGCCCGCGAGACGCTGCAGGGCGCCGACGAGGCCGAGCTCGTCGAGGGCGGGCGGCCGCAGCCCGTGGACCAGCCGGCGGATGTCGGCGATCGCGGTGCGCAGTTCGGTACGCAGCTCGCCGACCATGTCCGCGGCGGCCGCGGGGTCGGCGGCGATCAGGTTCCGGAGCACACCGGTCTGGACGGTGAGCCCGGCGAGCTGCGCGCCGAGGCCGTCGTGCAGGTCCCGGCGCAGTCGGCGACGCTCCTCCTCCCGCGCGGTCACGAGGCGCTCGCGCGAGCGTTGCAGGTCCGCGGTGAGGCGGACGGCGGAGACGGCCACGCCGGCTTGCCGGGCGAGGTCGCCGAGCAGCCGCCGGTCGGCGGCCGAGAAGCTCGTCTCGCCCGGTCGCAGACCGAGGACCAGGGAGCCCACCGCGGCGCCGTGGTGCACCAGCGGTACCGCGACCGTGCCGGTGGTCGCTTCCCCCGCGGCGACGACGTCGCCGTTGTCCGCGAGCTCGATGGCGGCGTACGGCAGGCGGAGCGCCTCGCGCACCGTCGACACGATCGCCGGGAGCACCGCGTCCGGCGCCAGGGTGGCCTCCAGCCGCTCGCCGAGCTGGGCCAGCGCCGCGTAGGGCTCGGCTCGCCGTCCGTACAGCAGCCGGTCGACGGCCCTCTGCAGGCGGTCCCGGGCGGGAGCGAAGAGCACGGCCACCAGGCCGGTGGCCACGAGGGAGACCACGAGGTCGTCCTCCCGGCGCAGGGCGGCCCCGAGGTACCCGACGACCCCGACGTAGACGGCGACGACGAGCCCGGTGAGCGCGGCGTAGACGAGCGTGCGGTTGATGACGACGTCGATGCCGTCCAGCCGGTACCGGAGCACCGCCACCGCCACCGCGCTCGGCACCGCGATCAGCACCCACGCGAACATGGCGCTCCCCACGAACTCCGGCAGGAGGTCCAGGACGGGCACCAGCACGAGCGGGGCGACGGCGAAGAGGAACCACTTCATCTGCTGGCGCTCGGCGCCCCGCGACCGCCGGAACCGCACCGCCACCGCCGCGAGTCCCTCCAGCACGCCGAGACCGAGCAGGACCCCCAGGACCGGGAAGACCGGCAGCGCCTCCAGGGGGGCGAGCCCGTCGATGCCGATCGGGTTGTCGATCCGGTAGCCGACGTCCTGGCCGGTCAGGGTGCCGGTCAGCATGCCGAGGACGACCGAGGCGAGCGTTCCTACCGCGGGCAGCAGCGTGGGCAGCAGCCAGCGGCGAGAGGGCAGCCGGCCGTCGGGGAACAGCAGCGGAAGCCCGACGAACACCAGGCTGATCATCAGCAGCCAGTACCAGCTCTGCACCCAGGCGCCGACGACGGCGAGCGCATCGGGGTGTCCGCGCGTGGTCATGACGAAGGCGGCGTACGCGTCCCCGGCCGGCGCGAGACCGACCAGCAGACCGGTGCCGGCGAGGATCCAGCCGAGCGCGTTGCGGGGCCGGCGGCTGATCAATAGCGCGCCGAGCACCACGAATGCCGCGAAACCCGTCCACAGGACCAGTCCCTCGCCGAGGTGGAGGCCGGGGGCGCCGAGCCGCCGGTCCAGCACGACGTAGCCCGCCGTTCCGGCCAGGTAGACGGGGACGACGGCCCAGGCGAGCAGTGCCGTCCGGAACCGCCGGGTGGCCGGCCGCGCCGGGGAGGGAACGGCAGCCGCCACTGCGGCGGTCGCCGGCTGGTGCATCCGCACGGTGGTCACCTCGTTTCGGGCCAAGGCACGATGCGCGCCTGTCGGCGTGCACGTCAACGGAGGGCCGCGCGGTCGCGCGCGGCCCTCCGCGGAATGCGCTACGCGGCGGCCAACTCCCGGGTTCCGGCCACCTCGCCCGACCGGAGGGACCGGCCCAGCAGGATCCACGCCAGGCCGGTCGGAACCGCGATCGCCGCCCAGAACCCCGCGTCGCTCCCCGGGGCGATCGCCGAGCCGAGGATCGCGATCCCGATGCCGAGCGGGAGCGCCAGCGCCAGGAGCATCCCCGCGACCCGGGACGGCGCGTCGCTCCGCCGCCGGAACACCACGACGCCGACGACGATCGAGCCCACCACGGAGACCAGGAAGCCGATCAGGAACAGGGCGTGCCCGAGGGCCACCTCGCCGTGTCCGGCGGTCATGGAGGCGATCTCGATGCCGTTGCCGAGGGTCATCGACGCGAGCCCCACGGCCGACACGACGATTCCGGCGCGCGCGATCCGCGGCGTCCCGTCCCCGAGCGCCCGGCGCAGAGCGGTCAGACCGACGGCGATCAACGCGGGCGGCAGCACGGCGAAGATCCAGGCCGCGGCCGCCACCCCGAACCACGCGAGGGTGCCGAACTCGACGTCGTCGAAGCTGGCCGCCGCCCAGGCAACGGGCAGCAGGGCCCACAGGGCGCCGCCGGCCATGCCGGTCGTGGCTGCGGGGGAGACGGTGGTCGTCGACATGGGAGTCGTCCTTTCGAAGCGGGTGACGCTGTCGACGACGACGGTGCTGCCAGGGCTCTCCCAGGAGCCAGGGATCGGCTTCCCGAACCGGCCGGGAACTTCCTCCGCCCGGTCACCCGACCGGGCTGTGGTCCACGGCGGGTGCGGTCCGAGCCGAGTAGGAGGGCAGCGGAAACCGCGCCGTCGCACGCCGCTCGATCAGGACTCGAGGTGACGGAGCAGGGCCTCGCCGAAGTCGCGCATGGACTCGACCTGCTGGGGGGTGAGCTGGTCGAACAGATGCGTGCGCACACCCTCGACGTGCACCGGAGCGGCGGCCTCCAGCGCCGTGAATCCCTCCTCGGTGAGGACGGCGAGCTGACCGCGGCCGTCGTCCTCGCAGACCTGGCGCCGGACCCAGCCGCGCTCCTCCAGGCGGGACACCGCGTGCGACAGCCGGCTGCGCGAGGAGAGGCAGCGGTCGGCGAGCTCACTCATCCGCATGCTGCGTCCCGGCGTCTCCGACAGCGCCACGAGAATTTCGTAGTAGGCGTGCGAGATGCCGGTCTCGTGGGTGAGCTCGCGGTCGAGCCGGTCCATGAGCAGCTGGGCGCTGTACAGCCAGGCACGCCAGGCGCGCTGCTCCTCGGCATCGAGCCAGCGCGGCTCCCCCGGGAGCGGGCCGGCCGCAGAGGAGGCGGACGACTCCTGCGTGGTCATGGACACAATCGTACTGGCGGAATAGTTGAGGCATCAACTACGCTGAGGCCGAGCAGAAGGTCAAACGCTCAACTATCTCGGAGGAACTCTGATGACCAGCTCCACCACGACCCAGATCCCCGGCTACGTCGTCGGTACCTGGGACATCGACGTCGCCCACTCGACCGTCGGCTTCTCCGTCCGCCACATGATGGTCAGCAAGGTCCGCGGCTACTTCCGCGACTTCTCCGGCGAGCTCGTGACCGCCGAGGACCCGGCGCAGTCCACCGTCGTCGCCCGCATCAACATGGACTCGATCGACACCCGGCAGGAGCAGCGTGACGCGCACATCCGCTCCGCCGACTTCTTCGACGTGGGCAACCACACCGAGATGACCTTCCGCTCCACCGGCGTCCGCACCGACGGCGCCGACTGGACCGTCGAGGGCGACCTCACCATCAAGGGCATCACCAAGCCGGTCACCCTGGAGCTCGAGCTCAACGGCTTCGGCCCCGACGCCTACGGCGGCACGCGCGCCGGCTTCTCGGCCAAGACCGAGATCTCCCGCAAGGCCTTCGCGGTCGACATCGACATGCCGATGGACGGCGGCGGCGTCGTCGTCGGCGACAAGATCAACGTCGAGCTCGAGATCGAGGCCGTGCTCCGCACCGCCTGAACGAGAACCCCTCTGGCCCCCACGCCTCCCTAGCTCGGCGCGGGACCCGGGACGGGACTGACCGCAGGGCCCCGGGCGAATCGCCCGGGGCCCTCGTGGCGTCCGGTCGCCATCGGCGAGCTGTCCGGCGGGATGCGACGCCGAGGAGTTCTGCAGATCGGGGAGGCGTGGACACCGGACGTCAGCGGGTGCTCGGTCGGACGACGGACCGAGGCGCGCGAGGCGCAGGGAAACCCCCGCCCAGCCCTACGGCGCCGTTCAGGCGATCGGCAGCCCGAACGCGGCCGACATGCTCGCGGCGGACGCGGCGTTGTTCAGGTAGGGCGCATGCACGATGTCCTCGCACAGGCGGGTGAGGCTGTAGTGCGTCAACGGCGTCGTCACGACCTTGTGGTTCTGGGACGGGTGGATGACCACCGTGAGCACCGTGTTCGTCGCGGCCCCGCGACCGGCCTCGTCGGCGGTCAGGATCACCACGAGCCGCCCTGACTTCCAGTCGGGTCCGTTGAACACCGCCTGCATGCGCTGGCGGAACCAGGCGTCGGCGGTGGCCAGCGAGCAGTCGTGCGCGTCGTTGCAGAGGTTCGGGACGACGAATCCGACGTTCGGCAGGCGGCCGTTCGTGACGTCACCGGCGAACTGACCGAAGGGGACGTCGCTGGTCAGGCACTTGGACCGCTCGGCGGCCGGCGTGAAGTACAGCCACGGGTTGTGGCGGACCGCGTAGAGCGCGGTGCCCTGGGTGTCGCAGTTCTTCTTCGCGGACTCGGCGTAGGTCTTGGCCGTGCGGCCGCCGGCCCAGGCCTGCCCGAAGACCGTCTGAGCGTCGAGCGGATGGGCCGCCGGCGACTTGTCGTCGGTGATCCCGAAGGTGGAGCCGCTCGCGATCGCCAGGTAGTTCGGCAGCGACGGGTGCGAGATCGCGTCGTACTTCGTGGCATAGCCGTACTTCTGTGCCAGCGAGGCCGTGTAGGGCATCCCGCTCTGCATCTGGGCGAGCGAGTGGTTCTCCTCGATGAAGATGAGCACCTTGGTGGCCGGGAGCGCGGCCGCCGAGACTCCGGGTGCGGCCAGCACGGACGTGGCCAGCGACGCGATCAGCGCCAGGGTCAGGACGAGACGACGGGTCACGGTGTGCCTCCGGATCGATGTGCCGGGACATGCTCCTCACCGACGGGGTGTTAGGCCAGCCCTCTGCTCGTCGGTGCGCCGAACGGGGGAACGACGTCGAGCGAACCTCCAGGAAAGGCGCTGGCCGACCTCTCCGTGGCCGACCTCACTGCGGCGGTGCCGGCCGCCCGGTCAGGCTGACCGGCAAGCCGAGGGACACTCGGGGCATGACGACGTCGACCCTGACCCGAGCCCGCGCCCGCTTTCCTTCCGCGATCCTCGTCGCGACCGGACTCGCGGCCGGGTTCGGCATCGCCCAGGGCACGGGCATCCGGGCGCTCGGTGGCGCGGTCTTCGTGCTCGGTGGCGCAGGTGCTGCCTGGCTGTGGGTGCACCGGCGGGGCTGGGCCGTCGCCGCGGGTCTCGGTGCCCTGTACGTCGGCGGCTTCGTGCTGGCGCACGTCCTCGCCCTGGGCGTGGGTCTCCCGGCCTGGCTGGCGGTGAGTCTGGTCACCCTGACCGCCGCCGCGGTCACGTCCTGGGTCGCCGATCGGCCCTGACGTGCGGTTCGGCCTCGGTCCAGAGGCTGGTCCCGAGCGTGCGAGGGATGAGGAGGACCGAGGTCCTTCCACTACCATGGGAAGGTCGCCGGGCCGGCGACCGTTACATCGGTGACGGGCGCAACCGAGCGCCGACTCCCCGAACTTCCTGAGGTGCTTCTTCTTCATGCCCACCCGCGACGACCTGCGCAACGTGGCGATCATCGCCCACGTCGACCACGGCAAGACGACCCTGGTCGACGCCCTTCTCCGGCAGGCCGGCGCGCTCGGCCGGTCCAAGGGTGAGGGCACGGACAACGACTCGACGCAGGACCGCGTGATGGACTCGATGGACCTCGAGCGCGAGCGCGGCATCACCATCCTGGCGAAGAACACCGCGATCCACCTGGCCGACGAGAACGGCAACCCCGTCGTCGTCAACATCGTCGACACCCCCGGTCACGCCGACTTCGGCGGCGAGGTCGAGCGCGGCCTGTCCATGGTCGACGGCGTGGTCCTGCTCGTGGACGCCTCCGAGGGCCCCCTGCCGCAGACCCGCTTCGTGCTCCGCAAGGCGCTGGGCAAGGGGATGCCGGTCATCCTCGCGGTGAACAAGACCGACCGTGGCGACGCGCGGATCGAAGAGGTCGTCGACGAGTGCTACGAGCTCTTCATGGAGCTGCTCGAGGACGCGGGCCTCCCGGCGGAGACCCTCGAGTTCCCGATCGTGTACTGCAACGGCCGCACCGGCCAGGCCTCGCTGAACAAGCCGGAGAACGGCACCGTCCCGGACAGCCCGGACCTCGGCCCGCTGGTTCAGACGCTGCTTGTCTCCATCCCGGCGCCGGTCTACGACGCCGTGGAGGCGCTTCGCGCGCAGGTCACCAACCTAGTCGCCT
>JAOPWH010000221.1 GCA_025965795.1 Blastococcus sp.
GGCACGCCGACCGCGGCTGGCCGGGTGAACCGCTGCAGGACCAGGGGCACGCGGCGACCCGGCGGCGCGAGCACCGCGGCCACGGGCACATCGCCGCGCTGCTGCACGCCGACCTCAACGGGCTGGAGGCGCTGATCACGCACACCGCCACCGGCCGCGGATTCACCCTGCCCGCCGCCAAGGCCACCCGCGGCTGGAAGGACGACGAGTGGGCGGCGGAGTCCGCCGCGCTGGTCGAGCGAGGACTGCTCGACGACGACGGACTGACCGCCGAGGGCAAGGACCTGCGCGCTCGCGTCGAGGCCGAGACCGACGTGCTGTCGGCGGACGCGTGGCTGCTGCTCGGGCCGGAGAAGACGGCGCGGGTGACCGAACTGGGCAAGGGCTTCGCACGCCGGCTGGTGGCCGCAGGCGCGTTCTCCGCGGAGATCTTCGCCGGCAGTCGCTGAGCCGGGTTCACCCGTTCGGGCGGGCTGGACAGGCCGTGTCACCATGGACGACGGCCCCGCGACGGCCGGCGGCCCGCGACGGGAGGGAGCTGAGCGATGCGCACGCATGCGTCCATCGAGCCTCCCAGTACGAGGCCCGAGGTCCGCCCCGTCTAGCGTCGCCGCCGATCCCGGCCGGACGCCGGTGGGTGAGGACCTCTTCCTGTGTCCTCCGCCCTCCGCCCGACCGGGAGTCCGTCATGACCGACCGCCGCCTCGCGCCGCTCACCGCACTCAGCACGCTCACCCGCCGACCCCGGGCCGGGGCCCACCTGCCCACGCCCGGGCACGGCCTGCCTGCCGTGGTCGAGGGCCGGTCGCGGATCATCGACAACGCCGTCTACTCCGACGGCCGGCGGGTGGCGACGCCCGCGACGGCGGAGGAGAGCCGCGAGGAGCTGTCCGCGGGGGAGGACCGCCTCGCGTGGCTGGGCCTCTACCGGCCGGAGCCCCAGGAGCTCGGCGCGCTCGCCGAGCTCTACGACCTGCCCGAGCTCGCCGTCGAGGACGCGATCAAGGCCCACCAGCGGCCGAAGTTCGAGCGCTACGGCAGCACGCTGTTCGTCGTCCTCAAGTCCGCCCGGTACCGGGACGAGGCCGAGGAGGTCGAGTTCGGGGAGCTCCACCTGTTCCTCGGTGCGGACTTCGCCATCACCGTCCGGCACAGCGAGTCACCCGACCTGTCGCGGGTGCGCCGCCGCCTGGAGAGCGAGCCGGCGCTGCTCGCCAAGGGCAGTGAGGCGGTGCTGTACGCGACGCTGGACGCCGTCGTGGACGGGTACAAGCCGGTGGTCGACGGCCTGGCCAACGACATCGACGAGATCGAGACCGAGGTCTTCCGCGGTGACCCGGGGGTGTCCCGGCGCATCTACGAGCTGTCGCAGGAGGTCCTGGAGTTCCAGCGGGCATCGGTGCCGCTCACCGGCATCCTGGCCGCGATCACCGCGGGGTTCGACAAGTACGGGGTCGACGAGGAGCTGCGCAGCTACCTGCGCGACGTGGCCGACCACGTCACCCAGGTCAACGAGCGGGCGGAGGCCTTCCGGCTGCAGCTGCGCGACATCCTCACCGTGAACGCGACGCTGGTCGCGCAGCGGCAGAACGACGAGATCCGCGAGCTCACCGAGGCCTCGATCGCGCAGGGCGAGGAGGTCAAGAAGATCTCGGCCTGGGCGGCCATCCTGTTCGCTCCGACGCTCGTCGGCACCGTGTACGGGATGAACTTCGAGAACATGCCTGAGCTGAGCTGGCAGTTCGGCTATCCCATGGCGCTGACGCTGATGGCCGCGGTGAGCCTCGTGCTCTACGTCATCTTCAAGCGCCGCGACTGGATCTAGTGGCGGCGGACTGGGAGGAGGAGACCGGACTGGTCTCCATGCCCGGCGGTGCCCGGGTGCGGGGGCGGCGGCTCGCGGATGCCGCCTCCCCGGCCGACTTCGCTCTGGTCCTGGCCGAGGGACCACTGCCGGCGTGGCCGCACCGGCGGATCCGCTGGCCCGACTTCTGGGTGCCGCTCGATCGCGCCGACGCGCTCGACGCCCTGCACGAGGCGCACCGCCGCGCGACGGCGGGGGAGCGGCTGGAGGTCGCCTGCCGGGGCGGGGTCGGCCGCACCGGGACGGCGCTCGCTGCTCTGGCGATCCTGGACGGGCTGCCGACGGGGGAGGCTGTGGCCTGGGTGCGCGACCGCTACCACCCGAAGGCGGTCGAGACGCCGTGGCAGCGACGCTGGCTGCGCGGCGTCCGCTGAGGACACCCCGTCCGGGGGAACACCGGCGGGGGCTGGAGCCGTTAGAGTGTCCGTACAACTGCACAGGGGGTGATTGGTCTCGACTTCGGTCGTGTGACCAGGGGAAGCGAGCCGAGGAAGGCAACGATGATCTCGTTAACCATCCGTTGCAAAACAACAAGTGCCGCTCCTAAGCAGCACGAGCTCGCCCTCGCTGCCTAATCGCAGCTAGGCGACTCTGTCAGCCCGGGTTCGTCATCGGCCCGGATCCTGGCATCAGCTAGATGACTCACTGCGCGCACCGGTTGCGGGTGCGCGCGGGACATCTCACAGCAACTGGGCCCGTCACAC
>JAOPWH010000010.1 GCA_025965795.1 Blastococcus sp.
CGACGTCGCAGCCGCCGTCGCCGCGGCCGCTGACGCCGGCCCGGCGTGGGCGGCGCTCGGCTGGAAGCGCCGGGCCGCCCTGCTCAGGGAGCTCGCCGACCGCATCGCAGGCGAGGCCGAGGAGCTGGCCCGGCTCGACGTCCGCGACTCGGGCAATCCGCTGTCCGGCATGCGGGGCGACGTCGCGCAGGCCTCCGACGAGATCCGCTTCTTCGCCGGGATCGCCTCGCAGACCCGCGGGATCAGCGGCCCCCCGCTGACCGACTCGCTCTCGTGGAGCGAGCGGGAGCCCTACGGCGTGGTGGGGCGGATCGTGCCGTTCAACCATCCGTTCAAGTTCGCCTCGGGCAAGGCCGCCGCTCCCCTGGCCGCCGGCAACACGGTGATCGTCAAGCCCGGCGAGCAGACCTCCCTGTCCGCCCTCGAGCTCGCCCGGATCGCCGCCGACGTCCTTCCGCCCGGCGTCCTCAACGTGGTCACCGGCCGGGGTGCCACCGCCGGAGCAGCGCTCGTGGCGCATCCCGGCGTCCCCCGCATCGCCTTCACCGGCTCCGTGCCCTCGGGCCGGGCGGTGCTCCGCGGCGCCGCGGAGGAGATCAAGCACGTCAGCCTCGAGCTCGGCGGCAAGAACCCGATCGTGGTCTTCCCGGACGTCGATCCGGTGCGCGCGGCGCGGGCGGCGGTGTCGGGCATGAACATCGCCCGCTCGACCGGGCAGTCCTGCGGCTCGACGTCCCGGCTGTTCGTGCACGACGACGTGCGCGGCCCTTTCCTCGACGCGCTGGTGCAGCGGCTGTCGGAGCTGCGGATCGGCGACCCCATGGACGAGGCCACCGAGGTCGGCCCGCTCAGCTTCCGGGCGCACCACGAGCGGGTCACCGCCTACGTGGAGAGCGGCCGCCGGGAGGGCGCGACGCTGCTGCACGGCGGCGGCCGCCCGAGCCACCTCCCCCGGGGCTTCTTCCTGGAGCCGACCCTCTTCGCCGACGTCGACGACGCGATGACGATCGCCCGCGAGGAGATCTTCGGGCCGGTGATGTCGGTGCTGTCGTGGCGCGACTGGGACGACATGGTCGCCCGCGCCAACGCCACCGAGCTCGGTCTGACGGCGAACGTGTGGACCGACGACATCAACGCCGCCGTCCGCACCGCCCGCGCCCTGGAGGCCGGCTACGTGTACGTGAACGGCAGCGGCCGCCGGCCGGGCGGCATGCCCTTCGGGGGCTGGAAGAACAGCGGTCTCGGACAGGAGAACGGCCTCGAGGAGCTGCTCTCCTACACCCGGGAGAAGGTCGTCACGGTGACGCTGTGGTGAGGGAGCTCGAGCTCGACCCGCGGCGGACCGGGATCGTCGTCTTCGACATGCTCGAGGCCTACCGCCCGGCCATCGAGCAGGCGGGCACGGTCCTCCCCGTGCAGCGGCTGCTCGCCGGCGCCCGGGAGGCCGGGGTTCCGGTCTTCTGGGCCCGCGCCGACCACCGCGCCGACGGCGCCGACTTCGCCCGGACGCTCACCGACACCGACCAGCAGCTGCGCCCCTGGACGCCGGACGATCCGCAGCCCACGAGGCCACCGCACGGCTCGGGATCGGCGGGGCTGCAGGTGCTGGCGGAGCTGGGGCAGCGCACCGAGGACTACGACGTGCCGAAGCACCGCTGGTCGGCCTTCGCCGGCACGCACCTGGAGCTGTCGCTGCGGTCCCGCGACATCGACACGGTCCTCCTGGTCGGCGGCTCCACCCACGTCGGCATCGCCTCCACCGCCTACACCGCGCGCGATCTGGACTTCCAGGTCGTCGTCGTGCGGGACGGCTGCCACGGCTTCTCCGAGCAGCGCGAATTCTTCCTCGACAAGGTCTTTCCGCGGATGTGCCGGGTCCGCACGGTCGACGAGGTCCTGGCCGCACTCCCCGGAGGTCCCGCATGAGCAACTTCGCCCCGTACGACAAGCCCGAATGGGGCTCCGACGTCATGGTCGACGTCCTCCGGAAGCTCGGTCTCCGGTACGTGAGCCTGAACCCGGGATCGTCGTTCCGCGGGCTGCACGACTCGCTGGTCAACTACGGCGGCGACGAGATCACGATGATCGAGGTGCCGCACGAGAAGCTGGCCCTCGGCGTCGCCCACGGCTACGCGAAGGTCACCGGCGAGCCGATGGCGGTGATCCTGCACGACCTGGTCGGCCTGCTGCACGGCACCATGGGCGTCTACTACTCCTACATCGACCGTGTCCCCGTGGTCATCCTCGGCGGTTCCGGGCCGGGCGCGCACGAGCGCCGCCGCCCGAACATCGACTGGATCCACTCGGCCAACGTGCAGGGCCAGGCCGTGCGCCCGTTCACCAAGTGGGACCACGAGCCGCGCTCGCTGGCATCGGTGCCCACGGTGCTCGGCCGCGCCTACCGGATCGCCGTGGAGGAGCCCCGCGGGCCGGTCTACGTCGCGCTGGACGCTGCGCTGCAGGAGGACCGCCTCGAGGCGCCGGTCCCGCTGGACGACCTCAGCCGCATCGCCACCCCGCCGTCCCGGCTCGCGCCGGAGCCCAGCGCCCTGGCGGAGCTGGCCCGCGAGCTGTGCACGGCCTCGCGGCCGGTCATGGTGCTCGGCTACGCCGGCCGCGACCCGGCGTCCTTCGACGTGCTCGTCGAGCTCGCCGAGCTGGTCGGGATCGGCGCGGTGGAGACCCACTGGCGGCTGAACTTCCCGAACCGGCACCCGCTCAACGTCACCGGGTCCGACGCGCTCGAGGACACCGACTGCGTCCTCTTCGTCGACACCAAGGACATGGGCAAGCCCACGCAGAAGCTGGACTCGACCACCCGCACGATCTCCAGCCGGGTCCCGGACGGCGCCCGCGTCCTCGATCTGGGCTTCGGCGACGTCGGCATCTCGTCCTGGAGCGAGGACTACGCCGAGGCCCTGCCGGCCGACCTGCGGGTCACCGCCGACACGGCCGTCGCGCTTCCGCAGCTGCTCGAGCTGTGCCGCGGGCTCGTCGCGGCAGATTCCCTGATCCGCGCGGCCGAGCGCGAGAAGCGGAAGGCCGACCTGGCCGCCCGGCACGACGCCGTCTGGCAGGGCTGGGCCGACAGGGCCGCCGAGGTCGCCGACTCCTCGCCGGTCTCCACGGCCCGCCTGGCCGCCGAGGTCTGGGAGGTCGTCCGCTCCCACGACTGGGTGCTCACCGCGGGGACGGCGGCCGAGTGGGCGCTGCGCAGCTGGGACTTCGACCAGCCGCACCGCCATCCGGGAAAGCAGCTGGGCACCGCCACCCAGATCGGGATCTCGCTGGGTGTCGCGCTGGCACACAAGGGCACCGGCCGGCTGGTCGTCGACCTGCAGCCCGACGGCGACCTCATGTTCGACGTCGGCGCGCTCTGGGTGGCTGCGGCCTACGAGCTGCCGCTGCTCACGGTGATGTTCAACAACCGGGCGTACTACAACGACTGGGAGCACCAGGAGCGGCTGGCCCGGCACCGCGGCACCCCGGTGGAACGCGCCGGCATCGGCATGGCCATCAGCGACCCGGAGCCGGACTTCGCCACGATCGCGAAGGGCTTCGGCTGGTGGGCCGAGGGGCCGATCACCGATCCGGCCGAGGTACGCGCGGCGGTGCAGCGAGCCGCGGACCACGTCCTGGCGACGGGCAAGCCCGCGTTGGTCGACGTGGTCTGCCAGCCCAAGTAGAGCTCCCGGTCGGCCCGGAGGACGACCCTCACCGGGCCCGGCCGGTCCGCCGGAGGCCCGGCTACTTCACCGGGCGGGCGTCGACACCTTCCGCAGCGGGGGGCTCGCCCCGCGTCCCGGGGACGTCGTCGTCCTCGGGCACCGATGCGCTGCCGTAGTCCCGCACCGCGTTGGGCCGCAGCCAGAAGGCGCCGGCGACCAGCATCGGCCCGAACGCCCCCACCGTCAGGGCCACCACCGGGCCGACGAGGGAGGCGAACGCACCGACGACCACGTCGCCGATGGCGGGGCCGCCGCGGGAGGACATCTGGTAGAACGCCGTCACCCGCCCTCGGATCTCGTCCGGGGTGTCCACCTGGACGGCGGCGTGCCGGATGGTCGTCGCCATCGCGTCGAAGGCACCGAGCAGCAGCGCGGCGACGAGGGCCATCGCGAACCAGCGCGACTGGGCGAGCAGCAGCGCCGACACCCCGTACAGCGCGGTCGCGACCAGGACGACACGTCCGAGCCGGTTGCTGTGGGCGACGGTGCGGAAGACGGTGTAGGTGGCCAGCAGCGCCCCGGCCGACGGCGCCGAGGAGAGCAGCCCGTACCCCGTCGGGCCGACGGCGAGGATGTCGATGGCGAACGCCGGGAGCAGCACGCGGTAGGCGCTGAAGACCGTGGCCGAGAGATCCAGCGCCATGAACCGGGTGATCAGCGGCCGGTGCACCACGTAGCGGGCACCCTCGGCGATCGAGCCGAAGACCGACCGCGGCGGGCCGGACTGCTGCAGCGGCGGCACGTGCAGCAGGGCGAGCACCACGATGAGGACGGCGTAGGTGACCGCATCGACCAGATACATGAGGCCGGGGCCGCCGACGGCGATCAGGACACCGGCCATGGCGGGGCCGATGAGCACCGCCAGTTCCCGGGACGGGTTGAGCAGTGCGATCGCCTGGGCGAGCAGCCGCTTGGGCACCATCGCCGGGATGATCGCCTGCCGGGCCGGCTGGTCGAACGTGGCCGCCGCCGTGGTGAGCAGGGCGCTGAGCACGACGTGCCAGGCCTCGACCCGACCGGTCAGCGTGAGCACCGACAGGGCCACGGCGACGACGAGGCTGGCCGCCTGCGCCCACTGCAGCAGCTTGCGCCGGTCCAGCCGGTCGGCGTACGCCCCGCCGAGCGGGCTCAGCAGGAGCAGGGCCACGGCCTGACCGGCGCCCACCAGGCCCGTCTGGAGGACCGATCCGGTGAGTGCGTAGACCTGGTAGAAGTTCGCCGCGACGGCACCGCGGGTGCCGATCTGGGAGAGGACGACACCGGCCCAGTACAGGTCGAAGTCGCGGTTGCGGAGCACCTCGGGCAGCGCCACGGCGACGAACCTCCCAGGGACGTAGGGCTACACCGGCCGAAACCCGGCAGGGTGGAGGGCGCGATGGTGCACCCGGTCCCGGCCGGCCCCTGAGGGGCGGCCGGGACCGGCGGGTCAGCCGACCGGGACGAGCGTCAGCAGCTCGGGGTTCATGCGCAGGTAGACGCGGGTGCCCGGCTCGATCGACTGGTTCGGGTTGGAGCGGTTGCGCACCTCGAACCCGCCCACCTTGACCACGTGGTCCACGGCGTCGCCGAGGAACATGCGGGTGACGATCTCCCCGCTCCACTCGTTCGGCACCGCGCCGTCGGCGCTGGAGGTGGAGATCTCCACCACCTCCGGACGGGCCGAGACGATCGCCTCGCTGCCCACCGGCACCCCGGCCGAGGACCGCACGACCAGCCGGCCCTCGGTGGTGTCGACGGTGACGCGGTCGCCGTCGGTGGCCGACACCCGCCCGTTGAGGAAGTTCGACGTGCCGATGAACTCGGCGACGAACCGCGACTTCGGGTTGGTGTAGATGTCCCGTGGCTTGCCGAGCTGGACGACCTCACCCTCGCGCATGACCGCGATCTGCGAGGACAACGACAGCGCCTCGACCTGGTCGTGGGTGACGTAGATCGAGGTGATGCCCAGCTCGCGCTGCAGGCGCTTGAGCTCGAACCGCAGCGACTCGCGCAGCTTGGCGTCGAGGTTGGACAGCGGCTCGTCGAGAAGGATGACAGGCGGGTTGTAGACCAGCGCGCGGGCTATCGCGACCCGCTGCTGCTGGCCGCCGGAGAGCTGGTGCGGAAAGCGCTCGCCCAGATGGCCGAGACCGAGCTGGCCCAGCACTTCCTTGACCCGCTTCGCGATTTCATCGCCGGGCACCTTGCGCAGTTTCAGGCCGTAGCCGACGTTATCGGCGACAGTCTTGTGCGGCCACAGCGCATAGGACTGGAACACCAGCCCCAGGCTGCGCTGCTCGGCCGGCATCTCGAACTTGCGCTCGCCGTCGAACACGCTGCGCTCGCCGATGGTGATGGTGCCCGACTTCGGGCTTTCCAGTCCGGCGACAGCGCGCAGCAGCGTGGTCTTGCCGCTGCCCGACGGCCCCAGCAGCGCGACCACTTCGCCGCGCTGCAGCTCCATCGAGACGCCTTTCAGAATGGCGTTGGCGGTGGCGCCGGTGCCATAGTCCAGATACAGATTGTTGACGCGTAATTCAGCCATGATCCCAGCCCTTTAATCGTGAAGTTTGACGCCGAAGCGCAATGCGATCCCAAGACCGATCGCCACCAGCGTGATGTTGATGAACGAGAGCGCGGCGACCAGATCGACGGCGCCGGCGCCCCACATGGAAACGATCATGGCGCCGATCACCTCGGTGCCCGGCGAGAGCAGGTAAACCCCGGTCGAGTATTCGCGCTCGAAGATCAGGAACACCATCAGCCAGGCGCCGATGAGGCCGTACTTCACCAGCGGCAGCGTGACGTCGCGGGTTACCTGGCCGCGGTTCGCGCCGGCCGAGCGCGCCGCTTCCTCGAGTTCCGGTCCGACCTGCAGCAGCGCCGTGGTGATCAGTCGCAGGCCATAGGCCATCCATACCACCGAGTACGCCAGCCAGACCGAGAAGATGGTCGAGCGCAGCGCCCGCAGTTGCGGGATCAGGTTGTCGCTGAGCCAGCGCGCGACATCGTTGTCGAACATCTTCAGGCCGTTGTCCAGCAGCGCCGGCACGAACAGGAAGACCCACAGGAAGGACAGGCCGGCCAGCAGGCCAGGCACCGCGCGCGGCACCAGCACGCTGTAGTCGAGCACGCGGGTGATGCCGTCGGGCTTCCGGTGCATGGCCAGCGCAATGCCGCTGTAGCACAGCACCGCGATTGCGCCGCCGATCACGCCGATCAGCACGGTATTCCAGATACCGCGCATCAGCGAAGGCTGGTCCCAGATGTCGCGGAAGTGTTCCAGCGTCAGCACGTCCA
>JAOPWH010000231.1 GCA_025965795.1 Blastococcus sp.
GCGCCGGGCGGACCGCGCTGGGGTTCACACCCTCCTACTCGATGCACCCGATCATCTCGGCCGGTACCGGTACCGCGTGGCTCGACGGACACCGCCGGACCGACTTCACCATCGACGTGGCCGCCGCGACCGCGCAGGTCCGCGACGTCCGCCCGGACGTCGTCTTCGTGACCAGCCCGAACAACCCGACCGGCACGGCGGTGGACCTGGACACCATCGCGGCGCTCTACGACTCGACCGAGGGCATCCTCGTGGTCGATGAGGCGTACGCGGAGTTCGCCCGGCCCGGCACGCCCTCGGCGCTGACCTTGCTGCCCGGGCGGCCGCGGCTGATCGTCAGCCGCACGATGAGCAAGGCGTTCGGAATGGCCGGTCTGCGGCTGGGCTATCTGGCCGCCGACCCTGCGGTGGTCGACGCGCTGCAGCTGGTCCGGCTGCCGTACCACCTCAGCTCGCTGACCCAGGCGGCCGCCCGCACCGCGCTGGCCCACACCGACGCACTGCTGGCGACGGTCGACGCGGTGAAGGCGCAGCGCGACCGGATCGTGGCGGCGCTGCCGGACCTGGGGCTCACCAGCGTGCCCAGCGACGCCAACTTCGTGCTGTTCGGACGCTTTCCCGACGCGTCCGCCGGGTGGCAGGCGCTGCTCGACCGCGGGGTGCTCGTGCGCGACGTCGGACTGCCCGGCTGGCTGCGCGTGACAGCCGGGACGCCGGAGGAGACCGAGGCGTTTCTCACCGCGCTGGGTGAGGTGGTGCGGGATCGCCGCTCGCGTCAGGGAGAATCAGGGACATGAGCCGTACTGCACGCGTCGAGCTGGCCACCAGCGAGACCAAGCTGGTGGTCGAGGTCGACCTCGACGGCACCGGGACCAGCTCGATCAGCACCGGTGTCGGGTTCTACGACCACATGCTCACCGCGCTGTCGAAGCACAGCGGCATCGACATCTCCGTGCAGGCCGACGGCGACCTGCACATCGACGCCCACCACACCGTCGAGGACGTCGCGATCGCGCTCGGCCAGGCGTTCGCCGAGGCGCTGGGGGACACGCGGGGCATCACCCGCTACGGCGACGCCACGATCCCGATGGACGAGGTGCTGGTGCAGGCGGCGGTCGACCTCTCCGGGCGGCCGTACTTCGTGCACGCCGAGCCCGAGGACATGACGCCCATGATCGGGCCGGACTACCCGACATCGCTCACGAAGCACGTGCTCGAGTCGTTCGCGTTCAACGCGCGGATCAGCCTGCACGTCCGGGTGCTCTACGCGGGTCGCGATGCCCACCACATCGTCGAGGGCCAGTTCAAGGCGCTCGCCCGTGCGCTGCGCGCCGCCGTCGCGCTGGACCCACGCGTCGGCGACGTGCCTTCGACCAAGGGCGCCCTGTAGTCCCGTGGACTTCGGTCTGGTCCTGCTCCTGCTCGGTGGCTTCCTGCTCGGTGGCGCCTGGAGCGCCTGGCGCAAGGACGAGGACGCCGGCGAGCGTGGCACCCCGCAGATCGTGCTCGCCGTCGTCCTGCTGCTGGCCGCGCTGCTGGCCACCGCCTCCGGCATTCTCCGCCTGGTGTGACGAAGGATCGCTTCCTCACGATCGTGACCGCCGATCCCACGGTACGAGCGGTGCTGGAGCGGACGCCGGCGCTCGGGCTGGGGGAGTGGTGGCTCACGGCGGGGGTGCTGTTCCAGACAGTGTGGAACTCCCTGACCGGTCGGGCCCCTGGCACCGGCATCCGCGACGGGGATCTCTTCTACTTCGACGCGGACACCTCCTGGGAGGCAGAAGACGCCGTCATCAAGGCCGGTGCGGAACTGTTCGCCGACCTGCCGGTGCCGGTGGAGATCCGCAACGAGGCACGGGTGCACCTCTGGTACGCCGACCACTTCGGGGCACCTGCTCCAGCTGCCTTCCGGAGCGCGGCCGAGGCCATCGACGGGTTCGCCGCCCTGTGCTGCAGCTACGGCGTCCGGCTGGGTCCGGACGGCGAGCCGCAGGTGTACGCGCCGTACGGCTTCGACGACCTCTTCGCGATGGTGGTGCGGCCCAATCCGAGCAGCCCGGCGCCGCGGCACGTCTACGACAGCAAGGCGGACCGGTGGCTGCAGCACTGGCCGGAGCTGACGGTCCTGCCCTGGGAGGGCGACGCGCGACGCTGACCGATCAACTCGGGAAATCAGCGGTCGTGCGCTCCGAAGGCGGCGGCAGGACACAGGCCGAGCCGTTCACGACGGACGGTGGAGCCGGGCCTCGTGCAGGTGCTCACGTCACGGTGCGTCCGTCCGGAGAGACCGCCGGCCGCTCGGCGGCCGGGCCGGCGCTCAGCACCTGCATGCGGCCGTCCGGCTGCCACAGCTGTATGGCCGTGTTCCCGCCCAGCGGGTCGCCGGTCGCAGCGGTAGCCCAGCGATTCCTGATGTTCTCGAGGGCGGCCGGAAAGCGAAGGCGGCCCGATGGGTGCAGCAGTGGCCCGAACCGACCGTCCTGCCATGGGGCGGCGACGCGCGACGCTGACCGATCGCGTCAGACGACCAGCGGTTCGGCGAGGACGATCTCGGTGCCGTCGGGCCGGTAGGTGCGCCATCGGTTGTCGGGTTGTCGCTCGACCCGGAACCCGTGGTGGACCTTGGTGTGGTGGCGTTCGCACAGCAGGGCTGAGTTCTCCAACGACGTCTTGCCGCCGTCGATCCAGTGCAGCAGATGATGGACGTCGCACCAGTGGCTCGGGGCTTCGCAGCCGGCGAAGACGCAGTGCCGGTCGCGATACTCCGCTGCCCGCCGCAGGTGCGGCGGGACGACGCGGTGGCTGCGGCCGAGGTCCATCGGCTGGCCCTGGGGTCCGACGACGACCCGGGTGATGGTGGCGTCGCAGGCCAGCCAGCGGGCCCGGGCGGCGGAGATCTCGGCGCCGAATCCGGTGTCGGCGGTGCCGGGACCGGTGGCGGGATCGACCAGGTCGGCCAGCGGGATCGTCACGACCACGTGCGGCTTGACGGTCCGCAGCGTCGGGAGCGAACCGGCGGCCAGCAGGTTGTCGGCGGCCTGCACCAACGCGTCGCCCAGCTGCTGGGAACGGGTGCGCCCATCGCCCTTGGGCCGGTCGGCCTGCACGATCGACTCCAGCATCGCCTGGACCTTCTCCCCGCCGACCGCGTCGAGCTCACCGCGGAACGTCAACCGCCCGTCGAGCAGCTTCGACAGGGTCAGCGATCGGCCCTCGGCGGGATCTGGTTCGGCGCCGTCGGGGTCGAGCCGCGAGAGGTAGTGGTGCACCACCCGGGCCAGGTGCACGTGCTGGCGGGTGGCGGCGGTCTCGGCCAGCACCGCGTCGACCTCGGCGAGGTCCACACCCTGCTCGGCGGCCGCGGCGACGTTCTCCGGCGCGACGACCGGGGCGACGACGGCGACCTGCTCCGCGGTGACGTGACCGTCGATGAACGCGGCGGCGACAGCGGGCAGCTGCTCGAGCACCCGGCCCGAACGGACCATCTGCCGGGCGGCCCCCGCTGACAGGCGGACGTGCCCGCGCAGCCAGGACTGCATCGACGACAGCCCGTCGTGCTCGGCTGCCTGGGTGAGGTCGGCGACCCGGACGGTGCGCGCCAGCTCGGCCCGCAGCCGGTTGACCGCCCGCACCAGTTCGGCGGTGCGATCCAGCAACGCGGCAGATCCGAGAGCATGGAGGTCATCAGCGGCCAGGGCATCGAGCGTCGAGTCCAGCTCGCCCATGACGCCTCCCGACCCGGTTCGAATGTGTGTTCGATCCTACGCCGAACGGCACTCTGCTCCGATGTGAATCCCCAGGTGAGAGCCCTGTCCACAACTGCGCAGCGCCCCTTGCGTCCGCCAGCGTCCGCCAGCGTCCGGGAACGGTCGACGCAAGTGCGACCGGATGCAGACCGTCGGTCCGGGAACACGGGGCGGGCCGGATGAGCTGATCGGTACCGTGGCAGGCGTGAAGAAGGTGGTCCTCCTCGACTACGGGTCGGGAAATCTGCACTCGGCGCAGCGGGCGCTGGCCCGCGTGGGCGCCGATGTCACCGTGACGGCCGATTTCCGAACCGCCCTCGACGCCGACGGCCTCGTCGTCCCCGGGGTGGGAGCCTTCGCCTCCTGCATGGCGGGACTGCGGGCCGTCGACGGCCCCAAGATCATCGGACGGCGGCTGGCCGGCGGCCGACCGGTGCTGGGCGTCTGTGTCGGCATGCAGATCCTCTTCGACCGCGGCCTCGAGCACGGGCACGACGCCGAGGGGTGCGGCGAGTGGCCCGGAGTCGTCGAGGAGTTGAAGGCGCCGGTGCTGCCGCACATGGGCTGGAACACCGTGCAGACGCCCGAGCACACGGTGCTGTTCGACGGCCTCGCCGACGAGCGCTTCTACTTCGTGCACTCCTACGGCGTCCGCGACTTCCCCCTGGCCGCCGACGGGTCGCCGAGCCGGTTCGCCAGGCCGCTGGTCACCTGGGCCGAGCACGGCGACCGTTTCGTGGCGGGCGTCGAGAACGGGCCTCTGTCGGCCACCCAGTTCCACCCCGAGAAGAGCGGCGACGCCGGCGCGCAGCTGCTCACCAACTGGCTGGACACGCTCGACTGATCCTGCGCTACGGCGTCCCGGGCTCGACCAAGATCGTCACTTAGGGTCCCGGCGTGCCTGCATCCCGCTCCTCGCGCCGTGCCGGCCTGGTCGTCGTCCTGTTGCTCCTCGGCCTGGCCGCCTGGAGCGTCGTGGCGCTGCAGCCGCCGGCTCCCGCCGGCGCGGACGCCCCCGCCCAGGAGTTCAGTGCGGCGCGCGCCTACGCGCAGGTGCAGGCGATCGCGGCCGAGACGCACGTCGCCGGCAGCGAGGCGGACGACCGGGTGGTGGATCGGCTCGTGGCCACCCTGACCGGGCTCGGCCTGGACACCCGGGTGCAGCACGCCGTCGGCGCCTGGCAGTACGGGCCGGGCCACACCGAGATGGCACGCGTCCAGAACGTCGTGGCGGTGCTTCCGGGCTCCGCCCCTACCGGCCGCCTCTTCCTCATGGCCCACCACGACTCGGTCGAGACCGGTCCCGGTGCCGCCGACGACGCCGCCGGTGTGTCGGCGCTGCTGGAGTCGGTGCGCGCGCTGACCGCGGGCCCGCAGCTGCGCAATGACGTCGTCGTCGTGCTCACCGACGCCGAGGAGGCCTGCCTCTGCGGAGCGGAGGCGTTCGCCGACTCGCACCCGCTGGCCTCCGGCGGGGGTGTCGTCCTCAACGTCGAGGCCCGCGGGACCACCGGGCCGCCGATCATGTTCGAGACCTCGCTCGGGAACGTCGACCTGGCGAAGGCCTTCGCCTCGGCCGCGCCGCACAAGATCGCCAGCAGCTTCGCCGTCGAGGTGTACCGGGCTCTGCCCAACGACACCGACTTCAGCGTGCTGCTGGCCGACGGCCGGTTCACCGGGATGAACACCGCCTTCATCGACGGGGCCGCCGGCTACCACACTCCGCAGGACCGCCCGGAACGCCTCGACCAGGGCACCCTGCAGGCGATGGGCGACAACGCCCTGTCCCTGGCGCGGGAGCTCGGCAACCGCGACCTGGGCACCGTCGACGGGCCGGCCGCCGAGGACGCGACCTACTTCCCGGTGCTCGGCGCCCTGGCGCTCTATCCGGGCAGCTGGGTCTGGCCGCTGGCCGCCGCCGCGGGAGTTCTCGTCCTGCTCCTCGTCTGGGTGCTGCGCCGGCGGGGGGACAGCCCGCTGCGCTGGACACTGGCCGGCACCGCCCTGGCCGCGGTGCCCCTCGTCCTGGGCCCGCTCGCCGTCCATGGACTGTGGTCGGCGCTGGTCGCCGTCCGCCCCGGCTACGCGTCCATGCTGGACCCGTGGCGGCCGGGGCCCTACCGGCTCGCGGCCGTCGCCCTGGTCGCCGGCGTGGTGCTGCTCTGGTACGCCCTCCTGCGCCGGCGGATCGGTCCGGCGTCCCTGGCCGGAGGCGCGCTGGTCTGGCTGGCCGTGCTGGCCGTCGTGCTGGCGGCCCTGGCACCCGGAGGGTCCTACCTGGCGGTCTGGCCGGCGCTGGCCGGGGTCCTCGGCGCCCTCGTCGCCGTACTGACCGGCTCCCGCGTCGTGGGTGCGCTCGCGTCCCTGGCGGCGGGCGGCGTCGCCGTCGTCGTGCTGGCTCCCACGGTCGCGCTGTTCTTCCCCGCGTTGGGCCTCTCCAGGGGCGCCGCGCCCGCTGCCGCCGCGACGATGCTCGCCCTCGCCCTGCTGCCCGCCTTCGAGCTGCTGTTCGCCGATCCCGACCCCCGCGAGAAGTCAGCAGGTCCGTCGAGGCTCGCCTCCGCCGCGGTGCCGGTTGCGGCGCTGGCCACCGCGGCGGCGTGCACCGTCGCGGGGCTCAGCGTGGACACCTTCGACGAGACCCACCCGGTGCCGAGCCAGCTGGTGTACGTGCTCGACAAGGACGTCGGAGCGGCGTGGTGGGCCACCACGGAGGTCCGCCCCGGTGCCTACACCGCCGGCTACCTCCGCGAGGGCGAGGAACTGCCGGCCGAGTACCCGTACCTGCACGACAGGAAGGTCCTGGCCGGACCGGCCGACGTGGCCGAACTGCCTGCCCCGGAGGTCACCGTGGCGTCCGACTCGGTGATCGGGAGCCGCCGCGAGATCTCGGTCCGGGTCACCCCGCGACGGGCGGACGTCCGGCTGCTGACCATCGAGCTGACCGTCGACGGCGGCACGGTGGTCGCGAGCCGGGTCGCCGGCCGGGCGGTGCCCGACCGGGCGCTGGGGCAGCACTCGCTGCGGATCACCTTCCACGCCCCACCGGACGACGGCGTGCAGGCGAGGTTCTCCCTCGGTGGGGACGTCACGGCCGGGAAGGGATCCGTCAGCCTCCGCGTGATCGACGGCAGCGACGGGCTGGAGGGGCTGCCCGGCTTCACGCCCCGACCGGACGACGTCGACGCCGCCGGCTCGCACAGCTCCGACCTGGTGCTGGTCTCGGCCACGACACCGCTCGGATAGGCCTCACCAGGTGCCGCGGTGCACGACCTCCTCGACGCCGCGGCGGCCACGGCGCAGGGACGGCGACCGGCGGTCGTCGCTGCCCTCGTAGCCCACCGACACGCAGCCGACCGGGCGGTAGTCGCCGGGCACCCCGAAGGCCGTGCGGAAGGCCGGGATGCGGTCGGGTGGAACGCCGAAGAAGCAGGCGCCGAGCCCTTCGTCGACCGCGGTCAGCAGCACGAGCAGGGCCGCCATGCCGGCATCGACGTCCCAGTAGGGCACCGGCCAGCGCGACTCGTCCCGGTCGGTCCAGCCCTTGTCGGGCTCGGCGTAGCGGTCGAGGTAGGCCGCCTTGTTCGACAGCGGCACGATCAGCAGCGGTGCGCGCCGCATGCGGGTCAGCCAGCCGTCCGGGGC
>JAOPWH010000234.1 GCA_025965795.1 Blastococcus sp.
TCATCTACCGACGCGAGCCGACTCCGTTGCAGGTGCAGGCGGCCGCGGCGGGGGTCCGGACGGTCGACGGGCTCGGGCATCTGCAGGCCCATGCCGAGGCGACCCTGTCGCGCCTGGGGATCTCGCCGCCGACGGCGGCGACGCTGCGCCAGATCATGACCGACGTCGGAGGCCGGCCACCGATGCGCTGGAACCGACTGCACACCGTGGAGGGAACGCACTGATGGCAATATCGAGCGAGCCGGGGCGGATCTGGACGGTGACCCTGGACTCACCGCCGGCGAACGCCATCGGCTGGGACCTGATCCTGGGACTCGAGACGGTTCTGCAGGAGATCGATCCTCGGACGACGAAAGTCCTGGTCGTCCGAGCCGTCGGCCGGTTCTTCAGCGCCGGGGTGGACATCTCGCTGATCCGTCGTGCAGCCGAGGCCGACGACGGAGTGGAACAGATCGCCGAGTTCGGGCGCCGGCTCCAGGGCGTCCTCCAGCAGCTGGAGGACCTCCCCATCCCCACGATCGCGGTCCTCCAGGGGCACGCCCTCGGGGGTGGCTTCGAGCTCGCGCTCGCGTGCGACCTGCGGGTGGCCGACGAATCAGCCAGCGTCGGGTTGCCCGAGACCAAGCTCGGCCTCATCCCCGGCGCCGGGGGAACGCAGCGGCTGACCCGTGTGGCGGGCCGGGGCACGGCGCTCCGGCTGATCCTGCGCGGCGAGCTCGCCCCCGCTCCGTGGGCCGAGCAGGCCGGTCTCGTCCAGTGGTGCCTACCGCGCGGCACCGCCGGCTCCTTCGCCGACGAACTGGCTGCCGAGCTGGCAGAACTCCCCCAGCCGGCGATGGCAGCGTCGAAGACCTCCGTCTCGCTTGCCTGCAGTCCGGAGGGATATGCGAGTGAGATCGATCAGACCCGGCACCTGCTCGAGTCGCCCGAGACCAAGGGCAGGCTGGCCGATTTCCTGAGCAAGTCGTCACGCCCCCGAGGAGACCACGCATGACATCGACGCTGGCTGTAGTGACCGGTGCCGGATCCGGCATCGGACGCGCGATCGCTCACGGGCTCGCCGAGGAGGGGCGACTCGTCGCCTGCCTGGACATCAACCGCGACGGCGCCGCGGAGACCGTCGCCGCCATCGAAGCGCAGGGCGGCCAGGCACGGGCCTTCTACGTCGACATCGCGGACACCGAGTCAGTGGCGGCCGTGAGCCGCGAGGTGCAGGACCAGTGCGGCAGCCCGTGGGTGCTGGTGAACAACGCGGGCTGGAACCAGATCCAGCCGTTCCTCCAGACGAGCAGCGACTTCTGGAAGAAGATCCTTGACATCAATCTGCTGGGCACCGTGGCGATGAGCTTCCACTTCGCGAACCAGATGGTGGAGCAGGGGAACGGCGGACGGATCGTCAACATCTCCAGCGACTCCGGCCGGGTCGGCAGTTCCGGTGAGTCCGTCTACTCCGGCGCCAAGGGTGGCGTCATCGGCTTCACCAAGGGCCTCGCCCGTGAGCTGATCCGCCACAAGATCACATCGAACTGCGTGAGTCCCGGACCCACGAACACCCCCCTCATGCAGACAGCGCCTCCGAAGCTCGCGGAGGCCCTCAACCGAGCCATCCCCGCACGCCGGCTCGCTGAGCCCGCCGACATCATGCAGGCGGTCCGCTTCTTCGCCTCGGAGTCCAACGGCTACATCACCGGACAGACCCTCAGCGTGAGTGGCGGCCTCACGATGGCCTGACCCGCAGGAGACTCGACAACCGGGCCCGTCTCCCGCCAGGGGCGGCTGAGTCCTCCTGGACCCCGTCGACAGCCTGGTGGTCGACAGGCAGGACGGGCGCAGATGTCCATCCTCGCGGACGACCAGGAGGTGACGGTGCCGCGCGAGGATGCCCGCCCGTGAATCGAGGTGGGCGTCCCTCACCCAGCGGCCGGTCCGTGGTGTGTCACGGAACCGTCCGTCGGTGAGGGGCGACCAGCGCGCACGACGATGACCGGCCGCTGGTTGCACCTGCGCCGGTCGACCGGGTCCTGATGACGGGCCGGCAGGAGCGCTCGGCGAGCCCACCGGTCGCATCGTCGGGCACGTGACACCCCCTGACCGGGACGGTCGAGCGCTGCCGGACCCAGGTCAGGCCACGCCCAGCATGGCGGGGGCCAGCATGGGGCTGTCCTGCATCTCCTGCCCGGTGCCCTCCAGGACGACGCGGCCCTGCTGGAGTGCGTACGCACGGTCGGAGATCCCGAGCGCCTGACGGACGTTCTGTTCCACCAGCAGGACCGAGGTGCCTTCACCACGGATCAGCTTGATCGTCTTGAACATCTCGGCGACGATGATCGGCGCCAGGCCGAGGGACGGCTCATCGAGCATCAGCAGCCGCGGTTGCGCCATCAACGCCCGTCCGATCGCCACCATCTGCTGCTCACCGCCGCTGAGCGTGCCGGCGGCCTGCTTCTTGCGTCCGGCGATCGCGGGCATCAGGTCGTAGACGCGCTCGGCAGTCTCCTTCGACTTGGCGCGGGCAGCACGGTGGAAAGCCCCCAGAGCGAGGTTGTCCTCGACGCTCAGCCGTGGGAAGAGCCGACGGCCCTCGGGCACCTGGACCACCCCGATGGCCGGCAGCCGGTGAGGAGACAGTGCAGTCAGGTCCTCGCCGCCGAACCGGATGGAGCCCGCGGAGGGCCGGAACAACCCGGAGATCGCGTTGATCAGACTCGACTTTCCGGCCCCGTTCGCTCCGACCAGAGCGACGATCTCCCCCTCGTCCACCCGCAGCGTGGCGCCGCGTAGCGCCTCGACCTGCCCGTAGTGCAGCTCGACGGAATCGATCTCAAGCGACGACATACTCGTCTCCTAGGTACGCCGCGACCACGTCGGGACTGGCCATCACGGTCCGGGGTTCGCCGTCGGCGATCTTGCGGCCCTGGGCCATGACCACGATCCGGGTCGCCAACTGCATGACCGCGTGCACGACGTGCTCGACGACGATGAGCGTCACACCTTCCCGGTGGACACTGCGTAGGACGTCGATGAACTTGTCGAGCTCGGCCGGGTTGAGGCCGGCCATCATCTCGTCGAGCAGCAGCAGCTGCGGCTGGGTCGCGAGCGCCCGGGCGACCTCCAGCCGCTTGCGGAAGCCCAGGGTGAGACTGCCCGCCTTCGTCGCCGACAGGTGTGCCAGGCCCACGAGCTCGAGCGCCGTCGACGCCCTGCGTTGGGCCTCGCGCACCGAATGGGTCTTCGCGAACGCCCCGACCATGGCATTGTCCAGCACGCTCAGCCCTGCCAGCGGACGCACGATCTGGAAGGTGCGCGCGAGGCCTTGGGCACACATCTTGTGCGCGGGGTCCGCCGTGACGTCCTGACCGAAGGCCTCGATCGTCCCGGCATCCGGTTTCACCGCACCGGCGATGAGGTTGAACAGCGAGCTCTTGCCGGCGCCGTTCGGCCCCAACAGGGCCAGGAGCTCCCCGCGCCGGAGCTCGATGTCGACCGAGTTCACAGCCGTGACGCCGCCGAAGCGCTTCGTCAGGCCGCTCACCCGGAGGATCAGGTCGTCGGTCATCGTCGGCTCCGATGGGCAGTGAGTCGCTCGACGGTCGAGCGGATGAGCCCGTGCACACCGCGGGGCGCGAAGAGGACGACCACGATCACGACGATGCCGTAGACGAGGGTGTGCAGTCCCGGGAGGTCGCCGCCGAAGTCCCGCAGGAGGAACTGGCTCGCGGGGACCAGGATGAGGGCCCCGATCAGCGGGCCGAGCACGACGCCGGAACCCCCGACGACGGCCAGCACGATGATCTGGATGGAGACGTTGATGCCGAACACGCTCTCCGGATTGATGAAGAGGATGTACTGGGCGTAGATGGCACCTACGCCCCCGGCGAGCAGACCGCTGACCGTTCCCGCGATGAGTTTGACCCGGGCTGAATTGACACCGAGTGCACGGGCGGCCTCCTCGTCCTCGCGCACCGCCGCCAACTGGTACCCGAGGCGGGTGTTGGCGATGACGAAACTGACACCCAGACAGATCAACAGGAAGATGCCCATGATGATCGCGTAGGGCCATCGGTCGGCGAATGTCATGTTCGCCCAGCTCGGCTCGAAGGGGATCGACAGGCCCCCCTCACCGCCGGTCAGCTCCCGGAAATTGACGGCCATGTTGAGCAGGATGGCGCCCATCGCCAGCGTCGCCAGCGCGAAGTACGGGCCGTGCAACCGGAACGTCGGGATACCGATGAGCAGGGCCATGAGCCCGGCGAGGACCATTCCGACGAACAACCCGATCCACGGCGAGATCCCGTGGTCGACATAGAGGATGCTGCTCGTGTACGCGCCGACGCCGAAGAACCCGGCGTGTCCCAGCGAGAGCTGGCCCGCGAACCCGCCGACGATGTTCCAAGCCGTCGCGAGCGCCGCGAACACCATCGTGATGACGATGAGGTGGCCGTAGAACAGTTCGCTCGTCGCGGTGATGGCGACGAGCAGCCCGAGGACCGGCAACGAGAGCAGCCAGAGCACCAGGTGTCGATGACGGACGAGTGCCGTGCCGGCCGCTCTTGCGGCTGACACCTTGTCGGGCTCGGTCACCGGCGCCTCCCGCGTGGTCGGGTTCATGCGACGTCACCGCGCAGGAGTCCCTGCGGGCGCACCAGCAGGATGATCATGAAGAACGCGAACACGATGGCCTGGCTCCACGATGCACTGATCAGATAGCTGGACACGGCCTCGACGACTCCGATGATCAGGCCACCCAGGAAAGCGCCGGCGACGCTCCCCAGCCCTCCGAGCACTACGACGACGAACCCCATGAGCAGCAGGTGGACGCCCACCGTCGGGTACACCGAGAAGATCGGCATGAGGGCGGCGCCGGCGGTTCCCGCCAGCGCCACCCCGATCCCCATCGTGACCAGGTAGACCCGCTGGACCGGGATCCCCATGAGCTGCGCCGCGTTCGAGTCCATGGCCGTCGCGCGGATTGCCTTGCCGAGCAGGGTGCGGTCCAGCAGCAACAGGAGCGCCCCGGTCGCCACCACGGCGATCACGAACGCAGCCAGGCGGGTCGTGCCGATGCTGATCCCCCCGACCTGGAGTGAACCGCCGAGGAACGGCTCCATCTGCAGGGTGCGGTAGTCCCCGCCGAGGAAGAGCAACGCCAGACTCTGCAGGCTGATCGCCACCCCCAGGGTCAGCACGATCTGCTGGGAGTGTCCGCCCGAGATGGTCCATCGCAGCAGGCCGCCATGGAGCACCAGCCCGACGAGGAACATCCCGACCGTGACCAGCGGGAGGGCCACGTAGGGATGGACGCCGAAGCCGTCGTTCAGCAGCAACGTCGCGTACATGGACACCATCAGCAGCTCGCCCTGGGCGAAGTTGACGACCTTCATCACCCCCAGGACCAGGGTGATGCCGGAAGCCAGGAGCGCGTACACCCCGCCGATGAGCAGCCCTGATACCACTACCTGTACCAGAGTCACAGTTCACCCGGCTCCCTGTCCGGTAGCGGCACCGATAGTGCCTGGATCATTCGCCGATGAGGAGCTCGCTGGCCGCGAACTCGTCCGGAGCGACCGCCACGAGCTTCTGGTCCTGGTACTGCATGAAGTACCAGCCGGCGCGCTCGTTCTGTCCGGTCTCATCGAACTTGACCCCGAAGCCGGCCACTGTGCCGCCGGGCTGGACGTCGACCGCCTTGGCGGCCTTGACCAGAGACTCGACATCGGCCGGGTCCGCGTTCGGCAGGACCTCCTGGAACAGCACCATCGCCCCCGCGTAGCCGAGGGTGGCGTGGGTCAGAGGCTCGTAACCGATCTCATTCTCGAAGCTCTTGGTGAACTCGCTGTACTTGGGCGAGAGATCCTCGTTCAGGACATCGTCCGAGATGTGCAGCGGCACTGCGTCGGCCACCACCACCCCGTTGGCGGCGTCACCGGCGCCTTTCACGAAGCCCTTGTCGCTGAAGCCGGCCCCGTTGCCGACGATCAGGTCGGGGTTGAACCCCAACTCGTCGGACTGGCGGACGAGGAGGATGGCGTCCGTGATGCCACCGACGGCATAGAGAACGTCGACTTCCGCGGACTTGAGCTGCTCGATCACGGATGAGAGGTCGCTCGCGGAGGCCGCGTACGACTCCGAGGCCACGACGTCGAGATTGTTGGCCTTGGCCAGCGCGGTGAAAGCATCGGCGCCAGCGGTGCCGTACGCGTCATCGGTGTAGGTCAGCCCGAAGCGCAGATCCCCTGCGTCCGCGCCGAGCGCCGTCGCCGCGACGTCGGTGATGAAGTCCGCCGCCCCGTTCTGATAGACCGGCATGCCAGAACTCACGACGGTCCGGTAGATGTAGTCGAGTCCGCGACCGGTGAGCTCGGCCGACACGCCACCGGTCTCCCAGTAGAGCTTGCGGTTCCGACTGGCCACTGCGGAGGCAGGGATGGCGATGCTGCTCGAGTAGGAGCCCATGATCAGCGACACGTCGGGGTCGGCGCTCAGCGTCCCGGCGACGGAGGTCGCGGCCTCGGGGGTGGGGGCGTCGCTCACCTCGTAGACGACCTGGCGGCCGTCGATGCCGCCGGCGTCGTTGATCGTCTTCCGGGCGACCTCGTAGCCGTTGAGCATCTCCTTGCCCAGCGGGGAAAGGGGACCGGTCAGGGGCAGGAGGACGCCGATCGTGAGGTCCTCACCCGAGGTTCCTCCTCCCCCACCGCCCGAACCCGAGTCGTCGTTCCCTCCTCCACACGCGGTGAGGACCAGTGCCCCGGCCAGAGTCAGAGACATGAGGCTGTGCGCTCGGCGGTTCGTCACGCTGGTGCTCCTTCAAGGGGGTGGGATGCCAACCCGAAGACCTAATCTCTACCGGGCGTTTGGTAGATTATGGGCCCTCCCCGAACGGTGTCAAGCGTCACAGGCCGGCGCGTCCCGGACGGCCCGAGGTCGACGCCGTGCAGCCCGGGACGGAGTTTGATTACCAATCGGTTGGTAGATAGCCTTCAGCGACTGCGTCCTCGAACGCAGCCGTCGAGCGAGGAGGCTCCTGTGGACTTCACGATGTCGGACGAACAGGCACACCTGGTCGAGGTGGCCCGTTCATTCGCGCGCGAGCGCATCGCGCCGTACTACCGGCAGCGCGAGGTCGAGGGTGTCTTCGACCGGGCGACGCTCCTCGAGATGGGGCGACTGGGCTTCTTCGGCGTCGAACTGCCGGAAGAACTGGGCGGCCTGGGTCAGGACTGCCTGACGGCCGGCCTGGTCATCGAAGCGCTGAGTGCCGACGACTACAACCTAGGTTACATCCCGGTGACCGTCTCCCTGATCGGTCAGATCCTCCACCGTTACGGGCAGCCGGAGATCGTCCGTCCATGGCTGCAGAAGATGATCGCCGGCGAGGTGATCCCGTGCATCGCCCTCACCGAGCCCTCCGCGGGGTCGGACGCTGCCGGCATCACCTTGAAGGCCGTGCGGGACCGCGACGAGTACGTCCTCAGCGGGGAGAAGACTTCGATCAGCATGGCCAACCAGGCCGACGTCGCGGTCGTGTTCGCCCGGACCGGCACCCGCGAGTCGAAGGCGCGCGGTGTCAGCGCCTTCCTCGTGCCGCTCGACGATCCGTCCGTCACGCGCGGCACCTTCGACGATCACGGTGGGCGGTCCGCGGGCCGCGGCACCCTGCACTTCGACGGCACGCGCGTCCCGGCCGACCATCTGATCGGGGAGGAGAACGCCGGGTTCGTCCAGGTGATGACCGGATTCGACTACAGCCGGGCGCTCATCGGCCTGCAGAGCCTCGGCGTCGCCCGGAAGTCGCTGGACGAGACGTGGGCCTACGCCGGTGAACGGATCACCTTCGGCCAGCCGTTGACGGAGCGGCAGGGCGTCACCTTCCCGCTCGCCGAGGCAGAGACCTTCTACTCCGGCGCCAGGCTGCTGTGCCTCCAGACGCTGTGGCTCAAGGACCGGGGGCTTCCCCACACCACCGAGGCAGCCATGTGCAAGTGGTGGGCGCCCAAACTCGCGCACGACATCGTGCTCGCCTGTCTGCTGACCCACGGGCACGCCGGATACTCCTCGGAACTCCCGTTCGAGCAGCGACTGCGCGACCTGCTCGGGCTGCAGATCGGGGACGGTACGGCGCAGATCATGAAGATGGTCATCGCGAAGCGGAAGACGGCGCAGACGGGCTGAGTGGGCCGCACCCCGCGGACCGCTCCCCGTCAGCCGGCAGTCCCTGAGATGGCCGCTCCCCCACCGGGCAACTTCCTGGCCGTGGCCATCGGCCTGCTGAGCGGGTTCTCCGCCATGGGATCCGCGGGCGCGGCCGTCGTCCTACCCAGCCTCTCGGCGGACCTCGGGGTCACGACGGTGACCTCGACGTGGGTGATATCCGGGTTCTCCCTCGCATACGGGGTCTCCATGGCCGTCTACGGCCGGCTGGCCGACCTGTTCGGCATGCGTGTGCCGCTCGCCGGCGGTGCATCGCTGATGGCCGTCGGGGCGGTCGCCGCCGCAGCAGCGCCGACCTACGAGATGCTGGTGGCGGCCCGGCTGGTCCAGGGCGCGGGTGCAGCAGCAATCCCGGTCCTGGGAATGGCCGTGGTCAGCCGGCAGTACGGGCTACGCGCCCGGCCCAGCGCTCTGGGCGTCACCACCGGGGTCTCCACCGCGATCGCCTGTGTCGGCCCACTCATCGGCGGAGCACTGGACGAGCTGCTCGGGTGGCGGTCGGCGATCGCCCTGCCCGCGGCGGGGCTGCTCGTGGTGGCGATGATCTGGCCGCGCCTGCCGACGGACCGGAGCGGAAGGGGGCTCGACGTCCTGGGGGCGGTCCTCGTGGCCACGTCGGCCACCGGCCTGATCCTGTTGCTGCAGTCCGCGACGACGGGACCGGTGGCCGCGGTCGTGGGGGCGCTGCTCCTCACCTCAGGTCTCCCCTGGCTCGTCCTTCGTGTGCCACGGGTCCCGAACGGCTTCCTGCCGCTGGCCATGGTCACCCATGGGCCCGTCGTTCGAGCGACGGTCGCGGCGACCGCCGCCCCGATCGCGTGGTTCTCCCTGCTCGTCGCGGTTCCGATCGTCCTGGCCGAGGCCGGCTGGGAGCCACTCCGGATCGGCGTCGCACTTCTCCCGAGCGCCCTCGTCGGACTGGTCGCACCACGACTGTCAGGACGACTCCTCCAGCGCCGCGGGCCGGCACGATCGCTCGTCCTCGCCGCGCGGATCTCGACACTGGCTCTCGCGGTCGCGGCGATCGGTGCGGGGCTCGGTGAGCCGGTTCCGCTGGTTCTGGGCGTGACGGTGGTGACCGTCGCCCTGGGGCTCGGGCATCCGGCGCTGATCGCCGCCATCGCCAACGAGGTGCCCGAGGAGATCCGCGGCGTGGCCCTCGGTCTCGCCATCATGACCTTCTTCCTCGGCGGGGCGGTCGGGACGGCGATCGTGGGCGGCTTCGCCGGGCTCCTTCAGGTCACCGGGTGCCTGGTGCTCCTGAGCGGACTCACCCTGCTCGTCGCACTGCCCGTCCGGCCGCGCGACAACGGCTCCGGTGAGACGCCGGAACGACCCGGCGAGAGCTGTTAGATCGTCCGTCGTCGTCATCGACCCGTTCCAGCATCGAAGGAAGTCGAAGGAGGTAGTCGTGTCGCTCGAACTCGGCGAGGTGCTGTGGGAACCGGATCGCGACCGGGTCCAGGCCGCGCGGCTCACGGAGTTCGCACGAGTCGTCCAGGACAAACACGGCGTGCGCTTCGACGACTACGAGACCTTGTGGCGGTGGTCGGTGGAGCATCTCGAGGAGTTCTGGAGCGAGGTCTGGGACTTCTTCGACGTCGGAGCCGGCTCCGGCCACGGGCCCGTTCTCCCGGACCGCCGCATGCCCGGTGCCCGGTGGTTCCCGGGCACGCACGTGAGCTTCGTGGAGCACGTGCTCCGTCAGGCGTCCGGCCGGGAGGACGAGGCGGCGCTCGTGGCCGTCCCGGAGCATGGTCCGTCGCGGGTGACGACGTGGCGCCAGCTCGCCGACCAGGTGGGGGCGGTCGCGGCGGCGTTGACCCGGCTCGGAGTGCACGAAGGCGACCGCGTCGTCGCCTATCTGCCGAACGTGCCGGAAGCCGTGATCGCCTTCCTGGCGACAGCGAGCATCGGGGCCGTGTGGTCGACCTGCGGTCCGGACATCGGCCGGCGGAGCGCCACCGACCGCTTCGGGCAACTCGACCCGGTGCTCCTGTTCGCAGCCGACGGGTACCGGTTCGGCGGCCGGACCTACGACCGGCGTGCGGCCGCTCAGGAACTGGCCGACTCGCTGCCGAGCCTCCGGCACGTTGTCACGGTGCCGGTGCTCGGCTTGGCGGATGGCGCCGACGGACTCCGGTGGGACGAACTGCTGGCGGAGCCGGAGCGCCGATCCCCCGAGCACTTTCCTTTCGACCATCCGCTGTGGGTCGTGTACTCATCCGGCACGACCGGCCTGCCGAAGGGACTCGTACACGGACACGGCGGCGTCCTCCTGATGGCGCTGGTCCAAGGAGCGCTGCACGGCGATCAGCGTTCCGGCGACCGCGCCATGTCCTACACCTCGACGACCTGGATCATGTGGAACGCCGTCGTCTGCAGTCTCCTGAACGCCGTGACCGCAGTGCTCTACGACGGGAATCCGATGCACCCGTCGGTGGATCGACTGTGGCAGCTCGCCGAAGAGCACCGACTGACGGCGGTCGGCTGCAGCCCCGGATACCTGCGGGCCTGCCACAAGGAAGGGCTCTCCCCGTCGCGGGACCACGACCTGCCCTCCCTGCGCTCGGTCGGTGTGACCGGCTCCCCCGTTCCGGCCGCGACGTACCGATGGGCGACGCAGGCGCTGGGGCCGCGCGTTCACTTCCGGGTGTTCAGCGGGGGCACGGACTTCTTCGCCAACGTCGTCGACACCGCTCCGTGGCTCCCCGTCTTCACCGGGGAGATGTCGGGGCGCGCACTCGGCTGCCACGTCGAGGCCTGGGACCCGGAAGGCCATCCCCTCGTCGACGAGGTCGGAGAGCTGGTCCTCGTGGCCCCCCTGCCCTCCATGCCCCTCGCCATCTGGGGTGACACGGACGGAAGCCGGTACCGCTCGACCTACTTCGACACCTACCCCGGAGTCTGGCGCCACGGTGACTGGCTCACCATCACCCGTCGAGGCAGCGCCGTCATCTCCGGTCGTTCCGACGCCACGCTGAACAGGCACGGCGTCCGGATGGGAAGCGCCGACATCTACCAGGCGGTCGAGATGCTGCCGGAGATCACCGAGGCCCTGGTCCTCGGGATCGAGGAACCCGACGGGGGTTACTGGCTCCCGCTCTTCGTCCGGCTCGCCCCGGGACGGGCGCTCGACGATGCTCTGATCGCGCGGGTCAAGGACGCCGTGAGAGAGCATGCGTCTCCGCGCCACGTGCCGGACGACGTCCTCGGTGTCCGCGCCATCCCCCACACGCCCACGGGCAAGAAACTCGAGATCCCGATCAAACGGATCGTGCAGGGGGCGTCCGTGCCGCCCGCCGGCGACCTCGGTGCCGTCGACGATCCAGAAGCGCTGCGGGAACTGGTCGAGGTCGCTCTACGGCGTCAGGCCGAGCGGGCCCGCAGGCGCCCCCCGAGCCAGATCGGCCGGATCACCGCAGCGCGACCGCCGTCGGGGTGACCGGTCGGGGCAGCTCGGAGGCGCCGGTCAGCCACGTGTCGGCCGCCGCGGCCGCGGCACGGCCCTCGGCGATGGCCCACACGATCAGCGACTGACCCCGCCCGATGTCGCCGGCCACGAACACCCCGGGGACGGTCGACATGAACTCCTTGTCCCGGGCCACGTTGCCGCGGCCGTCGACCTCGACGCCGAGGGCGTCGACGAGTCCTTCCCGCTGGGCGCCGGTGAAGCCCATGGCCAGGAAGACCAGGTCGGCCGGCAGCTCGCGCTCGGTGCCCTCGATCTTGGTGAAGCGCCCGTCGACCCGCTCGACCTCGTGCAGCAGCAGCGCCCGGACGGTGCCGGACTCATCGCCGACGAACCGCTCGGTGTTCACCGAGTACAGCCGCTCCCCGCCCTCCTCGTGGGCGCTGGAGACCCGCATGATCATCGGGTAGGTCGGCCAGGGGTTGGTGTCGGCCGCCCGGCGTTCCGGGGGCGCGGGCATGATCTCCAGCTGGGTCACCGATGCGGCGCCCTGCCGGTGAGCGGTGCCCAGGCAGTCGGCCCCGGTGTCACCGCCACCGATGATCACCACGTGCTTGCCCTTGGCGTTGATCGGCGGATCGTCCAGCTCGCCGAGTGCCTGCAGGTTGCCGTAGGGCAGGTACTCCATGGCGAGGTGGATACCGGCCAGCTCGCGGCCGGGCGCCGGGAGGTCGCGTCCGATGGTGGCTCCGCCGGCGAGGACGACGGCGTCGTACTCCTCGCGCAGCGCCTCGGTCGACAGGTCGCCGTCCTTGCTGCCGCCGACCTCGACGCCGGTGACGAAGCGGGTGCCCTCGGCGCGCATCTGGTCCAGCCGCCGGTCGAGCAGCGCCTTCTCCATCTTGAACTCGGGGATGCCGTAGCGGAGCAGTCCTCCGATCCGGTCGGCCCGTTCGTAGACGGTGACGTCGTGCCCGGCGCGGGTCAGCTGCTGCGCGGCGGCGAGACCGGCGGGGCCGGACCCGACGACGGCCGCCTTCTTGCCGGTCCGCTGCGCCGGCGTCTGCGGCTGGACCCAGCCCTCGTCGTAGGCGCGATCGATGATCTCCCACTCGATCTGCTTGATCGTGACCGGCGACTCCTGCAGGTTCAGCACACAGGAGCCCTCGCAGGGCGCGGGGCAGAGCTTCCCGGTGAACTCCGGGAAGTTGTTCGTGGAGTGCAGCCGCTCGATGGCCTCCTGCCAGTCGTCGCGGCGCGCCAGGTCGTTCCACTCGGGGATGAGGTTGGCGACGGGGCAGGCGTGATGGCAGAACGGGATACCGCAGTCCATGCACCGCGCGGCCTGCTTGCGCACCGCGCCGACCGGGAAGACGGCCCCTGCATCGGGGCCCTCGCCGTTGGACCGCGAGAGGTAGACGTCCTTCCAGTCCAGGATCCGGATGTCGACCGGACGGCGCGGCGGCAGCTCCCGGTCGTACTTGAGGAATCCGGTCGAGTCAGCCACGCGCGGCCTCCATCACTGCGAGATCGACATCTGTTCCGTTGGCCTCGGCCATCCGCTGGGCATCCATCGCCCGCCGGTAGTCGCGCGGCATGATCACACTGAACTGCTCCGACCACCTGCCCCAGTCGGCGAGCAGGGCCGCAGCGACCGTCGACTCGGTCTCGGCGGCGTACCGCACCAGGACGTCGCGCAGCCACTGCGCGGACTCGCCGTCCAGGGGCTCGATGTCGACCATCTCGCTGTTGACGCGGTGCCGCGCGAGGTCGAGCACGTAGCCGACGCCGCCGGACATGCCCGCGGCGATGTTGCGGCCGGTCGAGCCGAGGATCACCGCGGAGCCGCCGGTCATGTACTCCAGCGCGTGGTCACCGACGCCCTCGACGACGGCGAGCGCGCCGGAGTTGCGCACGCAGAACCGCTCCCCGACCCGCCCGCGCAGGAAGAGCTCTCCGCCGGTGGCGCCGTAGCCGATGACGTTGCCGGCCAGGACGTTGTCCTCGGCGGCGAAGGTCGCCTCGCGGGACGGCCGGACCACGATCCGTCCGCCGGACAGGCCCTTGCCCACGTAGTCGTTCGCGTCTCCGTAGAGCCGCATCGTGATGCCGCGCGGCAGGAAGGCGCCGAACGACTGCCCGGCGGATCCGCCGAAGGTCAGGTCGATCGTCCCGTCGGGCAGCCCCTCACCACCGAAGCGGCGGGTCACCATCGACCCGAGCATCGTTCCGACGGTGCGGTTGACGTTGCGCACCGGCAGCTCGAGGGTGACCGGCCGGGCGTCGAGCAGGGCGCCCTCGCACAGCGCGATGAGCGTCTGGTCCAGGGCGACGTCGAGCCCGTGGTCCTGTCCGCGCACCCGGCGCAGCGGTGCACCCTCCGGAAGCTCCGGGACGACGAGCATCGGCGTGAGGTCCAGGCCGGCCGCCTTCCAGTGGTCGACCGCCGGGCGGACATCGAGCAGTTCGGCATGTCCGACGGCCTCGTCGATCGAGCGGAAGCCCAGCTCGGCGAGGTAGGAGCGCACCTGCTCGGCCAGGAACTCGAAGAAGGTGACGACGAACTCCGGCCGCCCGGTGAACCGCTTGCGCAGCTCCGGGTTCTGGGTGGCGACGCCCACGGGGCAGGTGTCCAGGTGACAGACGCGCATCATCACGCAGCCCGACACCACCAGCGGCGCGGTGGCGAAGCCGAACTCCTCGGCGCCCAGCAGCGCGGCGACGATCACGTCGCGACCGGTCTTCATCTGCCCGTCGACCTGCACGGTGATCCGGTCGCGCAGGCCGTTGGCCAGCAGCGTCTGCTGGGTCTCGGCCAGGCCGAGCTCCCACGGCGATCCGGCGTGCTTGAGCGAGGTGAGCGGCGCGGCACCGGTGCCGCCGTCGTGCCCGGAGATGAGGACGACGTCGGCGTGGGCCTTGCTCACCCCCGCCGCGACGGTGCCCACCCCGACCTCGGACACCAGCTTGACGTGCACCCGCGCCTCGTTGTTGGCGTTCTTGAGGTCGTGGATGAGCTGCTTGAGGTCCTCGATGGAGTAGATGTCGTGGTGCGGCGGCGGGCTGATCAGGCCCACGCCTGGCGTGGAGTGCCGGGTGCGGGCCACCCACGGGTACACCTTGCTGCCCGGCAGCTGACCGCCCTCGCCGGGCTTCGCGCCCTGAGCCATCTTGATCTGGATGTCGTCGGCGTTGACCAGGTACTCGCTGGTGACACCGAACCGGCCGCTGGCCACCTGCTTGATCGCCGAGCGGCGGAGATCGCCGTTCGGGTCGGGCGTGAAGCGGTCGGGGTCCTCACCGCCCTCACCGGTGTTGGACCGGCCACCGAGCCGGTTCATCGCGATCGCGAGGGTCTGGTGCGCCTCGGCCGAGATCGAGCCGTAGCTCATCGCGCCGGTGTTGAACCGCTTGACGATCTCGCTGACCGGCTCGACCTCGTCGATCGGCACGGGCGTCCGCGCGCCCTTCCTGAACTCGAAGAGCCCGCGCAGGGTCGCCGCCTCGGCCGACATCCGGTCCACCGTCTCGGTGTAGGCCTCGAAGACGTCGTACTGGCGTGAGCGCGTGGCGTGCTGGAGCAGGAACACGGTCTCGGGGTTGAACAGGTGCACCTCGCCCTCGCGGCGCCACTGGTACTCCCCGCCGGTCTCCAGCCGGCGGTGCGCCCGCTCGGTGGGGTTCTCCGGGTAGGCACGGCGGTGGCGGATGGCCACCTCCTCGGCGAGGACGTCGATGCCGACGCCGCCGAGCGGGCAGGAGGTGCCGGTGAAGTACTCGTCGACCACGTCCTGGGAGAGCCCGACGGCCTCGAAGATCTGCGCCATCGTGTACGAGCCGACGGTGCTGATGCCCATCTTGCTCATGACCTTCAGTACGCCCTTGCCGAGCGCCTTGACCATGTTGCGCACCGCCTGGGCGGGCTCGACGCCGGTCAGGGCGCCGTCGCGGATCAGGTCCTCGATCGACTCGAGCGCCAGGTAGGGGTTGACCGCCGCGGCGCCGTAGCCGAGCAGCAGTGCCACGTGGTGCACCTCGCGGGAGTCGCCCGACTCGACGACGAGGCCGACCTCCATACGGGTCTTCTCCCGCACGAGGTGGTGATGGACGGCGGCCGTCATCAGCAGCGACGGGATCGGCGCACGCTTCTCGTCGCAGTCGCGGTCGGACAGCACGATGATGCGGGCGCCGGCGGAGATCGCCTTGCTCACCTTGGTGCGCAGCTGCTCGATCGCCTCGGCCAGCGCCGGACCGCCTCCGGTGACGTCGAAGTGACCGGTGATCCGGACGGCGGCGAACCCGGGGAGGTCGCCGTCGTCGTCGATGTGCAGGATCTTGGCGAGCTCGTCGTTGTCGATGACGGGGAACGGCAGGAACACCTGGCGGCAGGATGCCGGCGTGGCCGCCAGCAGGTTCTGCTCCGGACCGAAGGTCCGCCCCAGGCTGGTGACCAGCTCCTCGCGGATGGCGTCCAGCGGTGGGTTGGTCACCTGGGCGAACAGCTGACCGAAGTAGTCGAAGAGCAGCCGGGACCGGTCCGAGAGCGCCGCCACGGGGGTGTCGGTGCCCATCGAGCCGATCGGCTCGGCGCCGCTGGAGGCCATCGGCGTGACCAGGACGCGCAGCTCCTCCTCGGTGTACCCGAAGAGCTGCTGCCGGCGGACGACGGACTCGTGGCTGGGCCGCGCGCGCCGGCGTTCGGGCAGCGAGGGCAGGTGCACCAGGCCG
>JAOPWH010000242.1 GCA_025965795.1 Blastococcus sp.
GCGAGCGCCGACCCCGCGAGCTGACCACACCCACCGCCGGGGCCCTGTGACGCTCCGGTGACGCCGCGGTGACGACCGCGGCGCGACCATCGCCGGACATGCCCGCGGACCCCGGCGGTGGGAGCCCTCATGGCGGTCGAACGCCAAGTGCTGCTGCGGTTCGCGGCTGCCGGTCCGGCCCCGGACACCGTGTCCGATCTGTCGGCCGTCTGCCGCGACGGAGACGTGCTCTGGGTCGCCGGAGACGAGTTGCCGGTCCTGTACCGGCTGACCGCCGCACGGGACGGCAGCTCGTACGCCGACGCCCGCTCGTACCGGCTCGGGGAGTTCGTCGGGCTGCCGGACGGCCCCGACGACGAGGTCGACGTCGAGGGCCTCGACCGCGGTGCGGACTGCCTCTGGCTGATCGGCTCGCACAGCCGTACGCGCAAGCGCGTCGACCCGGGGGACGACGACGCCAAGGTGGCGAAGGTCCTCGCCACCGTCCGGACGCACCCCAACCGCAACGTCCTCGTCCGCGTTCCGCTCGCCGACGACGGGGGACTGCCCGCACCGAGCGCCGGGTCGTCCGCGGCCCTCCTGGACGGCGACCTGCTGGCTGCGCTGGCGTCGGACGAGCACCTGGGACCGTTCCTGGCGATACCGGGCAAGGACAACGGTCTCGACGTCGAGGGCCTGGTCGCCGTGGACGGCGGGCTGCTCCTCGGGCTGCGCGGTCCGGTGCTGCGCGGCTGGGCGGTCGTGCTCGAGATCGACCCCCGCTCCGACTCCGCCGGGAAGCTCCGGCTCGGCGGCCCGGGACCGGGCTACCGGAAGTTCTTCCTCGACCTCGACGGACTCGGAGTCCGCGACCTCTGTCGCGACGGCGACGACGTCCTGGTGCTCGCCGGCCCCACCATGGACCTCGACGGCCCGGTGCGGCTCCACCGCTGGACGGGCGCCGCGCGCGTCCGCGACCGCACCGTGGCCTGGCCCGACGACCTCGAGCGGCTCGCCGACCTGCCGTACGGCCGTGGCGAGGACGAGGGCACCGACCACGCCGAGGGCCTGACCCTCCTGCCGGACGGGCGCACCGTCCTGGTCGTCTACGACAGCCCGTCCCCGGCCCGGCAGACCCACAGCGGCGGGGTGCTCGCCGATGTGATCGGCCTCCCCGCAACCGCCGCGATCAGCGCCCCACCGTTCCGGCCCGCGGCCCGCGGGCTCGTTCTCACTCCCGACCGAGGTGTCCTGTGACCGAGAAGCGTGTCCTGAACTGCATCGTCCCGCCGCACATCCTCGCGAAGCTGCTGGAGAGCAGCGACGCCGAGATCCGCGAAGCGGCGATGCGGACCCTGCTGACCACCATGCGCCTGCAGGGTGAGCGGGAGGTCCGAGCCACCCTGCTCGGCCGTGCCGCTCCCGCCGAGGGACGGCGAACGGTCTACGACTGCCGGCACAGCACCTTCCTGCCGTCCGCGGTGCTGGCCCGCAGCGAGGACGGGGCCTCCTCCGGCGACGATTCCGTCAACCGGGCGTTCGACGGCTTCGGGGCAACCCGGCAGTTCTATCTCGAGATCATGGGTCGCAACTCGATCGACGACCGGGGCATGCGTCTGGACGGGTACGTGCACCGCGGGGTCGATTACAACAACGCGTTCTGGGACGGCCAGGAGATGGTGTTCGGCGACGGCGACGGACGGATCTTCAGCGACTTCACCGGGTCCCTCGACGTGATCGGCCACGAGCTCACGCACGGCGTCACCGAGCACACGGCGGGGCTGGAGTACCACAACCAGTCCGGGGCGCTGAACGAGTCCATGTCCGACGTGATGGGCTGCCTGGTCAAGCAGTGGACGATGCGACAGACCGCCGAGGACGCCGACTGGCTGATCGGCGCCGAGGTGTTCACGCCCGGCTTCGACGGAGACGCCCTCCGGTCTCTCAAGGCCCCGGGTACCGCCTACGACAACGACACCTTCGGCAAGGACCCGCAGCCCGACCACATGGACGGCTACCTGGAACTGCCGGACACCGACGAGGGTGACAACGGGGGAGTGCATCTCAACTCGGGCATCCCCAACCACGCCTTCTACCAGGCCGCCGTCGGCATCGGGGGCTACGCCTGGGAGGCGGCTGGTCACATCTGGTACGAGTCGCTGCGCGCCTCGACGCCGACGACGGATTTCCAGGCGTTCGCCGACACCACCGTCGGCAAGGCCGGCGACCTCTACGGCAGCAGCGAGCAGGATGCCGTGCGGGACGCGTGGGACCACGTAGGCATCTCCGTCAGCAGCGGAACGGCCCGACGCCGACCGCCCGTGAGCGTCCCCGGAGGGAACGGCACGACGGCCGAGGTGGCACGGGACATGGACCAGCTGCTCGCCCAGGTCGAGCGACTGCGCCAGGACCTGCATCTGCCCGCGTAGGGCTGGCGGAAGCGACCGATCCCGGGGTATGCCAGCGGCATGAAGCTGACGCTCGTCGAATCCGGTGGGCTGGCGGCCGGGCTCCGGCTCGGTCGCCCGCCGCTGGTCCTCGACCTCTCGACACTGCCGGAGGCCGACGCCCGGGAGCTGGCCGACCTCGTGTCCGTGGCGAGGCAGGCGCCGGCGGCGGCCGAGTCGTCGAGGAGGGTCCCCGACGAGATGAGCTACACGATCACCGTCGACGACGGCGAGGCGCAGGAAGCGCTGCACCGGTCCGACACGACCATGTCGCAAGGGTTCGCCGAGCTGGTGGACCGGCTGCACCGGCTCGCGTCGTCCGGCTGACCCGGATGCCGGGGAGCAGAGCCTGGCTCAGCTGTCTCCGGCCACCCAGGTGACGGCGAGCTCGTTGCGCTGTCCGAAGCGCTCGAGATGGCTTCCGAGCACGTGCTGCACCCGGGCCAGGGTGTCGGGGTCGGAGGCCTCGGCACGCAGGGTGAGCACACCCTCCCCGACGACGACGGTGCCCGTGGCGCCGCCGATCTCGGCCGTGGACGTGTTCCCGTCGGTGACCCAGGTGAGCCGGCGGCCCAGGTGCGACACGAGCTGCTTGGCGTAGCGGGCGGGTGTGCCGGTGGCGACGTCGGCGCGAGCGGTCAGGGGAGAGGTCATCGTCAGATCCTGTCGGCGATCGGGAGCGGGTCGGTACGTGGGGGAGCGGCGGACGCCGGACGGGGGAGCAGGTCGAGCCCGAGGATGCGGTCGAGCAGGTCGAAGCGGTAGGCGGCGCTCAGGGCGACGAACCAGACCACCAGGGCCGGCAGCACGGTCTGGAACACCGGCGGGGCCGGCCCGGTGAGGCCGAAGTAGTCCGACAGGGCGGGGGTGAACAGCACCGCCACCAGGGCGACGACGAGACCGGCGACGAGGATCGCCGGGCGCCGGTCCGGACTCGGCCGGGTCCACGACGCGAAGAACGTCGACGGCGGCTCGAGGAAGAGGATCAGTCCGAACGCGGCGAACGATACGAACGTGGACAGCCCCGTCTGGGCACCGATCGTCGCCGCCGCCGCGGTGAACCCCGTGTCGCCGGACGACAGGCCGGTGTAGCTCTCGAACTCGGCGACCACGCCGGCGGGCACGCTGTCGACGTTCGAGAACCCCTGCGACACCTTCGTGTACAGCAACGTGTAGACCGCGACGCCACAGCCGGCGGTCACGAGGGCGGCGGGGACGACGAAGCGGGCAAGTGAGCTGAGCAGGGCAGGATCCGGGGGGGTCGGCCGGGCCCAGGCCGTGAGGAACAGCGTCGGCACGCCGACGGTGAGCAGCGTCAGACCGACCTGCGTGGGGGAGTACGGAAAGCCCAGACCCAGCATGGTGACGGTGAGGATGACCAGGCCCTGGGTCGCGACCCGGGCCAGGAAGACCTGCATCGAGGTGGCGATGCCGTTGATGATCCGACGGCCCTCCTGCTGGGCGGGGAGCAGCGCGGCGAACGAGTCGTCGGTGAGGATGATGTCGGCGACGTCGCGGGTGACCGCGCTGCCGCTGCGCATCGCCACCCCGACCTGGGCCTGCTTGAGGGCGCGCGCGTCGTTGACCCCGTCACCGATCATCGCGACGTAATGGCCCTGCCGGCGCAGCGAGGTGACGATGCGCTCCTTCTGCTCCGGCGCGATCCGCCCGAAGACCGTCCCGGCGGCGACCACCTCGTCGAGCTCCGCGTCCGACAGCGCGTCGAGCGTCGACCCGGCCACGGGTTCGCCTCCGTCGATGCCGGCCTGCCGCGCCAGCGCGGCCACGGTGCCGGGATCGTCGCCGGACAGCACCTTGAGCGCGACGCCCTCCCGCGCCAGGCGGGCCACCGTCTCCTCGACCTGCGGCCGCAGCTCGTCGGCGAGGGCGACCACGGCCAACGGCTCCAGGGGAGGCAGCTCCGGCCGGCCGTTCCCGCCGCGCAGCGGCGCGTACGGGTCGGCGGCGCGGGCCAGGACGAGGACGCGCAGCCCGCGCGAGGTCCACGCGGTTCCGCCGTCGGCGAGCGATCCGCCGGCCAGGCGCGGAGCCAGCGCCTCGGGAGCGCCGAGGACCCACACCCCGTCGTCGGTGCGCAGGGCGCTCCACCGCAGCGAGGAGCTGAACGGGATCTCGTCCCGCACCACCCACGGCTCGCCGGGGAGGGCCGCGGCCAGCGCGGTGGTGGTCAGGTTGGGCAGGGCGGCGCTGCGGGCCATCGACCCGAGCGCGGTACGGACAGCGTCGGGGTCGGCGTCCCCGAGCGGACTGACGTCGGCCAGGGTGAGCCGGCCGGTGGTCAGCGTTCCGGTCTTGTCGGTGCAGACGACGTCGACGTTGCTCACCGACTCGACGGCGTTCACCCGCTGCACCAGGGCCCCCCGGCCGGCGCTCTTCACCGCCCCGACGGTGTAGGCGACCGCGATCAGCAGGAACAGCCCGTAGGGCACCAGTCCGGAGAGCACGGCGGAGGTCTGCACGATGCGCAGCAGGGAGAACCCCTCCAGCGCGGCCTGCAGCAGGATCGCCACGCTCATGAGGCCCACGAGCACCATCACCAGGCGGACGACGAAGTGGATCCGGCGCTGCAGGGGGGTGACGTCGGTGGACTCCCGGCGGGCGTCGGCGGTGAGCCGGTTCGCGTAACTGTCCGGGCCGACGTCCCGCGCCAGCTGGTAGCCGTCGCCGCCGACGCAGAAGCTGCCCGAGAGGACGTCGTCGCCGGGCTTCTTGACCAGGGGATCGGCCTCACCGGTCAGCAGCGACTCGTCGACCTCGATCCGCCCGCCGTCGAGCAGCGGGCCGTCGACGACGATCTGGTCACCCGGCCGGACCACCACCACGTCGCCGCGGACGACGCCTTCTGGAGTGGTCTCGACGCTCCGGCCGTCGCGCACGACGTGCACCACCGCCCGGGCGAGCAGCTGGAGACGGTCGAGTTGGCGCTTGGCGCGGATCTCCTGCACGGCACTGATCCCGGCGTTCACCAGGCCCAGGCCCACGCTGACGACCGCGTCGTTGGTGCGCCCCAGGGCCAGCAGCGCGGCACCGATCGTGAACAGGATCGAGTTGTAGAAGGAGAAGACGTTGGTGCGCAGGATCCGCGTATAGGTGCGCGACGTCCCTCGGTCGGCGACGTTGGCCTCCCCACGACGGCGCCGCGCCTCGGCCTCGGTGCCCGTCAGCCCCTCGGGTACCGGCCCGGTGCCCGGCGTCGGCTGATCGGCCTCGACGCCGGTCACGTGGTCCACGGGCCGGAGCTCCCCGTCTGTGCCATGTCGCTCTCGGTCTCGCTCTCGGTCTCGTCGTCCGGGTCGGGAACAGTGACCGCCGCGTTCGGCAGGCGCACGGTGAAGACGGTCCGGCCCGGTGCGCTGGTCACGGTCGCCGTCCCGTGGTGGGCGGACACGACCGCGTGCACGATGGCGAGCCCGAGCCCGGTACTGCCCGCCGTCCGCGAACGGGACGAGTCGCCCCGCGCGAACCGCTCGAAGACCGAGCCCTGGAGCGCCGGCGGGATCCCCGGCCCGTCGTCCTCGACCTGCAATACCGCCCAGCCCTCGGACACCGACAGCCGTGCGGTCGCCGTCGTCCCCTCGGGAGTGTGCGTGCGGACGTTGGCGAGGAGGTTGGCCACCACCTGGTGCAGCCGGCTCGGGTCGCCGGGCACGACGACGGCGGCGCCCGGCTGCTCGATCCGCCAGCGGTGACCCGGGCCGGCCGCATGGGCGTCGCTGACCGCGTCGACGAGCAGCGCGGTCAGGTCCACGTCCTCGGCGGCGAGCTCGCGGCCGGCGTCCAGACGGGCGAGGAGCAGCAGGTCGTCCACGAGCCCGGACATGCGCACGCCCTCGGACTCGATGCGGCGCAGCGCGTGGCCGACGTCGTCCGGCACCTCGCTGCCCTGCCGCCGGACGAGTTCGGCGTAGCCGCGGATGGAGGCCACCGGGGTGCGGAGCTCGTGGCTGGCGTCGGCGACGAACTGGCGGACCTGGGTCTCCGAGGCCTGGCGGGCGGCCAGGGACTGCTCGACGTGGTCCAGCAGCCGGTTGAGCGCTGAACCGACCTGCCCGACCTCGGTGTGCGGATCGGTGTCCGCCGGCGGCACCCGCTCGGCCAGCCGCACCTCGCCGGAGGACAGCGGCAGCTCGGCGACCCGGGCCGCGGTGGTCGCGACGCGGTGCAGGGGACGAAGCGTGCGCCGGATGACCAGGAACCCGGCGACCGCAGCGGCCAGCAGGCCGACCAGCCCGACGGCCACCTCGGCGGCGACCAGCCGCAGCAGGGCCTGCTCGGTGGACTCGAACGGAAGTCCGGTGATGATGACGTCACCGTCGGGGGCGGTCTCGGCCAGCACCCGGTACGCGCCGAGGTCGTGACCCAGGTCCAGGGTCAGGGGCCGGGTGCCCGTCGGGACGCCCGTGAGAACGCTCGCCTGCGCGTCCGTCAGCGCCTGGATCTGTCCGTCCGCGCCGATGACGGCGGCCTGGGTGACCTGCCCGTTCACCATGCGGGCGCCCAGAGTGCCGTCGCCCTGGCCGCGTGCGGACAGGAAGTCGGGCGGCCCCTTGCCATGTGGACCGTCGTCGTCCGTTCCCGGCACGGGAGACGGGAGGGCCGCACCGCTGCCTGGTGCCTTGTCGGCGTTCGACGATCGGCCGACCGCCGCCGCGAGGCGGGTGTCCACCTGACCGGTCAGTTCCCGCTGCAGCACCGTCGTCGCGCCGAGCCCGACCAGGGTCAGTACGACGACGAGCGGGATGAGGAACGCCCACAGCAGCCGCGCGCGCAGCGACAGGCGTCGTCGCCGGCGCGACCGCGGTGGGGTCGAGGGGGTCATCACACCGCGGGCTTGAGCACGTAACCGGCGCCGCGCATGGTGTGGATCATCGGCGTGCGGCCGGCGTCGACCTTGCGGCGCAGGTAGGAGATGTAGAGCTCCACGATGTTGCCCTGCCCACCGAAGTCGTACTGCCACACCCGGTCGAGGATCTGGGCCTTGGACAGCACCCGCTTCGGATTGCGCATGAGGAAGCGCAGGAGCTCGAACTCGGTGGCGGTCAGCCGGATCTCCTCCCCGGCGCGAACGACCTCGTGGCTCTCCTCGTCCAGCGTCAGGTCACCGACGACGAGCAGCCCGTCGTCGGTCACCGCCCGGCTGGTGCGCCGCAGCAGGCCGCGCAGACGCGCGGCCACTTCCTCGAGGCTGAACGGCTTGGTCACGTAGTCGTCGCCGCCCGCGGTGAGGCCGGCGATGCGGTCCTCGACGGCGTCCCGGGCGGTCAGGAAGACCACCGGCAGCAGCGGCGCGTCGGCGCGCAGCCGGCGCAGCACCTCGAGGCCGTCCATGTCCGGCAGCATGACGTCGAGGACGACGGTGTCCGGCCGGAACTCGCGGGCGGTTCTCACCGCCGTCGCGCCGTCGGCCGCCGTTCGGACGTCCCAGCCCTCGTACCGCAGGGCCATCGACAGCAGCTCGCAGATCGAGGGCTCGTCGTCCACGACGAGCACCCGCAGGGCGGAGCCGTCGGGCCGGGTCAGCTGGGCGCGGGACCCGGTGGCGGCAGCAGGGGACGTCGTCATGCGAGCAAGAGTGCCGTCTCTTCCTATGCGTCGCCTGTGCGCGCCCGAGGAGACCTCTGTACGCCGCGGTCCCACGCTCCGGCCCCGGGCCACGTGCTCACACGACGTCGCGAGGCGGCGCAGGGCCGGCGCACAGGGGGCCGCTGGACGGTGGCATCACGGCCCGGGAAGCGGGCCGCCACCGAGAGAGAGAAGGCGCCATGAACACCACTCAGCCATGGAAGCGTTTCGGCGGCGCGGCCGGTCTGGTCGCCGGCGGACTGATCGCCGGCGGTGTGCTCGCCGGCACGCTCACCGCCAACGCGGCGACCGACAGCGCCGCCACGACGGCGACCGACAGCTCGACCAGCCAGTCGGCGGTCGACCCGTCGCAGCCGCAGCGCAGCGACGAGAAGCTCCTCACCGGCGACACGCTGAGCAAGGTCGAGGCCGCGGTCACGGCGAAGTACCCCGACGCCACGATCGAGCGCTCGGAGACCGACTCCGACGGGGTGTACGAGTCGCACATCGTCACGGCCGCCGGCGACCACCTGATCGTGCAGGTCGGGAAGGACTTCGCGATCACCGGCACCGACACCGGTGGTCACGGCCACGGCGCCTGACCGCGGGACACCATCGCCCGGTCCCGCTCGGGTGCACCCCCCGAGCGGGACCGGGCGCACCGTCAGCTGTCGAAGCCCAGGCCCAGCCGGTCCAGGGTCCGTAGCCAGAGGTCGCGCCGTCCCTCGTCAGGTCAGGTCGGTCGGTTCCCCGCCGAGGAGGTCGAGCACGACCTCCGGGGTCACGAATCGAGGTTCGTCATCACGTGCTTGATGCGGGTGTAGTCCTCGAGGCCGTACATCGAGAGGTCCTTGCCGTGGCCGGAGTGCCCGAAGCCGCCGTGCGGCATCTCGGCCACCAGCGGGATGTGGGTGTTGATCCACACGCAGCCGAAGTCCAGCCGCCGGGCCATCCGCATGGCCCGGCCGTGGTCCCTGGTCCAGACGCTCGACGCCAGCCCGTACTGCACGCCGTTCGCCCAGCGCACGGCCTCGTCCTCGTCGGTGAAGCGCTGCACCGAGATGACCGGGCCGAAGACCTCGTCCTGCACGAGCTCGTCGTCCTGCCGGAGGCCGGAGACGACCGTTGCCTCGTGGAAGAAGCCGGCCGCCAGGTCGCCACCGGAGCGTGCTCCGCCGGCGACGACGCTGGCGTGGTCGGGCAGGCGCGAGAGGAAGCCCTCCACCCGCGCGAGCTGGCTGGGGTTGTTCACCGGCCCGAACAGGGCGTTCTCGTCGTCGGGCATGCCCGGGAGCGCCATCGTCCGGGCCTGCTCGGCCAGCGCGGCGACGAAGTCGTCGTGGACGCCGGGACCGGCGAGCACCCGGGTGGCGGCCGTGCAGTCCTGGCCGGCGTTGAAGAAGCCGGCCACCGCGATCGCCTCGGCGGCCGCGGCGAGGTCGGCGTCGTCGAACACGACGACGGGTGCCTTGCCGCCGAGCTCCAGGTGGGTGCGCTTGAGGTCCGCTGCCGCCGCGCCGGCCACCTCCATGCCGGCGCGGACCGACCCGGTGATCGACACGAGCTGTGGCACCGGGTGCGCCACGAGCGCCCGCCCGGTGTCACGGTCGCCGCACACGACGTTCATGACGCCGGGCGGCAGGAACTCCTGCATGAGCTCGGCCATCAGCACGGTGCTCACCGGCGTGGTGTCCGACGGCTTCAGGACGACGCAGTTCCCGGCCGCGATCGCCGGTGCCCACTTCCAGACCGCCATCATCATCGGGTAGTTCCAGGGTGTCACCTGGCCGACCACCCCGATCGGCTCGCGCCGGATCATCGACGTCATCCCGGTCATGTACTCACCGGCCGAGCGGCCCTCGAGCACCCGCGCGGCGCCGGCGAAGAAGCGGATCTGGTCGACCATCGGTGGCAGCTCTTCGCTGGCGGTGAGGCCGAGGGGCTTGCCGGTGTTCTCCGACTCGACGCGCACGAACTCCTCGGCGCGTGCCTCGATCGCGTCCGCGATCCGCAGCAGCGCCCGCTGGCGCTCGGCCGGCGTCGTGTCCCGCCAGGTCTCGAACGCCCGCGCCGCCGCCGTGAAGGCCGCGTCGACGTCCTCCGGCCCCGACAGGGCAGCGGTGCCGAACACCTGCCCGGTGGCCGGGTTCACCAGGTCCGTCGTCCGGCCCGAGCGGGCGGCGACGCTCTGGCCGTCGATGACGTTGGCTACGGTTCGGGACACGGGTCCTCCGGGATCAGTTGGTGCCGTAGTTGTAGGTCTGCTTGTGCACCCGCAGGCAGATCGAGGTCTCGGTCTCCCGGACCCCCTCGACGGTGCGGATCCGATCGTTGATGACGCTGAGCAGGTGCTCGTTGTCGCGGCAGACGATCTCCAGCTGGAGGTCGTAGCGACCGGAGGTGAGCACGCAGTAGTCGACCTCGTCGATCTCGCTGATCGTCTCGGCCGCCAGGCGGGAGTCGCCCGCGACGGTCACCCCGACGGTGGCCATCACCCCGAAACCCAGGGTGATGGGATCGGCCACGGCGACGATCTGCAGGGCGCCGGAGTCGACCAGCGCCTTGACCCGCTGCCGGACGGCGGCCTCCGAGAGGCCCACGGCGTCGCCGATCGCGGTGTAGGAGCGGCGCCCGTCCTCCTGGAGCTGGCGGAGGATCGCCTTGCCGACGTCGTCCAGCAGGTGCGTGGCCGCACCCGCCCCCCGTGCGCCGTTGCGGGGACGAACCATGCCTGTCCTCCTGCGTTCTGCGGGGGCCCCGGTCGGAAGCCCAGACACTTCCACACCGGGCCCTCGCCGGACCAGTCCCGCAGCGCGGTTACCGTCGCCGGAGGGCGCTCGTACGGTGGATTCCGTCGCGGCGGCGCCTCCTGCCTCGCGATCCGTCACACCGGCGTTCACCGGCCGGCCACGCGGGTCGCAGCCCGCGCGAGGAGGCTGGTGCGGGCGAGTCCGCGGGTCTCGCGGCGGTCGGCCTCCCGGTAGAGCGCGTAGAGCGCGTGCACACCGAGCCAGCGCAGCGGCTCCGGTTCCCAGCGGCGCACCTGCCGGCCGGTCCACGGCAGCCGGGTGAGTGCGGTGTCGGATCCGAGGACGAGGTCGCGCAGGGTGCGGCCGGCCAGGTTGGTCGTGGTCAGCCCGCTGCCGACGTAGCCACCGGCCCAGCCGAGGCCGGTGCCCCGGTCGACGTGCACGGTGGGCGACCAGTCCCGCGGCACGCCGAGCACGCCGCACCAGGCGTGCTCCACCGGAACCGCCGCGGCGGCGGGGAAGAACTCGTGGAGGAGGCGCACGAGCGCCCGGACCGTGGCCGGCTGGGTCCGCCCGTGCACGTCCGTTCGCGACCCGTAGCGGTAGGGGATGCCCCGGCCGCCGAACGCGATCCGCCCGTCCTCGGTCCGCTGCGCGTAGACGTAGGCGTGCGCCAGGTCGCCGAGCAGCTCGGCGCCGTGCCAGCCGATCCGGGCGCGCACCGCGTCGGGCAGCGGCGCGGTGACGACCATGGCCGAGTTCATCGGCAGCCACGTCCGGCGTTGTCCCGGCAGCCCGGCGCTGAAGCCCTCGAGGCAGCGCAGCACGAACCGTGCCCGGACGGTGCCGTGGTCGGTCTCGGCGGCGCCGGGCCGCACCGAGGTGACCGTCGTCCGCTCGAAGAGCCGCACGCCCGAGCGTTCGGCGGCGGCGGCGACGCCCTGCACGAGCTTGGCCGGCTGCACGCGCGCCGCCCCGGCGACGTGCGCCCCGCCGAGGGCGCCGCTCACCGCGATCCGCGCGGTCGTCTCGTCGGCGGTCAGCCTGGTGACCTCGGCGCCCCATCGCCGCTCGTCGTCCACCAGCGCCCCCAGCCGGTCGAGCTGCGCGCGGCTGCGTGCGACGTGCAGGATGCCGTCGCGCTGGACGTCGGCGTCGACGCCCTCGTGCTCGAGGACCCGCAGCACCTCGTCGACCGCCGTCCGCATCTGTGCGTGCAGGTCGCGTACCCCGGCTTCGCCGTGCGCCCCGAGGTAGGTGCGGGCAGGAGCGGCGATCTCCGCGGAGAGCCAGCCGCCGTTGCGTCCCGAGGCGCCGTAGCCGCAGAACTCGCGCTCCAGGACGACGACGTCCAGATCGGGCTGGGCCTGCTTGAGGTAGTACGCCGTCCACAGCCCGGTGAGCCCACCGCCGACGATGCAGACGTCGGCGTCGAGGTCGCCGGGGAGCGGGCCCCGCGGCGCCGGTGCCCCGATCTGCCGGTACCAGAACGAGACGCCGCCGTTCGGGACGCCCTCGGCCGAGGTGGCCGCGTACGCGGCGGACGTCATCGCCGGGCCGTCCGCACCCTCCGCAGCAGCTCCGCACCGCCGACGCAGAGCAGCGCGAGGACGAACATGGCCGCACCCACGACGTTCACCTCGGGGGGTACGCCGCGCTGGGCCGCTCCCCACACGAACATCGGGAAGGTGATGGTGTTGCCCGAGTTGAAGTTCGTGATGATGAAGTCGTCGAACGACAGCGCGAAGGCCAGCAGCGCCCCCGAGAGGATGCCCGGCGCGGCCAGCGGCAGCGTGATCCGGCGGAACGTCTGCCACTCGTTCGCGTAGAGGTCCATGGCCGCCTCCTCCAGCCGGCTGTCGAAGCCGGCCAGCCGGGCCTTCACGGTCACCACCACGAAGCTGACCGTGAACAGGATGTGCGCGATGACGATCGTGGCGAAGCCCGTCGCCACCCCGGCGTTGACGAACAGGGTGAGCAACGATGCCCCCATGACCACCTCGGGGGTGGCCATCGGCAGGAACACCAGCAGGCTGGTCGACTCGCGGCCGCGGAACCGGTGGCGCACCAGCGCGAAGGCCAGCAGCGTGCCGAGCGCGGTGGACACGACGGTGGCGATCGCCCCGATCTGCAGGCTGGCGGTCACCGCCTCGCACATGCCGGGCACCCGGCAGGGATGGCGCCAGGCGTCGAGCGTGAAGCCCTGCCAGGTGAAGTTGAAGCGGCCGGTCACGTCGTTGAACGAGAAGAGCACGACCACCGCGACGGGAAGGAACAGGTAGACCAGGACGAGCACGCCCACGGCCATGACGGCGTGCCGGCGCACCGCCTGGACCACGGCGTTCACAGCAGCTCCCGGGCGCCGACACGGCGGACGTAGGCCACCACGAGGATCAGCACGACGGCCATGACCGTGATCGAGAGGGCCGCGGCCGCGGGGTAGTCCAGCACGGTCAGGAAGCGGCTCTCGATGACGTTGCCGATCATCTGCGAGTTCGGTGTCCCGAGGAACTGCACGTTGACGTAGTCACCCGCGGCCGGGATGAACGTCAGCAGCGTGCCCGCGACGACGCCGGGCAGCGACAGGGGCCAGGTGACGGTGCGGAAGGCGGTGACCGGGGTGGCGTGCAGGTCGCCGGCTGCCTCGAGCAGCAGCGGGTCCATCTTCTCCAGGCTGGCGTAGAGCGGGAGGACCATGAACGGCAGGAAGTTGTAGGTCAGGCCCAGCACCACCGCTGCGGGCGTGGCCAGCAGCCGCCCGGTGTCCGACATCAGGCCGACGGTCTGGAGGGCTCCCACGACCCAGCCGTCGTCGGCGAGCACGATCTTCCAGGCCAGCGTGCGGAGCAGGAAACTGGTGAAGAACGGGGCGACGACCAGCACCAGCATCAGGTTGCGCCAGCGGTGTGCCTTGAACGCGATGGCGTAGGCGAGTGGATAGCCGATGACGAGAGCGAGCACCGTGGCGCTGCCGGCGTACAGGAACGAGCGCAGGAGCTGGCTGCTGTAGGTCGACCAGACGTCCGAGTACGTGGACCAGCTGAAGGTGAGCGCGTAGCCCTCCTCGAGGGAGCCCGTCTGCAGGGACGTCGACACCAGCGTGACCAGCGGAACGACGAAGAAGACCGCCAGCCACAGCAGGCCGGGCAGCAGCAGGAGGTAGGGCACCCGCCGGCGCTCGGGAGGAACGGTCGGTTCCTCCGCCGGTGTCGCCGCCCCGGTGGGAGTGGTGAGGAGGGCCGTCACGAGCTGACGGGGGCCATGACCGGGGGAGCGGCCGGCTCGTCGTCGGGCATCGCGCCGGTGCCGGCCGCCAGCGGAAAGGTGTGCTCGGGCCGCCAGGCGACGACGACGGGGTCGCCGCGCCGAACCAGGGTCTCGCCGCCGGCGTTCTGCGTGAAGACGCCGAGCTCCTGGTCCCACGGCGTGCGGACGACGTACTGCGTGGACAGACCGGTGAACGAGACGTCGGTGACCGTGCCGGGGATCGCGTTGCGCAGCGCAGGGTCCCGGTGGGTCGGGTCGCCTGCGACGGCGAGCGCCTTCTCCGGGCGGACGCCGAAGGAGGCCGTCGATCCGGGTGCCCCGAGACGGCCGGGAACGAGCAGCCCGACGCCGTGCACGTCGACGAGGGTCTCGTTCCCCCGCACCTCGACGACCGATCCGTCGAGGATGTTGGACTGTCCCAGGAAGTTCGCGACGTAGCGGGTGACCGGCCGCTCGTAGAGCTCCCGCGGGGTGCCGAGCTGCTCGACCCGGCCGGCGTTCATCACGGCGATGGTGTCGGCCATGGTCATGGCCTCCTCCTGGTCGTGCGTGACGTGCACGAAGGTGCTGCCGACGCGGGTCTGGATCCGCTTGAGCTCGAGCTGCATCTGGCGTCGGAGCTTGAGGTCCAGGGCGCCGAGCGGTTCGTCGAGCAGCAGCACCTCGGGTTCGTTGATCAGCGCCCGGGCGACGGCGACACGCTGCTGCTGGCCCCCGGACAGCTGGCCCGGACGGCGGCGACCGAAGCCGCCGAGCTCGACCAGCTCGAGCATCTCCGCCACGACGCCCTTCACGTTCTTGCGGCCACGCCGGCGCAGGCCGAAGGCGACGTTCTCCTCCACGGACAGGTGGGGGAACAGGGCATAGCTCTGGAAGACGGTGTTGACCGGCCGTTCGTAGGGCCGGCGCCGGCTGATGTCCTCCTCGCCGAGGAGGACCTGCCCCGCGGTGGGGGTCTCCAGGCCGGCGACCATGCGCAGGGTCGTGGTCTTGCCGCAGCCCGACGGCCCCAGCAGGGCGAAGAAGGAGCCGGCCGGGACCGTGAGCGTCAGGTCGTCGACGGCGACGGCGCTGCCGAACGCCTTCCGGAGGCCGACGAGCCGGAGGTCGCGCGGTCCGAGGGCCGGCCCGTCGGCACCGGAGCGTTCAGGCACCGATGACCTTCTGGAACATGTCCTGGTACTCCTTCTCCTCACCCTCGTCGAGGGCCTTGAAGCTGTGCAGGGTGGACAGCGTCTGCTCGGTGGGGAAGATGAGCTGGTTGTCGGCCAGCTCGGCGTCGACGTCCCTCATGGCGTCCTGGGCGCCGTTCACCGGCGTGACGTAGTTGACGTACGAGGCGACCTCGGCGGCGATCTTCGGGTCGTAGTAGAAGTCCATGAGCTTCTCCGCACCGGCCTTGTTCCCGGCTCCCTTCGGCACCATGAGGTTGTCCGACCACAGCATCCCGCCCTCGTCGGGCACGGCGAGTTGCATGTCGGGGTCGTCGGACTGCAGCTGCAGCACGTCGCCGGACCAGCCGATCGCAGCCAGGATGTTCCCGCTGGCGAGGTCGGCGGCGTACTCGTTGCCGGTGAACGCGCGCACGTAGCCGTCGTCGACGAGCTTCTGCAGCTTGTCGATCGCCTTCTTGTAGTCGGCCATCGTGTGGTCCTCCGGGGACTTGCCGAGCGACAGCAGCAGCAGGCCCATGGTGTCGCGCATCTCGGTGAGCATGGTCAGCCGGCCCTTGAGGTCGGGCCGGAAGAGGTCGTCGATCTCCGTGATCTCCCGGCCGAGGGCCTTGGGGTTGTAGCCGATTCCGGCAATTCCGCTCTGCCACGGCAGGGAGTACTCGCGGCCCTTGTCGAAGGGCACGTCCTCGTAGGAGGGGAGCAGGTTCCTGGAGTTCGGGATGTTGGCCCGGTCGATCTTCTCGACGTACCCCAGCCGGATCATCCGGCTCGCCATCCAGTCGGTGAGGACGATGACGTCACGGCCGGTACTGCGGCCGGCTCGCAGCATCGGTGACACCTTTCCGAAGAACTCGTCGTTGTCGTTGACGTCCTCGGTGTAGGTCACCTCGATGCCGGTCTTATTCGTGAAGGCCTTCAGCGTCGGGTTGTCGGTGTCGTCCTCGTCGGAGGTGTCGAGGTAGAGCGGCCAGTTCGACCACGCCAACTTCTTCGGGTCGCCCTGCGTGCCGCCGTCGCCGGAGGAGTTGGTGCCCTCGGTCCCGCACGCGCTGAGCAGCGGGCCGGCCGCCAGGAGCGCGCCGCTCACCCCGACGGCCTGCAGGAAGCCGCGGCGGCTCAGTGCGCTCCCGGCCCACGTGGCCCCCGTGGCCCACGCGGCCCCCGTGGTCCCCGTGGTCCCCGGACGGTGCGGCGATCGAGTCATGGGGTGCTCCATCTCTTCGCGATCCCCGGGGAGGCCGGGCGGACCGGGAACGGCATCCGGGTCGGTTCCGACGCACTCTGACATCGGCGCTGGACAGGGACAAGCAAATCCGTCGAGAAGTCACGTGCATGCAACGAAACCAGCGGTCCCGGGCACGTCGAGCGGTTCCGGCCTCCCCGGGGGACGCCGACCGTCACACGTGCGTCCAGGCCTCCGTGAGGACCGAGCGCAGGATCTGCTCGATCTCGTCGAAGTGCTCCTGCCCGCAGATGAGCGGTGGGGCCACCTGCACCACCGGATCGCCGCGGTCGTCGGCGCGGCAGTAGAGGCCCGCCTCGAACAGCGCCTTGGAGAGGAAGCCGCGCAGGAGCCGCTCGGACTCGGCGTCGTCGAAGGTTTCCTTCGTCGTCTTGTCCTTGACCAGCTCAATCCCGTAGAAGTAGCCGTCGCCGCGGACGTCGCCGACGATCGGCAGGTCGTTGAGCTTCTCGAGCGTGGCCCGGAAGCCGGCCTCGTTGTCGAGGACGTTCTGGTTGAGGCCCTCGCGGTCGAAGATGTCCAGGTTCGCCATGGCGACGGCGGAGGACACCGGGTGCCCGCCGAAGGTGTAGCCGTGCGCGAAGCTGGTCGTCCCGGTCAGGAAGGGCTCCATGATCCGGTCGCTGGCGATCATCGCGCCGATCGGGGAGTAGCCGCTGGTGAGGCCCTTGGCGCAGGTGATCATGTCGGGCACGTAGCCGTACTTGTCGCAGGCGAAGGTGGTGCCGAGGCGCCCGAAGGCGCAGATGACCTCGTCGCTGACCAGCAGGACGTCGTGGCGGTCGCAGATCTCGCGGACCCGCTGGAAGTACCCGGGCGGCGGCGGGAAGCAGCCCCCGGAGTTCTGCACGGGCTCCAGGAAGACGGCGGCGACGGTGTCGGCTCCCTCCATGAGGATGGCCTGCTCGATCTGGTCGGCGGCCCACCGGCTGAACGCGTGGATGTCGTCGCCGTGCTCCAGCGCCCGGTAGAAGTTCGTGTTCGCCGCCTTGTGCCCCCCCGGGGTCAGCGGTTCGAAGTACTTCTTGGCCTCCGGGATGCCGGTGATCGCCAGCGCTCCCTGCGGAGTGCCGTGGTAGGCCACCGCCCGGCTGATGACCTTGTGCTTCATCGGCTTGCCGGTGAGCTTGAAGAACTGCTTGGCGGCCTTCCAGGCGGTCTCGACCGCCTCGCCGCCGCCGGTGGTGAAGAAGACCCGGTTGAGGTCGCCGGGTGCGGCGTGCGCCAGCCGCTCGGCGAGCAGTGCCGCCTGCGGGTGGGCGTAGGACCAGAGCGGGAAGAAGGCGAGTTCCTCGGCCTGCTTGGCGGCCGCCTCGGCCAGCTCGCGACGGCCGTGCCCGACCTGGACGACGAACAGCCCCGACAGCGCATCGAGATAGCGCCGGCCGCGGTCGTCCCAGATGTAGGGGCCGACCCCGCGGGCGATGACCGGGACGGCGCCGCCGTCCTGGTACGTCGAGTGACGGGAGAAGTGCATCCAGAGGTGGTCGCGGCGGCTCTGGCAACGTGGTCCGCAGTGCTGTCCGCAGTGCTGTCCGCGGTCGGGCCGGTGTCTGGGACCTGCTGCGGTGTGGTGGTCATGCGAGGGTTCCAGTCCTGTCGTGGGTGGCGGGTCCATGGCCTGGATCAGAAGTGGGCGTCCCGGGTCGGCCCATGGAAACCGTCGCTGCGGGAGAAGTCAAGGACGGATTCCGCAGCAGGCGGGGGTCTTCAACGCGGTCTCCGCGTGGAAGTGCGCGCCTCGATCAGGAGCCGACGACGCGGTCCAGCCACTCGGCGATCTCGCGGTCCACCTCGTCGCGGTTGGTCTCGTTCAGGATCTCGTGCCGGGCCTCCGGATAGACCACAGTCGTCACGTCGGTCAGGCCGGCGGCCCGGAACCGCTCGGCCACCAGTTCCACCAACGCGCCGCCGCCGTTGACGGGGTCGAGCTCGCCGGCGACCAGATGGATCGGCAGATCGGCCGGGATCCGGGCCACCGCTGCGTCGTCCGCCAGCCGCCGGGCCCTGGCGAACATCGCCTTTCCGGACGGCAGGTCCAGGCCGAAGCCGCACCGCGGATCGGCCACGTAGGCGTCCACGATGTCGTCGTCGCGGGTGAGCCAGTCGTAGTCCGTCCGGGCCGGCTGGAACGGCGCGTTGAACATGGAGAGGTCCAGCGGCTGGTCCAGGTCCAGCCCGGGCTCGAGTGCGTCGAGGGCGGTCGTGCCGGTCAGCAGCACCGCGTCGACCGTGTCGCCGGCGTCGAGCAGGTACTGCTGGACGGCGAAGGAGCCCATGCTGTGCCCGGCGAGCACCAGCGGCAGCCCCGGGTGCGCGGCGCGCGCCGCCTCGCCGAGCAGCCCGATGTCGGTGATCAGGTCGTCCCAGCCGGTCTCGCCCAGCCGGCCGAGATCGGCGTCGGTCGCTGCCGTGGCGCCGTGGCCGCGCTGGTCCTGCGCATGGACGACGAAGCCGCGGCCGGTCAGGAACTCCGCGAACTGCGCGTAGCGGCCCGCGTGCTCACCCATCCCGTGCGTGATCTGGACGATGGCCCGCGGAGCCCCCTCGGGGTCCCAGCGGTAGACGGTGACGGGGAGGTCCCCCGCCCCCTGGTAGGTGTAGGTCGTCGGCACGGCGCGCTCCTCGTGGTCAGCGGTCGGGTGGTGTGCCTCAGCGGTCCGGTCAGGCGCCCGCGGCGGACAGGTAGGCGGCCCGGATGCGGTGCTTCTGGAGCTTGCCGGTCGGGGTCCTCGGCAGCTCGGCGACGAAGTCGATGCTGCGCGGAACCTTGTAGTGGGCGATGCGGGCGCGCAGGAAGTCGAGCAGCTCTCGTTCCAGCTCATGCCGAACCGGCGCTCGATGTGCGGCCGGACCTGCGAGCCGAGGCCGAGGGTGAACCGTCCCGCCGAGAGGGTCTGCAGGTCGTTGGCGGCCACGGCCACCGTCATCGGGTTGCGCGCGAAGGCCACGGCGATCCCGGTGCCCAGATCCAGCCGGTCGGTGTGCTGCGTGGCGACCGCCAGCGGCAGGAACGGGTCGTGCTTCATCTCCGTCGTCCACACGCCGTCGAACCCCGCCGACTCGGCCGCGTGGACCTGCGCGACGAGCGAGCCGTCCTCGCCGCCCCAGTCGCCGTCGACCGTGCCGCCGAGGTTGCCGTCGACCAGCACTAGCGGCTTCCGGAGGCGGCCGGGTCGGAGGCGCCGGCCTCGTAGAGGTCGGCCATCGCCTGCCGGAGCTTGTACTTCAGCACCTTGCCGCCCACGGTCTCGGGAAGGGCGTCGGCGAAGAGCACCGCCTTCGGCGTCTCGAACCCGGCCAGCCGGGAGCGCGCCCAGTCGACGAGCTCCTGCTCGGTCACGGCGGCTCCCGGTGTGCGGACGACGACCGCCGTCACCGCCTCGCCCCAGCGCTCGTGCGGCAGGCCGATCACCGCGGCCTTGGTCACCTCGGGATGCTCGTGCAGCATCGCCTCGACCCGGATGCTGGACACGTTCTCGCCACCGGATTTGATGATGTCCTTGTAGCGGTCGACCATGATCCGCAGCCCGTCCTCGTCGACGACGCAGCTGTCGCCCGAGTGGAACCAGCCGTAGCGGAACGCCTCCTCGGTGGCCGACAGGTCCCGGTAGTAGCCGGCGGTCACGGCGGGGGAGCGGTACACGGCCTCGCCCGGAACGCCCGGAGTGCCCAGCAGGTCGCTGCCGTCGAAGTCGAGGACCGTGGAGGCCAGGAGCGGGTTGGGGATGCCGACGTAGTTGACCGACGATCCGGCGGCCTCGTACTTCGACCGCTCGGCGCTGGGCCAGAAGCGGTGGCAGGAAATGGCCTCGGTCTGGCCGAAGATGCCGACGAGGGTGAAATCCGGCCCGCAGCGCGACTCCAGGGTGGCGAGGACGCCGGGCTCCACCGCTCCCCAGCCGTAGACCAGGACCCGGAGGCTGCTCCGGTCGGTGCCCGATTGCGCCTCCATCGACGCCGCGAGGGCCTTGACCAGCTGCGGGGAGCCGCCCCACATCGCCGTCACCTGCTCGCGTTCGATCGCGGCGGCCATCTCGTCGGGCGACGGCCGTCGGCCGATGACCAGGCGCCCGCCGGCCAGGAACGCGGGAAGGGACAGGATCTGGTCGGCCACGTGGTAGATGACGGGCAGGAACGAGCACTGCACCAGGTCGGCCTCGATGGCCACGCCGCGGGTGAGTGACAGGGCGAAGGAGTAGGCGGCCATGTGCGCGTAGGAGTGCGACAGCATCACGCCCTTGGGCAGCGCCGTCGTCCCGGAGGTGAAGAGGATCTCCCAGATGTCATCGCCGTGGACGACGGTGTCCGGCTCGTCGGCCGGCTGTCCGGCGAGGAAGTCGGGGAAGGACGCGCTCGTGGCCACGGGTCCACCGCCGATGCCGATCGTCACGTCGGGCCGCAGCCCTGACTCCTCGAACGCCGGGGCGACGCCGGCCCACAGCTCGGCGTCGACGATGCTGAAGCGGGGCTCGACGAGGTCGATCAGCTGCGTCATCACGTCCGGGGCCAGCGCCGGGTTCAGCGGCACGTTGACCATCCCGGCCTTGGCGACGCCGAGCTTGAACACGTACGCCTCGACCGAGTTCTCGCAGACGAGGAGGACCCGGTCGCCGCGCTGCAGTCCGGCCGACAGGAGGCCGTTGGCCACCCGGTTCACCACCTCGTTCGCCTGCCGGTAGGTGAGCCGCTCGAACTCGGGGGTCGCGTACGCGCCGGCCCAGCCGGTCAGCGCCACCCGGTCGGGACGGCTCCACGTCAGGCGCTCGAGGACGTCGCCGACGCAGGTGCGGTCCCACCGGTTGTCGGCCCGGCGGTCGTAGAGCCTCTCGACGTCGATGGCCATGGGCGCTCCCGGAATGGTGCGAAGGGACCGGCGTCCGTCCGGTCGTCCCGCAGCCGGCGTGCGGGTTAGTGAATGATGGGCCACTAACCGGTAGGTGCGTCAAGCATTTGTGTGACCCAGTTCATGATCGGTCCTCAGGAAGCTCGACACCGGCCGTCAGGACGTGTTAGCTGACTGCACGCTAGTGAACCGAGGATCACTCCGGGGGCCGACATGGATTTCGCCGAGACCACTGAGCTGCAGGCCCTGCGCAAGACCGTCGCCGACATCACCGCGCGGTTCGGTGGTGCCTATTACGCGCGCAAGGCCGAGGCGCACGAGCCCTGCGACGAGCTCTGGGCGGCGCTGGGCGAGGCCGGTTTCATCGGGATCAACGTGCCCGAGGAGTCCGGGGGCGGCGGCGCCGGCCTGACCGAGCTCGCGGTGGTCTGCGAGGAGACCGCCGCCAACGGCTGCCCTCTGCTGCTGCTCCTCGTCTCCGCGGCCATCTCCGCCGAGGTCATCAGCCGTTACGGCAGCGATGAGCAGAAGAGCCGTTGGCTGCCGGGCCTCGCCGCAGGCACCAGCAAGGTCGTCTTCGCCATCACCGAGCCCGACGCCGGCTCCAACACCCACGAGATGGCCACGACGGCCCGGCGGGACGGCGACGACTGGGTGCTCAGCGGCACGAAGTACTACATCTCGGGGGTGGACGAGGCGGACGCGATCCTCGTCGTGGCGCGGACGGGGGAGGACCGCGGCCGCGCCGCGGACACGAACAAGGCCCGGCTGTCGCTGTTCGTCGTCCCGGTGGACACCCCCGGCCTCGTGGCCCAGCCGCTGCCGGTGAGCGCCTCGCTGCCGGAGCGGCAGTTCACGCTGCACTTCGACGACGCCCGGGTCGGCGCCGACGCCCTGGTCGGCTCCGAGGGCGAGGGATTCACCCAGGTGTTCTTCGGCCTCAACCCGGAGCGGATCACCGGCGCCGCCATCGGGGTGGGGATCGCCCGGTACGCGCTCGAGCGCGCTGCTGAGTACGCGCGCACCCGTACGGTCTGGGACCGGCCGATCGGTGCCCACCAGGGCGTGGCGCATCCGCTGGCCAAGGCCAAGATCGAGACGGAACTGGCGGCACTGATGGTGCGCAAGGCGGCATGGGCGCACGACTCCGGCCTGCCGGCGGGCGAGGCGAGCAACATGGCCAAGTACGCGGCGGCGGAGGCCTCCCTCGCCGCGGTCGACCAGGCGATCCAGACCCACGGGGGCAACGGCCTGTCCACCGAGTACGGCCTGGTGCCGCTCTGGGGGCTGGCCCGGCTGCTGCGGATCGCGCCGGTGAACCGCGAGATGATCCTCAACTTCGTCGCCCAGCACAGCCTGGGCCTGCCCCGCTCGTACTGAGCCGGAGCCGACCGATGCCTGAGTCCTCGACGCTCGCGCCCCGGATCACCGAGGGCACCGTGCTGCGCTCGGCCCTGGATCCCGCGGGAGACCAGTACCGGACCAACCGCGCCGCGCAGCTCGCCGTCCTGGCCGAGCTGGAGGAGCAGCTGGACGCCGTGCGCGCGGGGGGCGGACCCCGCTACGCCGAGCGCCACCACTCCCGGGGCCGGCTGCTGGTCCGTGAACGTCTCGAGCTCCTCGTCGACCGGGACAGCGCGTTCCTCGAGCTCTCCCCGCTGGCCGCATGGGGCACCGAGTTCACCGTCGGGGCGAGCGTGCTCACCGGGGTGGGCGTCGTCGCCGGCGTGGAGTGCGTGGTCATCGCGCACGACCCGACCGTCCGCGGCGGTGCGATGAATCCGTGGTCGCTGAAGAAGATCCTGCGGGCGCTGGAGATCGCCCGGCGCAACCGGCTGCCGGTGATCAACCTCGTCGAGTCCGGCGGCGCCGACCTGCCCACGCAGTCGGAGCTCTTCGTCCCGGCGGGGAAGATCTTCCACGACCTGACCGAGCTCTCCGCCTTGGGCATCCCGACGCTCGCGCTGGTCTTCGGCAACTCCACCGCCGGCGGTGCCTACGTGCCCGGCATGTGCGACTACTCGGTGCTCGTCGACCAGCAGGCCAAGGTGTTCCTCGGCGGTCCGCCGCTGGTGAAGATGGCCACCGGCGAGGACGCCGACGACGAGGAACTCGGCGGCGCCCGCATGCACGCACGCGTGTCCGGCCTGGCCGACCACTTCGCCGTCGACGAGCGCGATGCCATCCGCCTCGGCCGCCGCATCATGTCGGAGCTCAACTGGCGCAAGCAGGGCCCTGGCCCGTCCCTGCCGGCCGACGAGCCGCGCTACGACCCGGACGAGCTGCTGGGCATCGCCCCCGCCGACATCCGGGTGCCCTTCGATCCGCGCGAGGTGCTCGCCCGCGTCGTCGACGGCTCCCGTTTCGGCGAGTACAAGCCCGAGTACGGCACCAGCCTGGTCACGGGGTGGGCGTCGGTGCACGGTTTCCCGGTCGGCGTCCTCGCCAACGCGCGGGGCGTGCTGTTCAGCGAGGAGGCGAAGAAGGCCAGCGAGTTCATCCAGCTCGCCAACCAGGTGGACACCCCGCTGGTCTTCCTGCAGAACACCACCGGCTACATGGTCGGGAAGAGCTACGAGCAGGGCGGGATCATCAAGGACGGCGCCAAGATGATCAACGCCGTCACCAACAGCGCGGTTCCGCACATCACGATCAACACCGCGGCCAGCTTCGGGGCCGGCAACTACGGAATGTCCGGCCGCGCCTACGACCCGCGGTTCATGTTCGCCTGGGCAGGGGCCAAGCTCGCCGTGATGGGCGCGGCGCAGCTCGCCGGGGTCATGTCGATCGTCGGCAAGGCGTCCGCAGCGGCCGCCGGCCGGGACTTCGACGAGGCCGCGGACGACGTCCGGCGCCGCGCCGTCGAGGCGCAGATCGAGGCGGAGTCGCACGCCTTCTTCGTCACCGCGCGGCTCTACGACGACGGCCTGCTCGACCCCCGGGACACCCGCAGCGCCCTCGGCGTCGCCCTGTCCGCCGCCCACTCGGGCCCGATCGAGGGACGCCGCGGTTTCGGCGTCTTCCGGATGTGAAGGCCGGAGCCGAACCATGACCACTGTGAGGGCGTGATGATCCGGAAGCTGCTCGTCGCCAACCGCGGTGAGATCGCGCTGCGCATCATGCGCACGGCACGGGCCATGGACATCGCCACGG
>JAOPWH010000200.1 GCA_025965795.1 Blastococcus sp.
GCCCGCCTCGAGGGCAAGAGCTCACTGGGCCGGCTCGGGCTGCTCACCCACTCGACCGCCGGCTTCGTCGACCCGGGCTCCTCCGGGCACATCACTCTCGAGCTGTCGAACGTGGCCAACCTGCCCATCACGCTCTGGCCGGGCATGAAGATCGGCCAGCTGTGCCTGTTCCGGCTCACCACGCCGGCCGAGCACCCGTACGGCTCAGCGGTGTACGGCTCCCGCTATCAGGACCAGCGCGGCCCGACGCCGTCCCGGTCCTTCCGGAACTTCACCCGCGCGGAGACGCGGCGTCCGCCTGAGTGACGTGGACGCAGACCGGGGACTCCGCGCCGGCCACCTCCAGGACGTCGTCGCAGTGGGCCTTCGACGACCAGCCCGGGACGAACCGGTCCACCTCGTCGTCGGCGTACCGCTCCCGCGTCATGAACCAGCCGGTGACCGTGAGCACCACCACGCCGGCCAGCACGAGGACGAACATCCCGGTGTAGCTGCCGGTGGCGCCCAGCAGCACGCCGACCAGGAGCGGGCCGACGGCGGAGATCAGGTAGCCCCAGCTCTGCACGTAGGTGGACAGGGCGGCGGTGGTCTCGGGCGTGCGGGCCCGGAGGCCGATGAGGGTCAGCAGCATCGGGAAGCTCGCCATGGCCACCGAGAGCACCGTCATCCACAGCCAGGGCGCGGTGCGCGGGGCGGCCCAGAGCCCGGCCCACCCGATCGCGTAGCAGCACATGAAACCCAGCAGCAGCGGCCGCTGGGCGCGCGGTCGGACCGTGAGCGCCGGGACGAGCGCGCTCAGCGGAATGCCGATCACCTGGTTGAGACCGAGCAGCAGTCCGGCGGTCGCGGCGGAAAGGCCGACATCACGGAGGTACTGGGCCGACCAGCCGAGGATGATGTACGCCTCCATGCCCTGGACGCCGAAGAAGAGCATCAGGGCGAGCGCCATCCGGCTGTGCCGGAGGTCGCGCAGCCGGACGGCGGCGTGCGTGCCTCGGGAGGCTCCGGGGTGCGCCCGGACGAAGAGCCAGGGGACGGCGGCGAGCAGCGGGAAGATCGCCCAGATCCCGAGCGCCCACCGCCACCCGGCGGCACCTACCGCCGCTGCCACCGGTGCGGTCGACACGGCTGCGACGGTGGCGCCGACCGACATGGCCGTGCTGTACGCGCCGACCATCAGGCCGGTGCGACCGGGGAAGTAGCGCTTGACCAGGCTCGGCAGGAGCACGTTGCCCAGCGCGCCGCCGACCATCGCCAGCACGGTGCCGAGCAGGAAGAGCCAGAAGGTGGGTGCGGCGGCGCGCACCACCAGGCCCGCCGCCATCGTCACGAGGGCACCGCTCAGCACGTGGGAGTCCCGGTAGCGCGCGGACAATCCCGGGCCGGCGAAGCCGATGGCCGCGAAGCAGATCACCGGCATCGTGGTGACCAGGCCGGCGAGCCCGCTGGAGATTCCCAGGCCGTCCTCGAGCTCCTGCAGCACGGGGCCGACGCTGGTTACGGCGGTCCGCAGATTCAGCCCGGTCAGCACGATCGCCACGCCGATCAGCGCCAGGCCCTCGCGGTGCTCCGGGGTCGCGGCAGCGGACGGGGAGGCGGTGCGGGTCACCAGGGCATGGTCCTCCACCACAGGTCGTCGGGCGCGACCGACCCGTCAGTCGGGCCCGACGGCAGCCGCCCTCGGCACGGCGCGGGGGACCCGCCGCCACACGGCGCGCTGGAGCGCGAGGGTGAGGGTGGCCGCGACGATGATGCCCGCCAGGTTGATGCCCAACTGGGTGGCCGCGCTCCGGAGCTCCGCGCCTCCGCCCAGGGCCAGGGAGATCGCCATGTCGGCGGCCGCCGGCACCGTCGTGACGGAGATGAAGACCCCGACCAGGGCGCCACTCTTCGCCGACGTCAGCGACAGCACGCCGGCCACGCCGGCGAGCACGGCCACGACGAGGGACCAGCGGTCGGGCGAGGTGATGAACCCTGTCTGCGGCCGGTCGGCACCGAGCAGCTCGGGCCCGAACCAGCCGAGCCCCCGGCCGACGAGCGTCGCGGCGGCCGTGATCGCGATGGCGACGGCGAAACCGGCCACGAGCGTGACGAGCGCCCGGCGTGCGCTGGCCGGACGGTGCTGCACGGCGGCGACGGCGAGCGCGGCGAGCGGCACGAACTCCGGGCCGAGCACCATCGCGCCGATGGTGAGGATCGCCGAGTCGTTGATGATCGCGATCCCGGCAAGGAGGGTCGCGATGGTGAGGAAGGCGAGGTAGGAGACGGAGAGCGCAGAGTCGGCGTCCGTCGTGCGGACCACCTGCTCCCAGACGACGGCGTCCGCTCCGTCGCCGGGGGCGCGTTCCTCGGCCCGCCGCGCCGCGCCCGAGACCGCCGCGTCGATCGAGGTGATCGCGATCGCGCCGTCCCGGTGCACGTCCAGGTCCCGCAGCGCGGCGACGAGGCCGTCCGCGGACTCCCGGGCGACGTCGGCCAGCACGAGGTCGCCGGCGGGGGAGACGGAGGCGCCGGTGAGGACGGCGAGATGCGCCGTCCCCGGGTCCTTCTCGAAGAGGTCACGGACCTGGCCGGTCCGGTCGGGGGGCACGGTGACCCGCAGTTGCAACAGCACAGGACAGTCCTATACCGGCCCCGGACCCCTACTCGTGCTCCGTGGCCGGTGAGCCGGTACCTGCCGGGTCGTCGGACACGTCGCCCACCTCCGGACCGGAGGCGGTGCCCTGGGCGCCGACGGGGGCCATCGACCGCAGCAGGATCTGGCTGACGTCGAGCACCTCGACGTGCTCCTTGGCCTCACCGTTCTGCTTCTTGGTGTTCAGCGCGTCGCTGAGCATCGTGATGCAGAACGGGCACGCGGTGGAGATGACATCCGGATCGAGCTCGAGCGCCTCTTCGGTGCGCTCGGCGTTGATCCGCTTGCCGATCTTCTCCTCCATCCACATGCGCGCGCCGCCCGCGCCGCAGCAGAAGCCGCGGTCCTTGCAGCGGTGCATCTCCTGCGTGGACAGGCCCTGGACGGAGTCGAGGATCTCGCGCGGGGGCGTGTAGACCTTGTTGTGCCGGCCCAGGAAGCACGGGTCGTGGTAGGTCACCTTGCGGTCGATCGGCGTGACCGGGGTGAGCCGGCCCTCCTCCAGCAGCCTGCCGAGCAGCTGCGTGTGGTGGATGACCTCGTACTCGCCACCGACCTGCGGGTACTCCTTGCCGAGTGAGTTGAAGCAGTGCGGGCAGGTGGCGACGATCTTGCGCATCCCGGGGACGCGGCCCTCGAAGGCCGCGTTCAGCGTCTCGACGTTCTCCATCGCCAGTTGCTGGAAGAGGAACTCGTTGCCCATGCGCCGGGCCGGGTCGCCGGAGCAGGTCTCGCCGGAGCCGAGGACGGCGAACTCGACGCCGGCCATGTGCATCAGCTCGGCGACGGCCTTGGTGGTGCGCTTGGCCCGGTCGTCGATGGCGCCGGCGCAGCCGACCCAGAAGAGGTACTCGACCTCGTAGGGGATGGGGCCGTCGACGACCTTGACCTCGAAGTCGAGTTCCTTGATCCACTCCTCGCGGACGTTGCCGCCCACGCCCCACGGGTTCCCGCGGTTCTCCAGGTTGCGCATCATCACGCCGGCCTCGGACGGGAAGCTCGACTCGATCAGCACCTGGTAGCGGCGCATGTCCATGATGTGGTCGACGTGCTCGATGTCGACCGGGCACTGCTCGACGCAGGCGCCGCAGTTCGTGCAGCTCCACAGGACGTCGGGGTCGATGAC
>JAOPWH010000210.1 GCA_025965795.1 Blastococcus sp.
GCTGCCGGTGTCGATCATGTCGTCGACCAGGATGCAGACGCGGCCCTCGACCTCACCGACGACGCGATTGGCCTTCACCTCGTTGGGCTTCATCGGGTCTCGGGTCTTGTGGATGAACGCCAGCGGCACACCGCCGAGCTTGTCGGTCCAGCGCTCGGCCACGCGAACCCGTCCGGAGTCCGGGGAGACGACGGTGATGTCCCGGTCGCCCCAGCGGGAGCAGACCTGCTCGACGAGGAGGTCGAGGGCGAAGAGGTGGTCGACCGGCCCGTCGAAGAAACCCTGGATCTGGGCGGTGTGCAGGTCGACGGTCATCAGCCGGTCGGCGCCGGCGGTCTTGAACATGTCGGCGACCAGGCGCGCGGAGATCGGCTCGCGGCCGCGGTGCTTCTTGTCCTGCCGCGCGTAGGGGAAGAACGGCGCGACGACGGTGATCCGCTTGGCCGAGGCGCGCTTGAGCGCATCGACCATGATCAGCTGCTCCATGAGCCAGGTGTTGATCGGCGCCGTGTGGCTCTGCACCACGAAGGCGTCGCACCCGCGGACCGACTCCTCGAACCGCACGAACAGCTCGCCGTTGGCGAACTCGTAGGCGGCGGTCGGGGTCGGGGTGACGCCGAGGTGCCCGGCGATCTCCGTGGTCAGCTCGGGATAGGCACGTCCCGAGAAGAGCATCAAGCTCTTGCTGTTGGCCTGCCGGATGGCGCTCATCGGCTCGTTCGTCCCTACTGCTCGGTGTCCGCCCCAGGGGCCTCGGACCGACTTGACCCGGCTGCCTCCACCCGACCCTCGGCGGCTTCCGCGGCCTTCGCCGCGGGCGTGCCGGATCGGCGGCGACGGACCCAGCCTGCCACATTCCGCTGCGGCGCCCGCGCGACGGCTATCGCCCCCGGGGGCACGTCCGACGTGATCACCGAGCCCGCCGCGGTGTAGGCGCCGTCCCCGACCGTGACCGGCGCCACGAGCATGGTGTCCGAGCCGATGCGCACGTGGTCGCCGACCGTCGTGTGGTGCTTGGTCACGCCGTCGTAGTTGACGAAGATCGTCGCCGCACCGATGTTCGCGCCTCGGCCGATGGTCGCGTCGCCGACGTAGGAGAGATGGGGCACCTTCGAGTCCTCACCCACCTCGACGTTCTTGGTCTCCACGAAGCTGCCCACCTTGGCGCCCCGGCCCAGCCGGGTGCCCGGCCGGAGGTAGCTGAACGGGCCGACGGTGACGTCCGGGCCGATCACCGCGCCCACGCAGTGCGATCGGAGGACGGAGGCACCGCCCGACACCTCCGTGTCGACCAGGGTGGTGTCCGGGCCGACGACGGCGCCCGCGGCCACGGTCGTCGTCCCCAGCAGCTGGGTGCCCGGGTGCAGGACGGCGTCGGCCGCCACACCGGCGGTGACGTCGACCCAGGTGGTCTGCGGGTCGACGACGGTCACCCCGGAGCGCATCAGGTCGTCGAGCACGCGGTCGTTCAGGGTGCGGCGACGGTCGGCGAGTTCCCGCTGGTCGTTGCAGCCGAGGACGTCGGCGGGGTCGTCAGCGCGGGCGCCCCCGACCGGGGCGCCGTCGCCGACCAGGAGTCCGAGGACGTCGGTCAGGTACAGCTCGCCCTGGTCGTTGTCGGCGCCGATGCGCCCGAGGGCGCTCCGGAGCGCCGCGGCGTCACCCACGTACACGCCGGCGTTGATCTCACCGATCGCCCGCTGCTCGGGGGTGGCGTCGCGTTCCTCCACGATCGCGCGCACCGCGCCGTCGCCGTCGCGCACGATCCGGCCGAGGCCGGTCGGGTCGGAGACCTCCGCCGTCAGGACGGTCAGCGCGTTGCCGGCCTCGACGTGTGCCCTCACGAGGGCCTCGACCGTCGCGACGCGGAGCAGCGGCGCGTCGCCGTTGACCACCAGCACGGTCCCGGCGAGATCCGGCACGGCGTCCAGGGCGATCGCCGCCGCGTGGCCGGAGCCGCGCTGCTCCTCCTGCAGCACCGGGAGGGCGGCGGGAGCGATCCGCGCCAGGTGCGCCTCCACGGCCGCGCGGCCGGCCCCCACGACGACGACCGTCGTGGCGGCTCCGAGAGGCTCGGCCGCAGCCAGCACGTGCCCGAGCATGCTGCGACCGCCGAGGGGGTGCAGGACCTTCGGCGTCGCCGAGCGCATGCGCGTGCCCTGCCCGGCGGCGAGGACGACGACGGCGGCGACCGCCGGTCGAGGGGCGGTGGACACCGGCGGTTCCTGCGAGCTCACGGATCTCCTCATACGGCGACAGCGGGGAACACCGCTGGGGGACTCGGACTCGAACCGAGACTGCACGGCTCCAAAGGCCGGCGGGCTGCCGATTACCCCATCCCCCACCCGCGACGCCGGACGCGCGCCGCAGGGACGCCGGCGAGCGGCGCCCGCAGCGAGCCTAGGGCCGGGCGCGGCCGAGGGCATGCTCCGGGACCCGGACGAGGGAGGAGTGCGGCCGCCGGCTCGGGTCGCCGTCCTCCCTACGGTGACGTAGGTTACGGACACGTAGCCCCGGCCAGGGACGTTGACCCTGCAGCGTCGCCGGACCCCCTCCCCATGCCTCCGGAGACACCTTTGTCTGCTCCTACCCTGACCCGGCCCACGGCCCCGCCCCGCACCGCGGACCCGCTCGCCGGGCTGCCCGCCAACGCCCTCGGCGGCGAGAAGGGCGCGCTGGAGCAGATCACGCTCTACGTGTTCGTCGTCGTCCCGTTCCTCGCGCTGGCCGCCATCATCCCCGCCGTCTGGGGCTGGGGGATGTCGTGGACCGACGTGGTCCTGTTCGTCGGCTTCTACTTCCTGACCCTGCTGGGCGTCACCGTCGGCTACCACCGGCACTTCACCCACGGGTCGTTCAAGGCGAACAAGGCGCTGCGGATCGCACTGGCCGCGGTCGGCGGGATGGCCATCCAGGGGCCGGTCGTGCAGTGGGTGGCCGACCACCGACGGCACCACGCGTTCGCCGACCGCGAGGGCGACCCGCACTCACCGTGGCGTTACGGCCCCGGCGCCCGGAACCTCACCAAGGGCATGTTCCACGCGCACCTGGGCTGGCTGTTCGACCGCCGGCAGACCAACGCCGACCGCTACGCCCCCGACCTGGTGAAGGACACCGCCGTGCGGCGTACGAGCCGGCTGTTCATCCTGTGGGCGTTCCTGAGCCTGGCACTCCCCGCGGTCATCGGCGGCCTGGTGGCCGGCAGCTGGATGGGCGCCTGGTCGGCCTTCTTCTGGGCCGGTCTGGTCCGGGTCGCGCTGCTGCACCACGTGACCTGGTCGATCAACTCCGTCTGCCACGTCGTGGGCAACCGCCCCTTCGCCTCGCGCGATCGCGCCACGAACTTCTGGCCGCTGGCGATCCTCAGCGGCGGCGAGTCGTGGCACAACCTCCACCACGCCGATCCCACCTGCGCGCGACACGGCGTGCTGCGGGGCCAGATCGACATCAGCGCCCGGATCATCTGGGGATTCGAGAAGCTCGGCTGGGCCCGGGACGTCAAGTGGCCCGACCCGGTCCGGCTGGCGGCCAAGCGCAAGCCCGTCGCGGCGACGAACTGAACGAGGTCGAACGAGCCCGTCCCACTCACGCCTCGCAGGACCGGGGCGAGCCTGCCGACGGGGCCTCGACCACTCGCAGGCTCACGGCAACACCTCGCAGGGCGCGGGGGGCAGGATGGTCGGCATGAGCAGCAGCGCGGCCAGGCCGCGCGTGCGGATGACCGGCACCCAGCGTCGGGAGCAGCTGCTCGACATCGGGCGTGAGCTGTTCGGCCAGAAGGGCTACGAGGCGACCTCGATCGAGGAGATCGCGGCCCGCGCCGACGTGAGCAAGCCCGTCGTGTACGAGCACTTCGGCGGCAAGGACGGCCTGTACGCCGCCGTCGTCGACCGCGAGATGCACCAGGTGCTCGACGACTTCGCGTCTGCGCTGGCCGCTCCCGGCGGCCCCCGTGAGCTCCTCGAGCGGGCGGCGCTGGCCCTGCTGTCCTACATCGAGGGGCACTCCGACGGCTTCCGGGTGCTCACCCGCGACGCTCCGGTCGTCAGCGGCGTCTCGACGTACTCCTCGCTGATCGGCGAGGTGGCGCGCCAGGTGGAGCACATCCTCGGCCGACAGTTCGACTCCCGGGGTTTCGACCCGCGGCTGGCACAGCTCTACAGCCAGGCGCTGGTCGGCATGGTCTCGCTGGTCGGTCAGTGGTGGCTGGACGACCGCTCGCTGGACAAGGAACGGGTGGCGGCCCATCTGGTCAACCTGTCCTACAACGGCCTGTCCAACCTCGACCCGGAGCCCGGCCTGGTGGACGGCCCGACCCAGGGCTGAGCGCTCGTCAGCCGACGAGTCGGGCGCCCGGTACGGGTCCCCGCACCGCGCGCACGGTCCGGAACACACCTTCGCCCGCCAGCGCGGCGGCCAGCCGCACCGCGGCGGCCTCGTCGCGGGCGAGCGCCGCGACCGTGGGGCCTGATCCGCTCACGAGGGCGGCGATCGCTCCGGCGTCGGCGACCGCG
>JAOPWH010000216.1 GCA_025965795.1 Blastococcus sp.
GACACCGCCCGCATCCTCGACGTGCACACCCAGCGGCTGGTCGAGGACCCGTGGATCGACGAGCGCCGCGCCTGCGCCAACCTGCTCGCGCTGATGGGCTCGCCCACTCCCGAGTCCGAGGCCGACACCGAGCGCGTGCTCGCCGCCCTGGCCTTCGACCGCAGCAGCCCCAGCTCGATCGTCGGCGCGCTGTCCTCGGCGCGGGAGAACGCCCGCGGAGCCCGCGAGGTGCTCTCGGCCGAGATCTGGGAGTCGCTCAACGTCACGCACAACGCGCTGCCCCAGCAGCGGACCATGGCCCGCCGGTACGGGCCGCACTCGCTGTTCCGCTTCGTGCGGGAACGTTCGGCGATGGTGTTCGGGCTGGCCGACGCCACGATGAGTCGCGACGAGAGCTGGCTGTTCCTCATCCTGGGCCGCTCGCTGGAGCGGGTCGACATGACCTCGCGGATCATCTCGACCCGCGTGCTGGCCGGCGACGCCGCGCCGTCCTGGACCCTGGTCCTGCGCTCGACCGGGGCCTACGAGCCCTATCTGCGCACCTACCGGGGCATGGTCAACTCGAGCCGGGCAGCGGAGTTCCTGCTGCTGGACCGGCTCTTCCCGCGCTCGGTGTTCGCGGCGCTGGAGCAGGCGGAGGCCTGCCTGGCCGAGCTGGAGCGGTCCACGGTGCAGAACGCGGCCCGGATCGGCGTGGCCGGCGAGGCGCACCGCATCGTCGGCCGGGCGCGCACGATGCTGGAGTTCATGGGCACGCCCGAGCTGCTGGCCCAGCTGCCGGCGCGGCTGGAGGAGCTGCAGCGCACCTGCTCGGCGGCCAGCGCGGCGGTGACCCAGCGCTTCTTCACCGAACAGGCGCCGCAGGTGTGGGTGCCTGAGGGGGTCGGATGAGCGGACAGGAGCGAGGAACGAGCGAGGAACGAGCGAGGAGCGGAGCGGTCCGCGGGAGCGACGGATGACACAGAGTCCGCGGCCCCAGTCGCAGACCCAGGGCCTGCCGGTTCCGCGGCCGGCCGGGCACCGCTGGCGGCTGCAGGTCGTGCACCGCACCGCCTTCCACTACACCGGTGCGGTCCGCTCCTCCTACAACGAGGCGCGGCTGACGCCGGAGAGCAGCAACCGGCAGACGACGCTGCGGTCGCGGGTGGAGATCGAGCCGGCGGCCACGGCCTACGCATACCGCGACTACTGGGGCTCGACCGTCACCGCGTTCGACCTGCACAGTCCACACGCGGAGCTGGTCGTCACCGGCACCTCGATCGTCGAGGCGGGGCCCGATCTCGCCGAGCACGACCGCCTGGGCTGGAGCGCGCTGGCCGCCCGCGAGGTGCGTGCCGAGTTCGGCGAGCTCCTGGCCCCGACACCGCGCACGGCCATGGACGACGACGTGGTGGCCCAGGTGCGGGAGGCGGTCGGCGACGCCCGTCCGCACGAGGCCGGCGCACGGGTCTGCCGCTTCGTCAACACGCACATGGAGTACCTGTCGGGCTCGACCAACGTGACCACCAACGCCATGCAGGCGTGGTCCACGGGCAAGGGGGTCTGCCAGGACATCTCGCACGTCACGATCGGCCTGCTGCGTGCCCTCGGCCTGCCCGCCAGGTACGTCTCCGGCTACCTGCACCCGAAGCCGAAGGCCGCCATCGGTGAGCCGGTCACCGGGGAGAGTCACGCCTGGGTGGAGTGGTGGGACGGCGGCTGGAACGGCTTCGACCCCACCAACTCCGTCGACGTCGGCACCCGGCACGTCACGCTCGGCCGGGGCCGTGACTACGGCGACGTCCCTCCGTTCAAAGGCCTGTTCTCCGGCCCGAAGAGCGAGGGCCACACGGTGACCGTGGAAGTCACCCGCCTCGCGTGATCCCGCGAGAAACCCCGAGCTCATCGCAGAGATCGTGTTCCGTCAGTACAAGTAGGCTTCGGCGCGGTCGTTGACGACGCTGTAGGTCCCCCTCCCGTCCCCGTTGTACTGCTCCACACGCGCGCTGCCGTCGGTATTCACTCCTACGACGATGCCGACGTGCCCGTAGCCGCCGCCGCGAAGGAAGAGCACGTGGGCGTGTGCGGGATACTGGGGTCGATGAGCGCACCCCTGAACCTGGTCAACCTCGAACGGGTGCACAAGGCACACGGCACGACCGTCCTGCTCGACGACGTCTCCCTCGGCGTCGCGGCCGGTGAGCGGATCGGCGTCGTCGGCCGCAACGGCGGCGGGAAGACGACCCTGCTGTCGGTGCTGACCGGTACCCAGGAGCCGGACTCCGGGCGGGTCACCCGCCGTGGCGACCTCGCCATGGGCGTCCTCGACCAGACCGGCACCCTCCCGCCGGGGACGACGGTGCGCGACGTCGTCCTCCCGCCGACGATGTTCGCCGCCGAGCACGAGTGGGCCGGCGACGCCGCGGTGCGCTCGGTGCTCACCGGTCTGGAGCTCGACCGTCTCGGCCTGGACGCCCCGGTCGCGCCGATGTCCGGTGGCGAGCGCCGCCGCGTCGCGCTGGCCGCGCAGCTGATCCGGCCGCTGGACCTGCTGGTCCTGGACGAGCCGACCAACCACCTCGACGTGGAGGGCGTGGCCTGGCTGGCCGAGTACGTGCGCGCCCGCGCCGGCGGCCTCGTGGTCGTCACCCACGACCGCTGGTTCCTGGACGAGGTCTGCACGACCACGTGGGAGGTCGCCGACGGCTCGGTGCACGCCTACGACGGCGGCTACTCCGCCTACACCCTGGCGCGCGCGGAGCGGGCGCGGATCTCGGCGGTGACCGAGGACCGCCGGCTGAACCTCGTCCGCAAGGAACTGGCCTGGCTGCGGCGTGGCCCGCCGGCGCGCACCAGCAAGCCGAAGTTCCGGATCGAGGCGGCCCAGGCGCTGATCGCCGACGAGCCCCCGGCCCGCGACACCATGGCGCTCAAGGGCTTCGCGGCGCGGCGGCTCGGCAAGACGGTCTACGACGTCGAGGACGTCGACTACGCCGTCAAGACCGAGGACGGTCCGCGCACGCTGTTCGCCGATCTCACCTGGCACGTCGGCCCGGGCGACCGGATCGGCATCGTCGGCGTGAACGGCGCGGGCAAGACGTCGCTGCTCCGGATGCTGGTCGGCGAGGTGAAGCCGGACGCGGGCTCGATCGTGGTGGGCCAGACCGTCTCGGTCGGCTACCTGTCGCAGCACGTCACCGAGCTGCCTCCGCGCGCCCGGGTGCTCGAGGCCGTGCAGGACGTGGCCCGGGTGGCGCGGATCGGCAACCAGGACATCTCGGCGTCCTCGCTGGCCGAGCGCTTCGGCTTCGCGGCCAACCGGCAGTGGACGCCGGTCGGGGACCTCTCGGGCGGCGAGCGCCGGCGGCTGCAGCTGCTGCGGCTGCTGATGGCCGAGCCGAACGTGCTGGTGCTCGACGAGCCCACGAACGACCTCGACATCGACACCCTGACCGCGGTGGAGGACCTGCTCGACGGGTTCCCCGGCACGGTGCTCGTGGTCAGCCACGACCGGTACTTCGTCGACCGGGTGTGCGACAAGGTCGTGGCGCTGCTCGGCGACGGCTCGCTGGCCGAGCTCCCCGGCGGGGTGGAGGAGTACCTGCGCCGCCGGGCGGCCGGGGGTGCGCCGCTGACGTCGGCCGTCGGGGCAGAGGTCCGTCCCGTCGGTGCCCCCGGCGGCGGGCAGGCGGTCTCGGCCGCGGACGCCCGGGCGGCCAAGAAGGAGGCGAGCCGTCTCGAGCGGCGGATGCTCAAGCTGGACGCCGACGAGCGGAAGCTGCACGACCAGTTGGCGGCAGCGGCGGCCGACTATGCGAAGGCCGCCGAGCTCGATGCCCAGCTCAAGGCCGTGCACGCGGAGAAGGAGCAGGTCGAGAACGAGTGGCTCGCCGCCTCGGAGCTCGCCGAAGGGTGACGTGACGATCGCGGGAGGGTCGGTAGCGCCGGACCGGTAGCCTGGGGGTCCCGCCGCCGGTCGTCACCCGACGTCGAGTGGTCGTCCCCGAGCCCGCCCCGACTCCCGGAGACCCGTGACCCTCCTGCTGCTGCTCCACGTGGTCGCGGCTCTGGTCGCGCCGGTGCTGGTGCGGTGGTGGGGCCGGAACGCGTTCCTCGCGCTCGCCCTGGTGCCCGCGGCTGCCTTCGGCTGGCTGCTCGCCCGGCTGGGCACGGTCACCGACGGCGGCGAGGTCCACGAGACGACGTCGTGGATCCCGGCCCTCGACCTGGACGTGGCTCTGCGGCTGGATCCGCTGGCCCTCCTCTTCGCACTCGTGGTCACCGGCGTCGGCGCCCTGGTGCTGCTCTACTGCGCCCGGTACTTCGAGGCCGGCGACGAGGGTGCCGGCCGGTTCGCCGGCCAGCTGACGGCCTTCGCCGGCTCGATGCTCGGCCTCGTCCTCGCCGACGACCTGCTCCTGCTCTACGTCTTCTGGGAGCTCACCACCGTCTTCTCCTACCTGCTGATCGGTGGCGCCGGCACGCGGCTCGCCGCCCGACGCGCTGCCGGTCAGGCGCTGGTGCTCACCACGGCCGGCGGCCTGGCGATGCTGGTCGGACTGCTGATGATCGGCGAGGCCAGCGGTACCCGCGTCCTGTCCGAGGTCGTCGCCCACCCCGGGAGCGGACCGCTGCTCGTGGCCGGCACCGTCCTCGTGCTGGTCGGGGCGATCACGAAGTCCGCGATGATCCCGTTCCACTTCTGGCTGCCCGCGGCCATGGAGGCGCCCACGCCGGTCAGCGCCTACCTGCACGCCGCGGCGATGGTGAAGGCCGGGATCTACCTCATCGCCCGCCTCGCTCCGGGCTTCGCCGACGTCCCGGGCTGGCGGCCGATCGTCCTCGGGCTGGGTCTGGCCACGATGTTCGTCGGCGGCTACCGGTCGCTGCGGCAGAACGACCTGAAGCTGCTGCTCGCCTTCGGCACGGTCAGCCAGCTCGGCTTCCTCATGGTGCTGCTGGGCGCCGGCAGCCGGGAGCTCGGGGCGGCCGGCCTGGCGATGACGCTCGCGCACGCGCTGTTCAAGTCCACCCTGTTCCTCACCGTCGGTGTGATCGACCACGCCACCGGCGTCCGCGACCTCCGGCGGCTCTCGGGGCTCGGCCGGCGACTGCCGGCGCTCGCCGTCATCGGTGCCCTGGCGGCCGCGTCCATGGCCGGCCTGCCACCGCTGCTGGGTTTCGTCGGCAAGGAAGCGGCCTTCTCCGCGCTCTGGGACGGCGGCCTGTCCGATCGCACCGCTGCCGTCGTGGTGCTCACCGGGATCGTCCTGGGGTCGGCGCTCACCGCCGCGTACACCGCCCGCTTCCTGTGGGGGGCCTTCGCCCGCAAGCCGGGCCTGCCGCAGACCGCGCCGGCCGAGCTCGTGCACCCGCCGGGCGCGCTCTTCCTGGCCGCCCCCGCGGTCCTGGCGCTGGCCGGCCTGCTCGCCGGACCGGGCAGCCCGCTGCTGGAGCCGCTGGTCGCGGGGTATGCCGAGCAGTTGCCGCTGCGGACGGCGGAGGCAGCGGCGCTCGGGCTCTGGCACGGGCTCCAGCCCGCCCTCGCGCTGTCCGCCGGCACCCTGCTGGCCGGCGGTGCGCTGTTCGCCCTCCGGAGCCGGCTCTTCCGCCTCCAGCAGCGCTGGGCCGTGGGGGCCTCGGCGGACGAGGGCTACTGGAACACGCTGCAGGCGCTGGACCGCTTCGCCGTGCTGGTCACCGGCACGACGCAGCGCGGATCGCTGCCGGCCTACCTCGGCACGATCCTGGTGGTCGTCCTGGCCCTGCCCGGTTCGGTGCTGCTGTTCCGGGCGCCGTGGCCGGGGGAGTGGCGGGCCTGGGACACCCCGGTCCAGGCACTGGTCGGCGCGGTCGTGCTGGTCGCCGCGGCGCTGGCGCTGAAGATCCGGCAGCGACTGTCCGCGGTGCTGGTCGTCGGCGTCACCGGGTACGGGCTCGCCGTCCTCTTCGCGCTGCAGGGCGCTCCCGACCTCGCGCTCACCCAGTTCCTGGTCGAGACGCTCACCCTCGTCGTCTTCGTGCTGGTGCTGCGCAAGCTGCCCAAGGACATCTCCGAGCGGCACCGCCCCCGCGAGCGGGCCGTCCGTGGCGCCATCGCGGTCGGCGTCGGACTGCTGATGGGGTGCGTGGGCGCCGTGGCGCTGAGCGCCCGCACCGCTACCCCGGTGTCGGCGGACTATCCCGACGAGGCCTACGGCTTCGGCGGCGGCAAGAACATCGTCAACGTGATCCTGGTCGACCTCCGGGCCTGGGACACCCTCGGCGAGATCTCGCTGCTGGTGGTGGCCGCGACCGGGGTGGCCAGCCTGGTGTTCCTGCGTCGCCGGACCGGTGTGGTCGACCGCCTCGACCCCGTGCAGCTCGCCCGCGACGACCGCTCGTCGCGGCGCGCTCCGCGGGGGCAGTGGCTGGCGGCCTCGGCGGCGCTGGCCCCCGAGCGGCGTTCGGTGGTGCTCGAGGTGGTCACCCGGATCCTGTTCCACTCCATCGTGGTCTTCTCGGTCTACCTGCTGTTCAGCGGCCACAACGAGCCCGGCGGCGGGTTCGCGGGCGGGCTCGTCGCGGGGCTGGCGCTGGTACTGCGGTACCTGGCCGGCGGTCGCTACGAGCTGGGGGAGGCAGCCCCGGTGGATCCCGGCCTGCTGCTCGGCATCGGGCTGTTGTTCTCCGGCGGCACGGGGGTGGTCGGGCTGATGCTCGGCGCGGAGGTGCTGCAGACGGCGATCCTCGAGACCACGCTGCCCGTGCTCGGGAACGTCAAACTGGTGACCTCGCTGTTCTTCGACATCGGCGTGTACCTGATCGTGGTGGGGCTGGTCCTCGACGTGCTGCGCAGCCTGGGCGCGGAACTGGACCGCCAGGTGGACGAGGACGACCCGATCGACGCGACGCCGGACGAGGTGATCGTCCGATGACGCCGACCGTCGTCCTGCCGGTGATCATCGGTGGGCTCTACGCCGCCGGCGTCTACCTGCTGCTCGACCGCAGCCTGACCCGGGTGCTCCTGGGCTTCCTCCTGCTGGGCAACGCCACCAATCTCCTGCTGCTGTCCACGGTCGGGGGGGCCGGGGCCGCTCCCATCCTCGGGCTCGCCGACCCGGCGGAGATGACCGATCCGCTGCCCCAGGCCCTCATCCTCACCGCGATCGTGATCACCTTCGGGGTCGCGGCCTTCCTGCTGGCGCTGATCTACCGCTCGTGGCGGCTGGTCCGCCAGGAGGTCGTGGGGGTCGACGAGGAGGACCGGCGGGTGGCCGGCCGGGTCGGCACGGACGCCGACGAACTCGACCCCGACGACATCCCGTCCGACGACATCGACCTCCCGCACGCCTCGTGGGAGGACCGGTGATCCGCGTTCTCACGCCGCTGCCGGTGCTGCTGCCCCTGCTCGGCGCCGCGGCCGCGCTGCTGGTCGGCCGGCACCCGCGGGTGCAGCGGACGCTCAGCACCGTCGTCCTCACCGCGGTGCTGGCCGTCGCGGTGTCCCTGCTTCTGCTGACCGACGCCGACGGCGCATCGGCGGTCTCGGTCGGTGGCTGGCCCGTGCCGCTGGGCATCGTGCTGGTGGTCGACCGGCTGTCGGCCCTGATGCTCGTGGTCGCGGCCACGGTCGGGCTCGGCGTGCTGGTCTTCGCGATGGGCCAGGGCTCGGCGGACGGCGACGAGGAGACGCCGCTGTCGATCTTCCATCCGACGTTCCTCGTGCTGATGGCCGGCGTCGCCAACGCGTTCCTCGCCGGGGACCTGTTCAACCTCTACGTCGGCTTCGAGATCCTGCTGACCGCCAGCTACGTGCTGCTCACCCTCGGCGGCTCGGCGCCCCGCATCCGCGCCGGCGTCACCTACATCGTGGTCAGCCTGCTCAGCTCGCTGCTGTTCCTGGCCGCCATCGCGCTGATCTACGCCGCGACCGGCACGGTGAACATGGCCCAGCTGGCGGGCCGGCTGGCCGACCTGCCGTCGGGCACCCAGCTGCTGCTGCACTCGCTGCTGCTGATCGCGTTCTCGATCAAGGCGGCTGTGTTCCCGCTGTCGGCCTGGCTGCCCGACAGCTATCCGACCGCGCCGGCCCCGGTGACGGCGGTGTTCGCCGGGCTGCTGACCAAGGTCGGCGTCTACGCGATCATCCGCACCCAGACCCTGCTCTTCCCGGGGGGCGCGCTCGACTCGGTGCTGATGTGGGCCGCCCTGGCCACGATGGTCGTCGGCATCCTCGGCGCCGTCGCGCAGACCGACATCCGGCGGATCCTGTCGTTCACGCTGGTCAGCCACATCGGCTACATGGTGTTCGGCATCGCGCTGGGCAGCGCGGCCGGGCTGGCCGGCGCGATCTTCTACGTCGTCCACCACATCGCCATCCAGACGACGCTCTTCCTCGTGGCGGGCCTGATCGAACGGCAGGGCGGGTCGACGGCGGTCGACCGGCTCGGCGGGCTGGCCAAGGCCTCGCCGCTGCTGGCCGCGCTCTTCTTCGTGCCGGCGATGAACCTGGCCGGGATCCCTCCGCTGTCGGGCTTCATCGGCAAGGTGGGGCTGCTCGAGGCCGGGGTCGCCGCGGGCTGGTGGCTGCCCTACACCGTGGTCGCCGCCGGCGCGGTCACCAGCCTGCTCACGCTGGTGGCGGTCTCCCGCGTGTGGAGCCGCGCGTTCTGGCGGCCCCCGTCGCAGTCGCCGGCCCAGGACACCTTCCGGGCGGCCGCCGCCGACGCCGGACCGGAGATCGCCGCGGCGCCGCTGGACGGTGCGGACGGCGAGGTGGTGCCGATCGCGGCAGAGCCGGTTCCTGCGGGTTCCTCGCGCGGGCGGAGCCGGCGGGCGGCCGCCTGGGCGCGGCACTCCGCCGTCGCCACCGCCACGACGCCGTCGACAGACGGCTTCGGCGAGGGCAGGGCGGGCCGGCGCGCGCTGCGCCCGCTGCCCTGGGTGATGGTGACGGCGACGGCGACGATGGCGGCGCTGACCGTCGCGCTGACCCTGCTCGCCGGCCCGCTGTACGGCGTGGCCGGGCGGGCCGCGGCCGACGTCCTCGACGGCCGGCCCTACGTGACGGCGGTCTTCGGCGGCGCGGAGGACGTCCCGTGACCGGCGTGCCGGTGGTCCGCGGCCTCGGCCACCAGGTGCGGCACCAGCTCCCGCTGCTGGTCTGGCTGGTCGTCGTCTGGAACCTGCTGTGGGGCACCTGGTCGTGGGCGAACCTGCTCTCGGGGATCGCCCTCGCGCTGGTGGTGACGGTGGTGCTGCCGCTGCCACCGGTCGTCGGCGCCGCCCGTGTGCACCCGGGCGGCTTCCTCGCGTTCCTCGGGGTCTTCGTGGTCGACCTGGTGACCTCCGGCGCCCAGGTGGCCTGGCAGACGCTGCGTCCGGGCGTTCCGCGCAGCGCGATCATCCGCGTCCAGCTGCGCACCGACTCCGACCTGCTGCTCACCGTCGTCGCCGAGGCGCTGTCGCTGGTGCCCGGGTCGCTGGTGATCGACATGGACCGCGAGCGGCTCCTGCTCGCCGTGCACGTCCTGCACGTGCACGACCTGGCGGACGTCGAGCGGCAGCGGGCCTCCGTGCTGGCCCTGGAGGCGCGGGTCGTGCGGGCCTTCGGTTCCGCCGACGAGATCGCCGCCCTCGACCGGCGGCCGAGCGCTGCTGCCACGGGACGGCGGACCCCGTGACCCTCGTCTTCGTGATCGCCTACGTCCTCCTCGGCGGGGGCGCGCTCATGGCGCTGGTCCGCCTGGCGCTGGGCCCGTCCCTGCTCGACCGGGTCGTCGCGACCGACACCCTGCTGGTGATCATCGCCGCGGGTCTCGCGGTGTACGCGGCGCTGGAGCGCGATCCGACCGTCGTCCCGGTGCTGGTGGTGGTGTCCCTGCTGGCCTTCGTCGGCTCGGTCTCCGTCGCCCGGTACGTGGGCGGCATGCTGGTGAGGTCCGACGACGACGGCCAGGACGTCGGCCTGCCCTTGGCCGCAGAGGAGCGGGAAGCGCGGCGTCAGGAGGAGGACCGGTGAGCGGCATCGACTCGGTCGAGGACGTCGTCGCGGTCGTGTTCCTCCTCGCCGGGGCGTTCCTCTGCCTGACCGCGGGACTCGGGCTGCTGCGGTTCCCCGACGTGCTCGCCCGCATGCACGCGGGCACCAAGCCGCAGGTACTGGGCGTGCTGCTCGTCATGGTCGGCGGGGCGATCCGGCTCAACGGCTGGTCGGCCACCTGGATGCTGCTGCTGGTCGCGGCCTTCCAGCTGCTCACGGCGCCGGTGAGCGCGCACATGATCAGCCGGGTCGCCTACCGGCGCCGGCACGTCCGCCGCGACCTGCTGCTGGTCGACGAGCTTCGTACCGGCGAGACTCAGGACCGCGTCCGCCGAGGCGACGAGCCCGCCGACGCGCCGCCCGAGGAGCCCGCGCAGGCCCTCGTCGAGAGTCGCCGCGAGGACGACGGCGGAGCCTTCGGTCAGGAGAGCTGACCCAGGTAGAACGGCAGGCCCTGGTCGTCGCGGCACAGCGCCTGGAGACCGTAGGGCCGCCGCTCGATCTCGCCCGCCGAGCCACCGGCGGTCCGGACGGCGGCGACGGCGACCTCGATGTCGTCCGTGGCGTACATGGGCACGGTGCCGGGCTCCGTCGTGCCCCCGCCGATCCCGACCATGGGGGTGGTGCCCTCGACCTGCCAGCCGTCGGCCCGACCCGGCACCATGCTCCAGCCGAGCACGGCCTCGTAGAAGTCGCGGCCGCGGGCGCCGTCGGGCACCTGCAGGGTGAGGTAGACGGCGTCGCCCGGCTTCGGCCCCGGCGAAACCGGGGTCGCGGGGGTCTGCAGCATCCACCGGTGCCCGTACGGGTCGACGACGACGCCGGTCCGTCCGTACGGGGCGTCGGTGGGAAGCCGTTCGACCGTGGCGCCGGCCGCGGCGCAGCGGGCGACCGTGGCGTCCACGTCCGGGACGGCCAGGTGCAGGGTGACGCTCACCCTGCCCTCCTCGGGCGCGCTCAGCCCCAGCTCGGGGTACTCGTCGGACAGGTAGAGCATCGCTCCGCCGACGTCGAGCTCGGCGTGCCCGATCCGGTCGTCGTCCATGAGGTAGGGGTCGCCCACGATGCGGGCGCCGAGCGCCTCGGTGTACCAGGCCATCGCGGCGCGGGCGTCCCGGACGGCGAGGTAGGGGGTGAGTGCGGACATGGCGGTGCTCCTCGGGACGGCGGGTCGCGACGGTGTGGGGGCCGCACCGGGCCAGGAGACAGGCCTACACCTCGGGAAGGGCGCTGGCGTAGAGCGACAGCAGCCCGGGATCCGACGGTGGCTACCACCGTTCGCGATCCCGGGCTGCCCATGTCTCTCCGTCGTCCGGGCGGATTCTCCGACGCCTGTCCGACGGCCTTCTTACCGGTGCGCCCGGTTGACCGCGGATACGACGGCCCGGAGCGACGCGCTGACGATGTTCGGGTCGATGCCGACCCCCCACAGGACGCGGTCGCCCACGGCGCACTCGACGTAGGCGGCGGCACGCGCGTCGCCACCCGCGGACAGGGCGTGCTCGGCGTAGTCGAGGACGCGGACGTCGACGTCGAGGCTCTTCAGCGCGTCGACGAAAGCGGCGATGGGTCCGTTGCCGCGCCCCTCGATGGTGACGGGCACGCCGTTGTCGACGAGCTCCACCACCATCTCGTAGACCTGCTCACCGTGGGTCTGGTGGCGGTGCCCGGCGAGGGAGAACCGGCCCCAAGGTGCGTCCGGGTCGGGCAGGTACTCGTTGGTGAACGCCGCCCACATCTGCGCGGCCGTGACCTCGCCGCCCTCGTCGTCGGTGTGCTGCTGGATGACGGCGCTGAACTCGATCTGCAGCCGGCGGGG
>JAOPWH010000236.1 GCA_025965795.1 Blastococcus sp.
CCCCGCCGCGGCCCGCCGGGGTCGGTCACGAGTGGGGCCGCCCGCTGTCGAGGAACTGTTGCAGGATGACCACGGCGGCTGCCTGGTCGATCACCGGTCGCTGCTTGCGACTGTCGATGCCGCCTTCGCGCAGTTGACTGGCTGCAGTCACGGTGGAGAGCCTTTCGTCGATCAGGATCACCGGCACATCTGGAATGCGGTCGGCTAGTTCCTGAGCGTAATTGTTCGCATCCTCGGCGGAGGCGCCCGACGCACCCGACAGGTGCACCGGCTCCCCCACCACCACCTCCGTCACCTCGTGTTCCACCACCAGGGCCGCCAGGCGGTCCACATCGGACAGGTTCTTGGCCCGCCGGAGCGTCTCGAGCGGGCTGGCGAGGGTGCCGGTCGGGTCGGAGAGCGCGACGCCGACCCGCACCGTGCCGACGTCCACCCCGAGCACCCGGCCCGACGGGCGGGACGACGCTGCCTGCGGCGGCGGGACCTTCAGGTGCTGGGGCCATCCACCGCTGAGGTCGATCTCGGTCGTCTCGGTGGACACCGGCGGGAAGCCCCGGCTGACGTCGAGCTCGGTGGTCGGGTGGTACGTCGGATGCGACCCGGTGGACGGGCCTGGCCGCGGGCGAGCCGGAGGTACGGCCGGCAGCTCCCGACGACGTCCGCCCACCGGGCCGGTGTCCTCGGGGTTGTACTCGTTGTCGGACACGTCGGTCACCTTCCCGTGGCGGCGAGAACCGCCTGCTCGCCGGCCTGCAACGCCGCGGGGATACCCGCGGGATCCGTTCCGCCGCCCTGGGCGACGTCTGCCTTGCCGCCCCCGCGACCGCCGACCGGAGGGGCCGCGGCCCGCAGCACGTCGTTGGCGGAGAGCCCCGCCTCGAGCGCAGCGGGGTTCAGTGCGGCGACGAGAGCCACCTTGCCACCGAACTCCGACGCCAGCAGGACCAACGCGGGTCGGTCCCCGGGCAGTCGGCCCCGCACGTCCAGCGCCAGGGTGCGCAGATCGCCCCCGTTCAGGCCGGCCGGCGAGCCGGTGACCAGCGCTACTCCCCCGACGTCGCGCGACGACGCGGCGAGCTGACCCGCCGCCGCCTGGGTCTGCTGACTCCGTAGCTCGGCCAGCTCCTTGTCGGCGTCCCGCAACCGCGTGAGCATGCCGCTGACCCGCTCCACCAGCCCGTCCTGCGGCGCCTTCAGGAGCTCGGCCAGCTGCCGGACGAGGTCCCGCTCGCGGGCCAGGTAGCGGAAGCCCTCCAGCCCGACCACGGCCTCGACGCGGCGGGAGCCCGACCCGACGGACGACTCACCGGTCAGCGCGAGCGTGCCGATCTGGGCGCTGCCCCGGACGTGGGTGCCACCGCACAGCTCCCGCGACCACGGCCCGCCGATCTCGACCACGCGCACCTGCTCGCCGTAGGTCTCCCCGAACAGCGCCAGGGCACCGAACTCCCGCGCCTCGGGCAGCGTCATGTACGAGGCGGTGACCCGGTGGTCGGCGCGGACCGCGGCATTGGCGACGTCCTCGATGTCGCTGCGCTGCTGTGCTGAGAGCGCCCCCTGCCAGGCGAAGTCCAGGCGCAGGTATCCGGGCCGGTTGTAGGAGCCCGACTGGAGGGCCTGCGGGCCGAGCACCTGCCGGAGCGCCGCGTGCACGACGTGCGTGCCCGAGTGCGCCTGGCAGGCCGACAGCCGCCACTCGTAGTCGACCTCGGCGGTGAGCTCGGTGCCTTCGCGGAGCTCGCCCTCGGTCACCCGCACCTGGTGGGCCACCAGCCCCTTGACGGGCCGCTGGACGTCGATCACCTCGGCCCGCCCCCCGTCCCAGGTGAGAACGCCGGCATCGGCCACCTGACCACCGGACTCGGCGTAGAACGGCGTCCGGTCCAGCACCACCCGGGTGATGTCGCCCGTCGCCGCCACCTCGAGGTCGACATCGCCCTCGGCGACCAGGCCCAGCACCCGCGAGTCCGTCCGCAGCGTGTCGTAGGCCTGCCAGTCGGTGGGCCCGTGATCGGTCAGGAGCCGCCGGTAGGCGAGGACGTCGACCGCCCCGGTGCGCTTGGCGCGCGAGTCGGCGCGGGCGCGTTCGCGCTGCTCCTTCATGAGCGCGCGGAACCCGGCCTCGTCGACGGTCACGCCCTGTTCGGCGGCCATCTCGAGGGTGACGTCGATGGGGAAGCCGAACGTGTCGTGCAGCGAGAACGCCTGGTCGCCGGACAGCGCCGGGGTGCCGGCGGCCTTGGCTTGCTTCACCGCGGTGTCGAACAGCGTCGTCCCGGCCGCCAGGGTGCGCCGGAACGCCTCCTCCTCGGCGTAGGCGATCGCCGAGATCCGGGCGAAGTCGGTGGCCAGCTCCGGATAGCTCGCGCTCATCGCGTCGCGCGAGACCGGGAGCAGCTCCGGCAGGGTGGCCTCGTCGACGCCGAGCAGCTTCATCGACCGGACGGCGCGGCGCAGCAGGCGGCGGAGGATGTAGCCGCCGCCCTCGTTCCCGGGTGTGACGCCGTCGCCGATGAGCATGAGGCCGCTGCGCACGTGATCGGCCACGACTCGCAGGCGGACGTCGGCCTCGTGGTCGGCGCCGTAGCGGACGCCCGCGAGGTCGGCGGCCCGGTGCAGCACAGGGGCGACCTCGTCGATCTCGTACATGTTGTCGACGCCCTGGAGCAGGTAGGCCACCCGCTCCAGCCCCATGCCGGTGTCGATGTTCTTCTTCGGGAGCTCGCCGAGGATCGGGAAGTCCTTGCCCTCGCCGGCGCCCCGTTCGTACTGCATGAACACGAGGTTCCAGAACTCGAGGAACCGGTCGCCGGCGCGGTCGACGAGCGGGCCGCCGTCCGGGCCGAACTCGGCGCCGCGGTCGTAGTGGATCTCCGAGCAGGGACCGGCCGGCCCGGGGCCCCCGGTCGACCAGTAGTTGTCCTCCATACCCAGGCGCTGGATGCGCTCCTCGGGCAGCCCGGTGATGCGGTGCCAGGCGTCCGCGGCCTCGTCGTCGTCCAGGTAGACGGTCGCCCAGATCCGTTCGGGGTCGAAGCCGAGCCCGCCCTGGTCGACGGGATTGGTGATCAGTTCCCAGGCGTAGGCGATCGCCCCTTCCTTGAAGTAGTCGCCGAAGGAGAAGTTGCCGTTCATCTGGAAGAACGTGCCGTGCCGGGTGGTCTTGCCGACCTCCTCGATGTCGAGGGTGCGCACGCACTTCTGCACGGAGGCCGCACGGTCGAAGGGCGCGGGCTCCCGCCCGGTCAGGTATGGGATGAACGGCACCATGCCCGCAACCGTGAACAGCAGCGACGGGTCGGGAGAGATCAGCGAGGCGCTGGGGACGACGGTGTGCCCACGCTGGGCGAAGTGCTCGAGGAAGCGGCGGCGGATCTCGGCGGTCTGCATCAGGTTCTACTCAGTTCTGCGGGGCCGGGCACGGGCCGGTCGGCTCGTGGCCATGGCCGGGATCAGTGGTCGGCCATCTCGTCAGGCGGAGTGCGCACCGTGGCGACCGGTCAGCGCGCCGGGCAACTGCACCGCGTCGCCCGTCGGAAGAGGTGCGTCCAGGCCGGTGCCGGAGCGCAGTTCCGCCTCCCGCTCTGCGGTGGCTGCCCGGACATCGGCTCCGAAGTCGCCGATCGCGTCGGCGAGATCGCGCAGGCCCTCGGCGATCGACCCGGCGATGCCGGTGGGGGTCAGCTTGTCGGCCGCGGCGCTGAGCTTGCGCACGACCAGCGCACCGATCGTCACGCCCATGGCCAGCCAGAACAGGCGCCGCATCAGGCGGCCCGCCGGGCGGCGCGACGGGCGCGGCGCTCTTCCTTGTCGCGCCGTGCGGACTCGGCCAGGGCCGCGCCTTCACGCCTCTTCCTGGTGGCGCTGCGCACGCCGTAGCTGAACGCCGCGATCTTGATCAGCGGGCTGCCGAGAGTGGCGGCGACGACGCTGGTGAGGGCGGCGACGTTGCTGGAGACGTTCGCGGCGTTGCCGGTGATGTCGTCCACGCGCTCGAGGTTGCTGTTGACGTGCGCGACCGTGGTGCTGGCCTGGTCGAGGATCGGGGCGGTCTGCTCCCGCGCCTGCCGGATGGTCAGCGTGGTCTCGTCGAGCGTGCGGCCCAGCTTCAGCAGCGGGAAGGCCACCAGCACCACCAGCAGCACCAGGGCCCCCGCTGCGATCAGCCCGGCGATCTCTCCTACGGACACCCGTGCTCCCACTCTCTGTGTCGACGCGACGAGCCGCGTGCGTGTCGCTGGTCCGCCGGCGTGCTCTCTCCGGCGCTGTCTATCGGCGGTGTCACCCTAGCCGCGGGCCACCGACGACGTCCGTCCCCCGCCGGGCAGCGGCCGCTCGGGTCAGCGGGTGCGGCGCACGATGGCCCGCAGCTTGGCCAGGCGCTCCCCGATCCGGGCCTCGGCGCCGCGGTTGGTGGGCCGGTAGTAGTCCTTGCCGACCAGCGCATCGGGTGGGTACTGCTGCGGGACGACGCCGTCGGGATGGGCGTGCGGATAGTCGTAGGTCTTGCCGTGCCCGAGCTTCTTCGCCCCCGCGTAGTGCGCGTCGCGCAGCCCCGGCGGAACCGGGCCGGCCAGTCCCGCCCGCACGTCGGCGACCGATTCGCCCATGGCCAGGGTGACGGCGTTCGACTTCGGAGCCGTGGCCAGGTGGACGACGGCGTGGGCCAGCGGGAAGTGCCCCTCCGGCATGCCGATGAAGGCGACCGCGTCGGCGGCGGCGACCGCGGTGAGCAGCGCCGTCGGGTCGGCCATGCCGATGTCCTCGCTCGCCGAGATGACCAGCCGGCGGGCGATGAAGCGCGGGTCCTCCCCCGCCTCCACCATGCGGGCCAGGTAGTGCAGCGCGGCATCGACGTCGCTGCCGCGGATGGACTTGATCAGTGCGCTGGCGACGTCGTAGTGCTGGTCGCCCTGCCGGTCGTAGCGGACGGCGGCCTGGGCGACCGCCGTCTCGAGGGTCTCCAGATCGAGGACGTCCGTGCCCGCGGCGACCGCCGCCCCGGCGCCCGACTCCAGCGCGGTCAGGGCCTTCCGCGCGTCGCCGCCGGCGACCCGAACCAGGTGGTTCTCCGCCTCCTCGGTGAGGCTGATGGCGCCGGCGAGACCACGCTCGCTGGTGAGCGCCCGGGCGAGAACGGCACGGATGTCGTCGTCGGACAGTGGCTGCAGGGCGAGCACGAGGCTGCGCGACAGCAGCGGGCTGACGACGGAGAAGAAGGGGTTCTCGGTGGTCGCGGCGATCAGGCTGACGATCCGGTCCTCCGCCGCCGACAGCAGGCTGTCCTGCTGCGTCTTGGAGAACCGGTGCACCTCGTCGATGAACAGCACGGTGCGCCGGCCCGCGTAGGTGAGCTCGCGCTTGGCGGCGGTGATGACCGCCCGCACCTCCTT
>JAOPWH010000264.1 GCA_025965795.1 Blastococcus sp.
CACCGGTGAGTTCCTTCTGCAGCGCAGAAAGATCGGTGTTGGGTGAGCTGTACTTGAGCTCACGGGCCACGCGTGTCTGCTTGGCCTTCGCTCGGCCGCGCCCCATCGGCTCGACCCCCTCGCTGCGGAGTGCGGGAGACCAGCCCCCGGGCTGGAAACGGCCCGCGTGGCGACCCCGACTGAGTGACTATGTCTCGGACGAGCTTACGACACGGATCGGTGGGGGGCACACGCCCCTGCCCCGCGGCCTGCGGTGTGCCGCGAAACGGTGGCCGCGGGACTCACCCAGGCAGTCGGATGGTGGCCAGCCGGCCGACCGATCGGATCCGTTCCTCGGCCAGCCGATCCGCGGCGACGGCGGGGGAGACGCCCTCGTCGCCGGCGGCACGGAACACCCGCAGGGCGACGTCGTAGATGCCGCTGGCCCGCTCCTTCGCCCGCGCGAAGGAGAACCCGTGCCGCTCGTCCTCGACCTGGATGACGCCGCCGGCGTTCACCAGGTAGTCGGGCGCGTAGAGGATGCCGCGCTCCAGGAGCCGGTCGGCCGCGCCCGGGTAGCCCAGCTGGTTGTTGGCCCCGCCGCAGACGATCCGCGAGGGCAGCAGCGCGACGGTCTCCTCGTCCAGCGCGGCGCCCAGGGCGTTCGGGGAGTAGACGTCGTGCGGGGTGCGGATCAGCGTGGCGGTGTCGGGCACCGCCCGCACCCGGGGGTGGCGGGTCCGCACGCGCTCGACGGCCCCGGGGTCGACGTCGGTGACCAGCACGTCGGCGCCGTCGTCCACCAGATGCCCGATCAGGTGCGACCCCACCTTGCCGGCACCGGCGACCGCGACGGTCCGTCCGGCCAGCGACCGCGCACCCCAGCAGTGCTGCGCGGCGGCCTGCATGCCGAGGAAGACCCCGTAGGCGGTGAGGACCGAGGAGTCGCCGCAGCCGCCGTAGGCCTCGGAGCGGCCGTGGGCGAAACGGGTCTCCCGGGCCACCACGTCGAGGTCGGCGTTGTAGGTGCCCACATCGCACGCGGTCAGGTAGCGCCCGCCGAGGGCCTCCACGAAGCGCCCGTAGGCGCGCAGCAGGGCCTCGGTCTTGTCGGTGCGCGGATCGCCGATGATCACCGCCTTGCCGCCGCCCAGGTCCAGGCCGGCGAGGCTGTTCTTGTAGGACATCGCCGCCGACAGCCGGAGGGCGTCGGCGACCGCCGCCTCCTCGGAGGCGTACGGGTAGAACCGTGTGCCACCGAGCGCCGGACCCAACGCCGTGGAATGGACGGCGATGACCGCTCGCAGCCCGGACCCGGGGTCGGAGCAGAAAACGACCTGTTCGTGACCGGAACTCAATACGTCCACAGGGCGAGCCTAGGACTGCGGCAGGCATGATCCTGTGCGGACACCCAGCGGCGGCGCTGCCCCGCGACCACAGGAGGACTTCCATGCCCGGACCCAAGCGACTGCTGGCCCTCGTGGTGGCCGCGCCCCTGCTGCTCACCGCCTGCACGACCGACAACGCGGGCACCAAGGGCGGCGGCACCGGCGGCAGCGACCTGACGTTCGCGGTGGTCACCCACGGGTCGGCGGGGGACGCCTTCTGGGACGTCGTGCAGAACGGCGCCAAGGCCGCCGGCAAGGATCTCGGCGTCACGGTCGACTACCAGAGCGACGGTGATCCGCAGCGCCAGGCGCAGCTGATCGACGCGGCGGTGAACAAGGACGTGGACGGCATCGTGGTCTCGATGGCCAACCCCGACGCGCTGCAGGACTCCGTGGAAGCGGCGGTCGCGGCGGGGATCCCCGTGGTGACCATCAACTCCGGCGGCGAGCGCTCGGCGGAGTTCGGTGCGATCGGGCACGTGGGCCAGGACGAGACGGTGGCCGGTCAGGGGGCCGGGCAGCGGCTGGCCGAGGACGGCGCGACCAGCATCCTGTGCGTCATCCACGAGGCCGGCAACATCGGCCTGGACCAGCGCTGCTCCGGCGCCTCCAAGGGTTTCGCGTCGGCCGGCGGCGGCGGCGACTTCACCGTCACCCAGGTCGACATCAACGACCTGCAGGGCGCGCAGTCGACGATCACCTCGCAGCTGCAGAGCAACCCGGGCATCGACGCCGTCCTGACTTTGAACTCCAGCGTCGCCGCCGTCGCCGCCGCGGCCGCCGGCGACGCGGGCTCCGACGCGAAGATCGCCACGTTCGACCTCAACTCCGACGTCATCACCGGGATCCAGGACGGCACGATCTCCTTCGCCGTCGACCAGCAGCAGTACGAGCAGGGCTACCTGCCGGTCGTGATGCTCAAGCTCTACGCCGAGAACCTCAACACCGTCGGCGGCGGCCAGCCGGTCCTCACCGGCCCTGGCATCGTCGACTCCGACAACGTCGACGAGATCGCCGACCTGGCCACGGCCGGCACCCGCTGAGCACACGGGAGGCGGCGGCCGACGCCGCCCGCGACGAGCGACTGTCGGCCACCGGACCGTTCCGCCGGCTGCTGGTCAAGCCGGAGCTGGGGGCGCTGGTCGCCGCGGTACTCATCTTCGCGTTCTTCGCCGCGCAGTCCGCGGTCTTCCGTTCCCCTCGCGGGATCGCCAACTGGCTGGACCCGGCGTCGACGCTCGGGATCATGGCCGTGGCGGTCGCCCTGCTGATGATCGGCGGTCACTTCGACCTGTCCGCCGGCGTCATGACCGGGACGACGGCGCTGACGGTCGGCATCGTGGCCACCGAGCTGCATCAGAGCATCTGGGTCGCCATCGCCGTCGCCCTGGTCCTCGCGCTGGCCGTGGGGTTCCTCAACGGGTGGCTGGTCACGCGCACCGGATTGCCGAGCTTCATCATCACCCTCGGCACGTTCCTGATGCTGCAGGGCCTGAACCTCGGGCTGACGAAGCTCTTCACCGGCACGGTCAGCGTCGGCGGGATCGCGAGCGCGCCCGGATACGGCGCGGCCGAGATGGTCTTCGCTTCGAGGCTGAACATCGGCGGGGCGGCCATCCGCGCCGCCGTCCTCTGGTGGGTCCTGTTCACCGTGCTGGCGTCCTACGTCCTGCTGCGCACGCGCTTCGGCAACTGGGTGTTCGCCACCGGCGGCGACGACGTCGCCGCGCGCAACGTGGGCGTGCCGGCCCGCCGGACGACGATCACGCTCTTCCTGACGACGGCGACGGCGGCGTGGTTCGTCGGCACGACGCTGGCGGTGCGGCTGACGTCGGTGCAGGCGAACACCGGTACCGGCCAGGAGCTGATCTACATCGTGGCGGCGGTGATCGGCGGTTGCCTGCTCACCGGCGGGTTCGGCTCGGCGGTCGGCGCCTCGCTCGGTGCGCTCATCTTCGGGATGACGCAGCTCGGGATCGTCTACCTGAACTGGGACGCCGACTGGTTCTACTTCTTCCTCGGCGCGATGCTGCTGCTCGCCGTGCTGGCCAACCGGCTGGTCCGCCGCTACGCCGAGGCGGCTCGGCGATGACCGCGCCGCTGCTGGAACTGCGCGACGTCGGGAAGAGCTTCGGCTCGGTGATCGCCCTCGACGGGATCAGCGCCTCGGTGCGGGCCGGCGAGGTGACGTGCGTGCTGGGGGACAACGGGGCCGGTAAGTCCACCCTGATCAAGATCCTCTCCGGCGTCCATCAGCCCGACCGCGGGGAGCTGCTGCTGGACGGCCGGCCGGTGACCTTCGGCGCACCCCGCGAGGCACTCGACGCCGGCATCGCAACGGTCTACCAGGACCTCGCGATGATCCCGCTGATGGCGATCTGGCGGAACTTCTTCCTCGGCTCCGAGCCGACCACCGGCTGGGGACCGTTCCGGCGGTTCGACCGCGCCACCGCCAGGGAGACCACCCGGCGCGAGCTGGCCGCGATGGGCATCGACATCCGCGACCCCGACCAGCCCGTCGGCACGCTCTCCGGGGGTGAGCGCCAGTCGGTCGCCATCGCTCGGGCGGTGCACCTGGGCGCGCGGGTGCTGATCCTCGACGAGCCCACGTCCGCGCTGGGCGTCCGGCAGGCCGGCGTCGTCCTCAGGTACGTCGCCCGTGCGCGCGACCGGGGCGTGGGCGTCGTCTTCATCACCCACAATCCGCACCACGCCTATCCCGTCGGCGACCGGTTCCTGCTGCTCAACCGCGGACGGAGCCTGGGCGACTACGCCAAGGGCGAGGTCAGCCGGGACGAACTCACTCGTCTGATGGCAGGAGGAGCCGAGCTCGACCAGTTGGCGCACGAGCTGGAGCGGCCGGATACGGAGTAGCGAACCGCTACGGCCCGGATGCAGCGCGTCAGGACACGACTACGTAACGAGCGTGTCGGTTGTGCCGCGTGTTGCTCATGTGACTGGAGGTGATGGTGCGACTCTTCGTCGGCCTCACCACTCTTCCCCATGGAGCGAGCAATGTTCCAGCGCCGTCCGTCCGGACAGGCGACTCCGCGACCCGGTACCCCCCGAGGATCCGCGGTGCGCCGTCCCCGCTCGCTGCGGACGGCGGTGGTCGGGATCTTCGTGGGCGCAGCGCTGCTCGGGAGCGGTATGCCGGCCGTCGCCGCGCCGGCTCCCCCGCCCAACCCGACCGACGGGCAGATCGGGGCGGCGCAGAACCAGCGCCAGGCCGCCGCCGCCGAGGTGGGCCGGATCCGGGGCCTGGTCGCCGCCGCCGGGGCCAGGCTGGAAGAGGTCAGCGTCCAGGCGGAAGCCGCCGGCACCGCCTACGAAGCGGCCGAGGAGGCGCTGCAGGAGGCGCAGTCGCGCGCCGACGCGACGGCCGCCCAACTGAAGGCCGCCACCGCCGGGGTCACACTCGCGCAGGCGCACATCGCGGACTTCTCGCGGGACCGCTACATGAACGGCAGCTCGCTGAGCACGTCGGCCGCACTGCTGGACGCCGAGGGCCCGGGAGAGCTCATCCGGCGGGCCGCGCTGCTCGACTACGTCGCGGACAACCAGGTCGACGTGCTCGGCCTGCTGGAGGTGGCCCGCATCAAGCAGGCCAACGCCGACTCCGCCGCCCGCGCCGCGCGGGACCAGAGGGCGGCCGCCCAGGACGAGGCCGCGGCCGCGAAGGCGACCGCGGACAGCCAGCTCGCCGCCCAGCAGGCCGCCTACGAGCGGGTCGCCGCGGAGAAGGCCGGCTACGACCAGCAGTTGCAGGCTGCCCAGATCAAGCTCCTGCAGCTGCAGGGTGCCCGCAACGCCTACCAGTCGTGGGTCGCGCAGAAGGCGGCCGAGGAGGCAGCCGCCCGGAGAGCCGCGGAGCGGGCCGCGCAGCAGGCCGCGCGGGTGGCGGCCGCCGCCCGGACGAAGGCCGCTTCCGACGGCAGCAGCGGGGACGACGGCCCCCGCTCGGGCTCGGGCGACTACATCTTCCCGACGTCGGGCTGGGTCAGCAGCTGCTTCGGGTACCGATGGGGCCGCCTGCACGGCGGCGTCGACATCGCCGCCCCGATCGGGACGAACATCTACGCGGCGACCTCCGGCATCGTGGCCCGCAGCGGTCCGGCCAGCGGTTTCGGCCTTGCTCTCTACATCCGTGGGGACGACGGGGCGATCAGCGTGTACGGCCACGTCAACCAGGAGTTCGTGCACGCGGGGGAGCGGGTCGTGACCGGCCAGCTGATCGCCGAGGTGGGCAACCGGGGGCACTCCACCGGACCGCACCTGCACTTCGAGGTGCACCCGGGTGGCCGCCTGCACAGCGGCATGGTCAACCCCATGCCGTGGCTGCGCGCCCGCGGGGTGGACGTCAGCGGCTGCTGACCGTCGCGGCGACCCATGTGCTGCGGCCGGCTCGTCCGGCCGGATGAACGAGCTGCGGTCCGTTCCGTCGGGGATGCGGAACGGGCCGCAGCTGTACGGCCTGCCCGTCGGAGCTGGGTCGGGCTCAGCTGGTGGGGGCGGTGGTCCCGGTCGGTTCGCCGGTGAGGCCGCACTGATCGCTCAGGTAGGTCTCCACCTTGGTGAAGGACGTACCGAACTTCTGCTGCAGCGCGGCAGCCTGCTGCTGGAAGGTGGCCACGGCGGCCTGGTCGTTGAAGTCGACCTGTGCGGCCGCGGCGATCTGCTCGATGCCGTCGGCAAAGTTCGTCCAGTCCGCAGCGATCTCCTCCGGCGGCTCGATGCCGCGGATCTCCGAGGCGGCGGCCTGCAGCACGTCGGGCAGGCTGTTCGGGTCGGACGAGCCCGAGAAGGTCGCCCCCACCCGCTCCTGGACCCCAGCGGCCGCGGTGCAGAAGTCCGAGCCGGCCGCGGCGGCGGAGGTCTCCGACGCGCTGGACGTGGTCTTCTCGGTGGCCGACGACTGCTTGTCGGCGTTACCGGAGCCGCCACAGGCGGTGAGCAGGACGAGCGCGGCGGTCGCGGGGAGGCCGGTGCGGCACACCGTGAGGATTCGACGCATGGCTGCGAGGCTAGACGCCCGTTGGGCGTTTCGGTGGCGCACGGCTAGCGTCCCCGACGTGGACGCCCCCGCCGACCCCCGCAGCGCCTGGGACCTCCCGGCTCCCGGAACGATGCCGCGGACGGCGGACCTCGAACCGCTGGTCACCCGCGTGCTGGCGCCCAACCCCTCACCCATGACGCTGGACGGGACGAACACCTACCTCGTCGGCGCCCCCGGGAGCGGCCAGGCCGCCCTGGTCGACCCGGGCCCGGACGACGCCGGCCACCTGGCCGCGGTGGAGTCCGCGCTGGCGGCCCGGGGCGCCCGGTGCGTGGCCGTCCTGGTCACCCACCACCACGGGGACCACGCCGAGGCCGCCCTGCCGTGGGGCGCGCGCTTCGACGCCCAGGTCGCGGCCGCCGGGGCGTCCGTGGCGGGGGACGGCGGGCGGGTGCTCGAGCCGGGGGAGCGGCTGGACCTCGCGGGGACGTCGATCGACGTCGTCGCCACGCCGGGGCACACGAGCGACCACCTCGCCTTCCGGCTGGAGTCCGGCGCCGTCCTGGTGGGTGACCACGTGCTGGGACGCGGCACCTCGGTGGTGACCCATCCCGAGGGCGACGTCCTGGCCTACCTCGAGTCGCTGCGCCGCGTGCACGACCTCGGCCCCAGCGCCCTCTACTGCGGGCACGGACCCGAGCTGACCGAGGATCCCGGCGCCGTCCTCGACTTCTATCTCGCCCACCGCGCCTACCGCGAGCACCAGGTGCTGGCCTACCTCGCCGGCCGCCCCCGGACGGTCGAGGAGCTGGTCGCCGCGATCTACGCGGACGTGCCCCGGTCGTTGTGGCCCGCCGCCGCGCAGTCGACCCGCGCGGCGCTGGCGAAGCTGCGCGCCGAGGCGCGGGTCGGCGCCGAGGGCGAGAGGTTCCGGCTCGCGTGACCGACGTTCCGCTGGTGACCAGCGCGGCGAACGAGCGCGACCAGCGGCGGGCGGCGGCAGCGATGGCCCGCGCGGGCCTCGCCGCCGGAGACCGCCTGCTCGTCTCCGCGACGGCGTCCCCGGAGCTGCTCGCCGTGGTCCTCGGAGCGCTGCGGACCGGGATCGTGCCCGTGGTGCTCGATCCCGGCCTTCCCGCCCCCGAGCGCGCCGTCCTCGCCGAGGACGCCGACGTCGCGCTCGACGTCGGGGACGTCCCGGCCCGGCTGCTCGACGACGACGAGGAGGCCGAGCTCGCCGACGTGCCGCTGGCCCGGCCGATGCACTACACGTCCGGAACGACCGGACGTCGCAAGGGCGTCTGGTCCGGGGTGCTCGACGAGGACGACGCCCGGTCGCTGGCCGCCGAGGAGATCGATCTGTGGGGCTTCGAGCCCGCCGACCGGCACCTGGTGCTCTCGCCCCTGCATCACAGCGCCCCCCTGCGGTTCGCCGTGCACACGCTGCTGGCCGGTGGCTCGGTGCTGCTCCCCGGGCCGTTCGACGTGCAGCGCGCCGCCTCGGTGATCAGCAGGCTCCGCCCGACGACCGCGTTCTGCGTGCCCACCCACCTGCAGCGACTGCTCGCCCAGGACGCGATCGAGTGGTCGTCCTTCCGTCGGCTCGTGCACGCCGGCGCGCCCTGTCCGGCGCCGCTGAAGCGGGCGGTGATCGACGCCCTGCCGGCCGGCAGCGTGTGGGAGTTCTACGGCTCGACCGAGGCGCAGTTCACCGTCTGCTCGACCGAGGACTGGCTGGCACACCCGGGCAGCGTCGGCCGGGCCCGCCCCGGCCGACGGCTGGAGACCGACGAGCGCGGCCAGCTGTGGTGCGCCGTCCCGAGGTGGGCGCGGTTCGAGTACTGGCGGGCCCCCGAGAAGACGGCGGCGGCCTGGCGCGGCGACCTGGTCACCGTGGGCGACCTCGGCCGGGTGGACGACGACGGCGTGGTCTGGCTCGACGGCAGGCGCGAGGACCTGATCATCTCCGGCGGCGTGAACGTCTACCCCGCCGAGGTCGAGGCGGTGCTCGACGCCCATCCGGAGGTCGTGGAGAGCGCGGTGTTCGGCGTGCCGGACGACGACTGGGGGCAGCGGGTGGTCGCGGCCTACGTCGGATCCGCGGACCCGGTCGAACTCGGTCGGTGGGCCCGCGAACGGCTGGCCGCGGCCAAGCGCCCCAAGGCGTTGCACCGGCTCGACGAGCTGCCGCGGACCTCGACCGGCAAGGTGCGGCGGCTCGACCTACCCGAGGCGCTGGGGCTCGCCGATGGCTGACGACTGGGACGTCGTCGTCGTGGGTGCCGGCACGTCGGGATGTCCCCTGGCCGCCCGGCTGACCGACACCGGCCGGCGGGTGCTGCTCCTGGAGGCCGGCGCCGACCACGCGCAACCGGCCGACTTCCCGCCCGAGCTGCGCGACCCGGCGACGATGGGTGCTCTGCTGCCGGGTCATCCCGCGAACTGGCACCACGCCGGCACCCTGACCCCCGGCCTGACCGCTGGGGTTCCGCGCGGCCGCGTGGTCGGCGGGTCCAGCGCACTCAACGCCGGCTACTTCGTCCGCGGGACCCGGGCGGACTTCGACGGCTGGGCCGCTGCCGGCAACGACCTGTGGTCCTTCGACCGGGTCCTGCCCGCCTTCTGCAGGCTGGAGAGCGACGCCGACTTCGGCGAGCTGGCGGGGCACGGCGCGGACGGGCCGATGCCCGTGGCGCGGGCGACCAGCACCTCCCCGGTCGCGGCCGCGTTCGCCGCCGGGGCCGCGGAGCTCGGGTTCCCGGCCGAGCCGGACAAGAACGCCGACGCCGCCCCCGGCTACGGCCCCCTGCCGCTGACCACCGCCGGCGGGACGAGGGTGAACACGGCGATGGCCTACCTGTCTCCGCGGCGGCGGCTGGGGCTGACCGTGCGCGGCAACACTCCCGTGCGCCGGGTCGTGCTCGAGCGGGGCCGCGTGGTGGGGGTGCAGATCGACGAGGGCGTCGTCCGGGCCGGAGAGGTGGTCCTCAGCGCCGGGGCGGTCGGCTCGGCGCAGCTGCTCCTGCTCTCCGGGATCGGCCCGGCGGACGCCCTGCGGAGGGCGGGGGTCGGCGTCGTCGCCGACGTCCCGGGTGTGGGGGCCGGCTTCACCGACCATCCGAACGTCTACGTCGGCTACCGGCCGTCGCGTCCGGTCCCCCTGCCGGACGGGCAGCTGCCGCTCGAGGGTGCGCTGAACGCGACGTCGTCCGATGGGCCGGTGCCCGGTGATCTGGAGCTCCTGCCCTGGCTCACGCCGTTCAGCCGCATCACCGGAGGACCACCGGGCCCTCACGAGGACGAGCTGGTGGTGGGCATCGGACTGATGCGGGAGGAGAGCCGTGGGCAGCTCACCCTCGGCGGGGACCCTTCCGGACCGCCGCGGCTGGACTACCGGTACCTGAGCGAGGAGGCCGACCGGCGTCGCCTGCGGGAAGGCGTGCGGCTGGCCGCGGACCTGCTCGGCACCGCCGCGCTCGCGCCGCTGGTGGCGGAGCGGACCGGCCTGCCCGACGCCGTCCTGACCGACGACCACGAGCTCGACCGGTGGGTGCGGGAGCACCTGACGACCGCCGTCCACCTGTCCGGCACCGCGCGCATGGGTGCCGACTCCGACTCCGGTGCGGTCGTGGACCAGGAGCTGCGGGTGCGCGGCGTGGCGGGACTCCGCGTGGTGGACACGTCGGTGTTCCCCGTGGTTCCGTCGCGGGGTCCGGCCGCGACCGCCGTGATGGTCGGTGAACGCGCCGCGGAGCTGATGACGAACTGAAGCCCGAGGCTCAGCGGATGGCGCGGATCTCGCTGGTACTGGTGTTGGACGACAGGGGTGACCAGGCGTCCGGGTGGGGGCGGCCGGCATCGGCGACCCAGGACCGCGCGCGGCTTCCCGAGCGGCCCGACGCCGGCGCGGCCGGCCGGGCGCTGAGGCCGACGATCAGGGCGAGGAGGACCAGGAGTCCTACGAGGACACCGCCGATGACCACTAGCGTCGAGAACATGTACTGAACGTAATCGCGCGGACCGTTCCGTGTCATCGAACCGCCGGGCAGATTCCACCGAAGATCACCGGCCCGATTGCGCAGACTTGGCGGTTGACCTGCGGCCCCTCGCCTGACACCAGGCGTACGGACGGGGGTCCGCTGGGTAGGTCGACGCAACCGGCAGTGGCCGATGGACCGAGGGAGTCGACGGATGGACCTGGCGCGGGCGGCCGGACGGCTGGTGGCGGTGCCACTCGGCGCCCTCGCCCGGTGGCGCGGTGGCAAGCCGATGCACCCGCGCGGAGCTGTCTTCGAGGCGGTGCTCGAGCGCCGCGGCGGCCCCGCGTCCTGGGGGGTGCCGTGGCTGGACGAGTCCGCCACCGAGCCGGCCACCGCCCGGATCTCCCGGGGCGCGGGACTGCCGGCCCCCCTGCCCGACCTGCTCGGCCTCGCGATCGCCGTGCGCTCCGCCGCCGGGCCGGTCCACCTCCTGCTGACCACCACCGGCCGGGGCCGGATCACCCGGCTGCTGCCCGTGCCGCGCCGGGACAGCGCATCGGTCTACTCGTCGATCATGGGCTACCGGTCGGCCGCCGGAACGCTGCGGTTCGCCGCCCTCCCCGAGTCCGACGCGGTGACCTCGGACCCCGAGCCACTGGCGGGCGCCGTGGCGCGCCGGAACCTGTCGTTCACGCTCGCGGTGGCGCGCGGGTTCGGCCCGTGGCAGTCGTTCGGCCGGCTGACGCTGACCGAGCCGGCCCGACCGCTGGACGCCGACGTCCGGTTCGATGCGGTCCGGAACCCCCCGCCGGAACTGGTGCCGGACGGCCCGATGGCCCGCTTCCGTGCGCCTGCCTACGCCACGGCGCGGGCCGCCCGGACGGCTTCACGGTCATCCCGCGGGGGCGGGTGATCCGACGCCGATTCCCCCCGATGGGGTTACGTGCGGGTTGGCAGCCGAGTGCGCGGGGTAAGTGGATCGTGACCGGCTCGAAACCGTGGTCGGTCGCTTCCCGGACGAGGGGCTCCCCGACCGCGTGACTTCCCCCGACCACCCGGTACCCGGGCCGCCCACGACCGACGGCGGCCGGCTCCGGGTGGCAGCGATTCCGTTCACCGACGCCTACGTCGACGCCGTTCTGCCGGCGGAAGCCGAGCGCGTGGGTCCGGCGGGCGACCCGAGCCCCTGGCTCGACGCCGGTCACCTGGTCGAGCACGCGCACGAGATCGACGTCCTGCACCTGCACGTCGGGGACGCCGCGCTGAGCGAGGGCGACCTGGAGTGCTGGAGCGAGTCGGTGCGCCGGCTCGGCGTGCCGCTGGTGGTGACGGTGCACCAGTTGCGCCATCCCGACCTGGATCTCGACGCCCGGCTCGACGCGCACCTGTCGGCGCTGCTGGACACCGCCGAGGTGGTGCTCACGCTCACCCGCGGTGCCGCCGACGACATCTCCGACCGCTTCGGGCGGACGGCGATCGTCGTGGCGCACCCATCCGTCGCCGTGCCCGATCCCGAGCTCGGGTCCGAGCGGGGGCTGGTGGGTCTGCAGGTGGGGCCGGCGTCCACCGCGGTCCCCGACCCCGCCGCGCTGGTGCGCGCCGCGCACTCGGGGGCGGTTTCCGGTGGAGGCAGGCTGCGGGTGCTGGTGGCCGCGGACAACCAGTCCGGGCTCGATCCCGACATCTGGCAGCTGGCCGGGCGCGGCGCCGTCCAGCTGGTCGTCCATCCCCGCGAGGAGTGGGCGGCCCAGCTCCAGCAGCTGCACGTCGCCGTCCTCCCCGAGCGGTGCGGTACCCACTCCCGCGACCTGGAGATCTGCCGCGACGTCGGAACCCGGGTCGTGGCTCCGAGCAGCGGGTGGTTCGCCGACCAGTGGTCGGACGTGGTGTCCTACGGCGACGACGACCACGGCGGGCTGGACGAGGTCTCGCTGAGCGGAGCCGTGGCGGTGGCGCTCACCCGGCCGATGCCGCGACCGGCCGACCGGACCTGGCGCGAGGAACAGCGGGTCGCCGTCCAGCGGGTGCACGCCCAGGTCTACGCGCAGGTGGCGGCCGACCGCAGCTGGGTCTGACGAGTCCGGGACAGTGCCTGCCAAGACCATCGGATCACATGGGTCCGGCTGCTCCAGGGACAGCAGGGGACGGGCTCCATGGCAGCCGCACGCCGGTCACTCCGCGAACAGGACGGTCCGCAGTTCGTGTCCGCCGTCGGGACGCGTCGCCTCGTAGTACCAGCGCGCGCCACCCCCGGGCAACGCGACGACGTCGGCGTAGCGCAGGCCGAAGGGCGCGTGCGGGCTCTCCAGCAGCGGAGCGTCCCCGACCGCCCTGAAACCACTGTCGCCGTCCTGCACGGCCAGTCCGGTGCGCTCCTCCCAGTTCTCCTCGGCGGTGGCCCGGCCGTCGTAGAGCGCCCAGCTACGGGCGCCGTCCAGGACCACGGTGGCGAACCGGACGCCGCGCGCGTCCCAGTGCCCGGGCCGGCCGGCCAGCGCGGTTGCGCGCCAGGTCCACTCGACCCCGTCGGTGCTGGTCGCGTGCTCGGTCGTCATCCGGTCGGTGGCAGCGGGGTCGTCGAGCGGATGCACGGAGGCCCACAGGTGCCAGGTCGCGCCGTCATGGCGGACCACGGGGTCCTTCACGGCGTGGGCGTCGTCCCCGGGGAGGATGGTCCGCGGCTCGGCGGTCGCGAGGCCCTCGACGGAATCGGCCTCGAGCAGGTCGACCCGCCAGTGCTTGGTGCCGGGCGTCGCGCAGCTCACGTAGAGGCGCCAGCGGTCGTCCGGCGTGTGCACCAGGGCCGGACGTTCCAGCGACTCTGCGCCGAAGGTGTTCTTGCCGATACCGACCACCGGGGTGAACCGGACGCCGTCGTCGGACCGGGCCACCACGTTGGCGATCCCGCGGCCCTCACCGACCGGCCGGCGCAACCGGTAGGCCAGCCACCACGTCCCGTCGACCAGTTGGGCCGACGGCCCGCCCGCCCAGGATCCCGGTCGGGGGTCCTCCGGCTCCAGCACGATCTCGGCGTCGCCCCAGAACCGGTCGGGCTCCGGCGGGCGGGGAGCCGGCGACGGGGAGGAGCTGGACGACACGGGGCGGCTCCGGCTGCAGAAGGGGACGACGGCGTCCCCGTGTCTACACCTGCACTTCCTGCCGCTTCCGATCCGGGAGGACCCGCTGATGTCGGAACTGGTTCGGCCAGAGGTCGACCGCCAGCCCCAGTTCCGTCATCGCCGGCGCCCCGAGGCCGGCTCCACCGCCCTGTACGGGGCACGGTCCGCGACCCCCTGCTGCCCGACATCGAGCTGCTCGAGGAGCTGACCGGGGAATCGTTCGCCGACTGGAGGGGTGACACCGGCCGCGGGCACGTCCGTGAGGGCCGGCAGGGCACATCCGCCTGAGGGGCGCGGCGCACCCCGGCCGCCCTGAAGGCGGGCGGGGCGTCGTGCGCGGTGGGCAGGGGCGGGGTCGAACCGCCGACCTCTCACTTTTCAGGCGAGCGCTCGTACCGACTGAGCTACCTGCCCCCTCACCGGTGCGTGCACCGGAGAGCGACCCTGACGGGACTCGAACCCGCGACCTCCGCCGTGACAGGGCGGCGCGCTAACCAACTGCGCTACAGGGCCTTGCTGATCTCGCTGCATGTGTACTGCCGTGCGTGCCCCCAACGGGGTTCGAACCCGTGCTACCGCCTTGAAAGGGCGGCGTCCTGGACCACTAGACGATGGGGGCTCGTAGTTCGCCGGGGGCGGGAGAAACAATACATGGCGTGGCGCCCGCCCTCGGACAGGGGGAGCGGTGCCAAGCTCTGCCCGTGCGCATCCCGTTCCGCGGCGTCGTGGCCCTGGCGCTCCTGGTGGTCGTGGCAGGAACGCTTTCCGGGTGCAGCGGCGACGACCCGGCGACCGTGCCTGGCGCGACCAGCACGGGGAGCGGCACGGCGAGCGGCACGGCGAGCGGCACGGCGAGCGGCAGCGGCGCGTCCGGGACCACCGTCACGGAACCGGACGCCGACGGGGCGACCGGTGTCCCGCCGTTTCCCGCCGACGTCTCGGCCGACACGGGGGAGCAGTCGCCGGACGCCCGGGTGACCGTGCGCGCCATCCGGATCGGGCGGCACGACGGGTACGACCGGGTGGTCTTCGAGGTCGGCGGCACCGGAACGCCCGGCTGGGACGTGCGGTACGTCGACGATCCCAGATCGCAGGGCAGCGGTGACCCCGTCGCCGTGGCCGGGGAGGCGGTCCTGCAGGTGACCCTGACCGGGGCCGGATATCCGGACGACACCGGCGTCGCCGAGTACTCCGGGCCCGACCCGCTCTCCGTCGCGGACACCGAGGTGGTCACCGAGGTCGCGTTCGACGCCACCTTCGAGGGCACCACGGTCGCCTTCGTGGGCGCGAAGCAGCAGGCGCCGTTCCGCGTCCACCTGCTGGCGGACCCGGTGCGCGTGGTCGTCGAACTCGCCGATCCGACCTGACCGGTCGGGCGGCCGGGCCTCAGCCCAGCGAGGCGCTGAGATCCACGGAGTCGGCGGTCACGCCCGAGCACTTCAGCTGAAGCGGCCCGGCCGTGACCGTCTCGCCCTCGCCGCACGACACGCTCGCGCCGCCGACGCTCAGGGACGCCTTGCCGTCCTGGACCCCACCGAAGGTGAGCGTCGTGCCCAGGACGTCGGCCTCGGCTCCCTCCCCGCTCAGGGTGACGGTGCAGGTGCCGCCCGAGCAGGTGACGTTGTTCGAGGTGAACGAGCAGCCGGTCAGCGAGGCGAGCAGCAGGCCGCCGCCGATCAGACCCGTGGCGAGCCGAGAGGGGCGGGTCGTCGACGTCGAGAACATGCGGCAAGCCTAGGCCGCAGCGGTCAGTTCGCCGGGGAGGACGGTGACTTCGTGCCGGTCCCGGCGGCGGCTTCGGCGAGCGGGACCACGGTCCGCTGGATGGTCACCTCGGTCTCGCCGAGCCCGCCGAGGGTGATCTCGTCGTAGGCCAGGAGCAGGCCGGTGTCCGGGTCGAGGTAGAGGACCGTGCAGGTGAGCGGTGTGGGTTCCTCGCCCTGCAGTCCGCGCAGGCCCGCCCCGCCGGTGGAGCCCTCGACCATGAGCCGGGTGCCGCCGTCCATCACCGACACGGCGCGCTCGTGGGTGTGCCCGGCCAGCACCAGCGGGACGACGCCGTCCAGTGGCAAGGCCTGCTTGGGCTCGTGGACCATGGCGACCGCGGGTGGCTCGTCGAGCGTGCCGACGAAGTCCGCGAGCCCGGATCCGGACTCGGTGAGGACGTCCGGGCCGGCCTCGTCGTCCCCGGTGGTCTTGTCGGGGGTGAACCGGGGGTCCGCCGTCCCGACGATCTGGATGCCGGCCACCGTCACGGCGGAGTCGTCGAGGACCGTCGCCTTGGGCTGGGTGGCGATCAGGCCGGCCGTGGTCGTCGAGTCGTGGTTGCCGCGGATGTAGACGTAGGGCACGCCGAGGGTGCCGACCGAGGTGATCAGCCGGTTCTCCGGCCTGCTGCCCCAGTCGGTGATGTCGCCGGTGTCCAGGACGCCGTCGACCTGGAACTGGTCGACCACCTCGCGCATCAGGTCGAACCCGGCAGGGTTGAGGTGCAGGTCGGAGACGTGCAGCAGGACCACGCTGTCGGTGGTGCCGCCGGGGTCGGGAAGGGCCGACAGGGTCGCGTACAGCGAGCCGACGTTGGCGACCAGGTCCTCCAGCGACGCCCGATAGGCGTCGAAGCGGGCGGCGATGTCCTCGGCGCTGCCGATCAGGCTGTTGGCGTTGACCAGCAGCCCCGTGTAGGTCGGCTGGGACAGGGCCTCGGGTCGCCAGGTTGCGACCCCGACCCCGGCCGTCGTGACGAGGAGGGCGGTGGTGATGCCGACGGCGAACAGGGGTTCCCAGCGCCGCCGGTAGATCACGAAGGAGGTGAGCGCCGCGCCGGCGAGAGCGAGCCCGGCCGTCGTCCAGCCCAGCCGGACGAGGGCGCTCCGGAGGTCGGCGGTGACCTCGTCCACGACGCCGGCCAGCCGGACCGGGTCAGCGGCGAGCGCCCGTGCGCGGTCCTGGTCGACCCGCTGCAGCTGGATCTCCAGCCGCAGTGGTCCGTCGTAGACGTCGACGGCGAGGGAGCCCAGCGGGGGGACGGCGACCTGCGCGCCTCCTCCGACCGGCCGGAAGGCGAGAGTGGCGTCGAAGGGGCCGATCGGGGCGGAGATGCGCCCGAACACGACGACGGCGAGGACGGCGCCGACGAGGGCGACGAGGACCCGCACCGCCCAGCGCCCGGCCGACCGGGACCCGCGCGCCCACCGGGACGGCCCGGGATCGGTCGGATCGCTCATCGACGCCACGCTACTGAGCGCGGCGAACTCCGGCGTCCCCGAATGGGGGGAGTCGCCCGGGTGCTCAGGCGGCGACGGCGTGGGGCCGGAAGATCCAGCGCAGCGCGATGAAGCGGAGCGCCCCGATCACCGCGGTGACGGTGACGACCACGGCGACCTGCACGACCGGCTGGGTGGTGCCCGTGGCGGCGTCGAGCCAGCGGAGAGCCGAGCTCGTGGTGACCAGTCCGATCACGGTGACGCCACCGGCCTCCCACTGGGCGGTCAGCCAGCTCACCCGGTCCTCCGCATGGAAGGTGAGCCGGCGGTGCAGCTCGTTGGCCAGCGCGGTGGACACCGTCGTGGCGGCGAGGTGTGCGGGCAGGTAGTCGAGGCCGCCGACGCGCTCCAGGCCGACGAAGAAGAGGGCGTAGACCGCCGTGGTGGCGACGCCGACGAGGAGGAACCGGGCGAACTGGGTCGCCGTGTCGTCCCGGCGGAGCCGCGCCAGCATCGGCTCGGCCGCGTCGCGGACGCGCTGCACCGGGCCGACCGGCAGGTCGCCGACGATCTCGGCGACCGCGGAGCGGCGGAGCAGCGACGGGCAGGTCACGGTGGTCCTTCCTCGGCACGGGCGAGCAGGGTCAAGGCTCCTCTTACGGCTAACCGTTGTCACGGGAAAACATGCCCGCTCACCCGGATGGTCCGCGGTGCGATTGATCACGGTCATCGGTGCATCCACCTGCGCGATCGGGCGGGCTTCCCGGCATCCCGGCCGGGGTAGGGGGGCCTCATGAGCTTGATGGCGTTCCTCGACCGGGTGGCGGATGTCGCCACGTTCGACAAGGTGATCGAACCCGCGCGGCAGGTGGTGCTCGCAGCGTTGAAGCCGCAGGCGCTGAAGGACCTCCTGCACGGCACCTGGCTGGGGCATCCGCTGCACCCGGTGCTGGTGCAGGTGCCGGTGGGCACCTGGGTCTCCGCCGGGCTGCTGGACGCGATTCCGCCGCTACGGCCGGCCGCCACCGTACTGATCGGGGCCGGGGTCGCCGCGGCCGTCCCCGCGTCGCTGGCCGGAGCTGCCGACTGGTCGGAGCAGGAGACGGGCGTGCGCCGGCTCGGGGCGGTACACGCCGTCATGAACATCTCCGCTCTGGGCCTGTACGCCGGCTCGCTGATCGCGCGCGGCAGGGGGCGGGGGACCCTCGGGCGGGTGCTGTCCTACGCAGGTCTGGGGATGGCCGGGAGCTCCGCGGCCATCGGTGGGCACATGTCCTACGCGCAGTCCTCGGGTGCCTCGCACGCGGCCACGGCAGCTCGCGCGCTCACCAGCGACTGGATCGACCTGGGACCGCTGGACGACCTGCCCGAGGGGCGGCCGGCGCTGCGCACCGGGGAGGGCGACAGCGTGGAGGTGCCGCTCGCGGCCGTGCGTCGCGGAGAACGGGTCGACGTGTTCGTCGGGGCGTGTTCGCACCTGTCCGGGCCCCTCTACGAGGGTGCCGTGGAGAAGGTGGGCGCGGACGAGTGCCTGGTGTGCCCGTGGCACGGCTCGGCGTTCGCCCTGGACAGCGGAGAGCCGCGCCGGGGGCCGGCGGCCAACCCCCAGGAGAAGCTCGAGGTGCGCATCGAGGCCGGCCGGGTGATGGCGCGGCTGCCGGGCCGGCACCGGTGAGGGCGGGAGAGGAGCCGGCCCGGCCGCCCCGGGGGGAACGGGGCGGCCGGGCCGGGGTCGTGCCCACTCGCGCACGGCGCTGAGCGGAGAATCTGCCCGGTCGGCACGCAGGCGCCATTGCCTGCCCCCGGCCGGAGCCTGATGACCGTACGTAGTCACCGGCCGAGCGCGGCATCCCCTGATCGGGTGCTTCATGAGCTCTTTCGGTGACACAGCGCACACCCCGCGACGTTCAGGCCGCTCCAACGGGGGCACCGGAGTGCAGTGTTCTTCTTCTTCTCGAACCGGCTGGGCTGCCTGGGCTCCCTGGCACTGTCCGCCGTCCTGACCGTGGTCGTGCTCCTGGTGCTGCACGTCATCTGAGCAGCCGTCAGGGAACGACCCGGCCGGGCTGGTCCAGCTCGCGACCGGCCGCCGTCAGCACGGCCTCGCGGACGCGGTCGAGGAGCGGTGAGCGCAGTCGCCACTGCTGCCAGTACAGGACGACGTCCACTCCGCCGGCCGGGTCGAGCGCGACCAACTCCGCCGTTCCGCTTTCCGCCTGCAGGGTGGGGACCATGCCCCAGCCCATGCCGAGGGTGACGGCCGCGACGTAGTCCGCCGAGGCCGGGACGTAGTGCACCGGCGGGGCGGCGTCGGAGCCGGCCCGCGCGCGCAGATAGCGGTGCTGCAGGTCGTCCCTGCGGTCGAAGACGACGACCGGCGCCCGCGCGAGTGCCTCGGCAGTGGGGCCGGCGGGGAACCACTGCCGGGCGAAGCCCGGGCCGGCCATCGGCCGGTAGTGCATTCCGCCCAGGCGGGTGGAGGTGCAGCCGGGGACCGGCTCGACGTCCGACGTGACCGCAGCCATGACCGTGCCGGCGCGCAACAGGGCGCTGGTGTGCTCCTGGTCCTCGCGGTACAGGTCGAAGCAGACGTCGCCGGAGAGCGGCGTGAGCGCAGGCAGCACCCAGGTGGCCATCGAGTCGGCGTTGACGGCGATGGGCAGCGTGGGCACCCGGTCGGGCGAGGGGTCGCCGCCGAGCTCCCGCGCGACCTCGGCGGTCAGCAGATCGACCTGCCGGGCCAAACGCAGCACCGCCTGCCCGGACTCGGTGACCTGGACCGGCTTGGAGCGCACCAGCAGGATCCGGCCGGTGGCGACCTCCAGGGCACGCAAGCGCTGACTGATCGCCGAAGGCGTGACGTGCAGGGCGCGGGCCGCAGCCTCCAGCGTGCCGCCGCGCACGGTGGCGTCCAGCGCCCGCAGGTGCGCCAGGTCCAGGTCCATGAACAGCAAGGCTAATGATGCATCAGAATCATGAGCTGGACCGTCGGACGGTCGGTTCCTAGCGTGGAGGGAGTGCTGACCACTCCGGCGTTGCTCGCCGCCGCGTCCGGACTGGCGCTGGGGCTGGGCCTGATCGTCGCGATCGGCGCGCAGAACGCCTTCGTCCTGCGGCAGGGGCTGCGTCTCGAGCACGTCGCGGCGGTGGTGGCGGTGTGCGCCGTCTCCGACGTCGCGCTGATCGCCGCCGGGGTGCTGGGTGCGGGTGCTGCCTTGGCACAGGTGCCGTGGCTCATTCCGGTCGTGTGTCTCGCCGGAGCGGCCTTCCTGCTCTGCTACGGCCTGCTGGCAGCGCGACGGGCAGTGCGTCCCGGCGCACTCCTGCCCGACGCCGGCGGTCGCCGGGTGGGGCTCGCGACCACCGTCGGCACCTGTCTGGCGCTGACCTGGCTCAACCCGCACGTGTACCTGGACACGGTGGTGCTGCTCGGCTCGATGGCCTCGACGTACGACGAGCACCGGTGGCAGTTCGCCGCAGGCGCCGGCCTCGGCAGCATCGTCTGGTTCACCGGCCTCGGCTACGGCGCTCGCCTGCTGCGGCCGGTGTTCGCCCGCCCGGCGGCCTGGCGGGTCCTCGACGGCGTCATCGCCGTCGTCATGTGCGCCCTTGCCGTATCGCTGGCCGTCCGCGGCGTGAGCGGGACCTGAGCCCCCAGCGTCCCGCCGGAAGTCCGCTGCCTCGGCGGTAGCCTCACCCCGGCTGCCGGTTCTTCCGCGGCCACGGGGCCTCTGGTGGATGCAGAGAACCGGGTCTGCCAGCGCCTTTTCGCGATACCAGCCGTATCAAGGGGTGCGTCCCGGAACGCTGTGTCGATCGTCGTGGAATGCGCCGTTGCCGTTGCCGTTGCCGGAACGGAAGGTCCAGTGCGCGGTCATCCCCCGCTGGGCAGTCCTGCGTTCGGGAGGGTCCATCGGCGTCCTCCGCGGCCGTACTGCGACAAGGTGCGGCCCGAGGACAGGACCCGATGTCAGCCGCGCTCGGCGTACGTCCAGAGCTTCATGAGGGCGACGGCGACGCGCCGGGGCTCCGCCACATGGGAGGTGTTCAGATGATGGAGCCCCTCATACCGCTCCACCTCGACGTCCCGGAACCGGCTAGCGGTCCGCTCCGCCATGGCCTCCCACCGTGGATTGCTCAGGCTGCCATAGCTGAAATGGACCGGAGCGCGGAAGGCGGCCAGGGCTGCTTCGTCCACTCGGCGGCCAGCGATCGCCTTCTCGAAGGCGGCCAGGCCCGCTGGGCGGTTGGCCATCTCCGGCGGTGGTGGGCCCGATGGTGGCGGGGGCAGGTCGACCTCCGGCCGGACCAGGCTGCGGGCGAAGACCTGCATCCGCTGTGGCGCCGGCAGCTGGTCGAGCGAACCGGACCAGAGGGTGGCGACCAGTTCCTGGTCCTCGGGGCTGAAGTCCGTGGCCGGTTCGTCGAGGGCGAGACTGAGCACCCGGTCGCCGTGCTCGGCCGTGAAGGCGAGGGCGATCGACCCGCCGGCGGAGTGCCCGTAGAGGTGGACGCGGTCGACGCCTCGCCTATCCAGGAAGGCCAGCAGTCCGGACACTTCGTCGTCAAGCGTGTACCCGGGCGGCGGCACCTGGCTGGCATAGACCTCGAGCTCCTTCGGCCACACCCCGCGGTCGTGGAGTTCGGCCATGAGCGGAGCAAACCGGGCGTGCGCCGGCATGAGGATCCCGGGAAGTAGGACGGCGGGAGGGGGGAGTTCGGCCACGAGGCACATCCTCTCGACCCGAGTGGTCGAGCCTGGGCCAGTCGGCTGTCCCGAGCGCGTGCAGCGTAGAACGGCCAGCTTCGCGTTGGGTTGCCGGCGCTCGCGGCCGGGGCGGCCGAACGTGGGCCGGGCGGTAGCCTCGCACCGGGCTGCGGGCCGCTGGATGCCTCACGCGTTGTCTCGTGAGTCGGCTGGAGGGATCTCTGCACCCACCGGGCCTCTAGCTCAATTGGCAGAGCAGCGGACTTTTAATCCGCGGGTTGAGGGTTCGATCCCCTCGGGGCCCACTGGTTTGACCTGCGGGTTTGCGCCTTTCTGATCGTTCGGTCAGGG
>JAOPWH010000248.1 GCA_025965795.1 Blastococcus sp.
ACACGATCACCAACCTCAACGTCGCGGTGGAGAACCTGACCGCGTCCGAGAGCCGCATCCGCGACGCCGACATGGCGCAGGAGATGGTCCAGTTCACCCGGAACCAGATCCTGTCCCAGGCCGGCACGGCGATGCTCGCGCAGGCCAACCAGGCCTCGCAGGGTGTCCTGTCGCTGCTCCGCTGATCCCAGCTGAACAGCTAGGCATGTAGCACCCCGTGGTGAGGGGGGAGGCCGACCGGCCTCCCCCCTCACTCACACCCGGCCACCCGTGACCACGACCATCCCAGGAGGCAGCACATGACGATGGCTCTGAGCACCGGACTGATCTCCGGGATGGACACCGGCACCCTCATCGCCCAGCTGGTCGCCGCCGAGTCGGCGCCGCAGACCGCCCTCAAGGCCCGGGTGAGCAGCACGCAGCTCGCCGCGTCGGCCTACCGCACGATCAACACGACCTTCCTGGCGGTCACCGCCGCCGCCGACGCCCTGACGACCGGGAGCCTGACCGACGGCCGGAAGGCCTCCAGCAGCGGCGGCAACGTCGCCGCCACCGCCTCGGCCAGCGCCGTGCCCGGCAGCAAGCTCACCTTCAGCGTCACCTCGCTGGCCAGCACGCAGACGCTCACCAGCGCGACGGAGTGGACCTCGGCGTCGGCCGACGTACGGACGCAGGAGCCGGCGTGGCCGATCGACATCCTCAAGAACGGGGTGAGCGTCGGCACCATCGACGTCCCCGCGAAAGCCACCCTCACCGAGGCAGCGGCCGCCATCAACGCCGCGAACCGCGGACTCAAGGCGACGGTCGTCCAGCTCGACCCGGGCAAGTTCCGGCTTCAGCTCACCAGTGACGCGAGCGGCTCCGCCGGCTCCCTGGTCGTCAAGAGCGCCACCGAGTCCGGCCCCGCCATCGGCTCGAAGTTCCTCGTGTCGACGCCGGCCCAGGACGCCACCCTGGACATCGGCGGTCTCACGGCCACCTCGTCGACCAACACCTTTCCCGACCTCATGACCGGCGTCTCCGTGACGGTCAGCAGTGCCAGCGCCACCCCGGTGACGATCGGCGTCGACTCCGACGCCGACGCCGTCACCACCAAGATGTCCACCCTGTTCGACGCCATCAACGCGGCGCTGAACGTCGTGAAGGACAAGACGGCCAACGGCAAGGACAGCAAGGCGGTGCTCCGGGGCGACGCGTCGATGACGATGCTGGCCGGACGCCTGCTCGACGCGGTGTCCGGCGTCGTCGGCAGCCACGCGCCCGGGAAGATCGGCATCGAGCTCACCAAGGACGGTCTGGTGAAGTTCGACAAGACGAAGTTCGCCGCCGCGCTCAAGGCCGACCCCACGCTGGCCCAGCAGATGATGGTCTCCGGCGTACCGGCCGGGCCCGGCGTGAACGGCATCCTCGGCGATGCCGACGACACGGCGGCCGGGACCGGCATCGCCGCCCGGATCTCCGCCGTCACGAAGGCGGCCTCGAACTCCACCACCGGATCGATCACGGCGCTGGCCAACGGCAAGGACACCCTGGTGGCGGACATGCAGAGCCGCATCGACAACTGGGACCTCAGGCTGGCCAAGCGCAGAGAGATGCTCACCCGCCAGTTCACCGGCATGGAGACCGCGCTGAGCTCCCTGCGCAACCAGTCGACGTGGCTGGCCGGGCAGATCAGCAAGCTGTAGTCCCGACCCCTTTCCTGATCCCCGCTCCAGCTTCCCCACGCTCCAGGAGACCTTTCGATGAGTGCCGCATCCCTCCGCGCCCGCTACCTCGGCGACGCCGTCGCGACGAGCTCGCCGCAGCAGGTCCTGGTGATGCTGTACGACCGGCTCGCCCTCGACCTCGAGCGCGCGCAGAAGGCCGTGGCCGCCGGCGATCGCGAAGAGGCCAGTGACCAGCTCCAGCACGCCCAGGCCATCGTCCTCGAGCTGCTCTCCAGCCTCCAGGTCGACGCCTGGGACGGCGGTCCCCGCCTGGCGTCGCTGTACAACTGGCTGATCAGCGAGCTGGTGCAGGCCAACGTCAAGCTGGACACCAACCGGATCTCGGCCTGCCGTCAGGTGGTCGAGCCCCTTCGTGACGCGTGGCGGCAGGCGGCTGCCTCGCTGGCCGGCAGTCCGTCGTGACCCCGGGACCGTCCGGCGGCGAGGGGCAGGCGCCCCCGGTCAACTGGGCCGTCGTCCTCGACCACCTCGAGGGGGAGGTGCTGGCCGCCGAGGAGTCGATGGCCCGGGGCCGCGCCGAGGAGATCGCCGCCTGGGGACGCCGCGCCGACGACTGGATCCCGCCGTCGAGCCTCGGGCCGCTGCCCTACGACCTGCGGGAGCGGGCCGCCCGGCTGCTGCAGCACCAGCTGGCCGTCGCCGAGGCGCTGATCGACCGGATCACCCAGTCCCAGCGCCAGCGCGACGTGGCCGCCCGCATGTCCTACGGCGGCGGGCGCCCCGTCGCTTCCTACATCGACCGGGCCCTCTGAGTTCCGCTCCGAAAGATCTGCCAAGCTGCCCCGTCACCGGCCCCGCCGGTGACGGGGCCTTTGTGCGTTCTGGGGGAACTACGGGGCCCTGAGCCGGCAACTTGCACGGAAGCTGCCAACTCAGGCGTCCCGATCGACGCGGGACACAGCCAGGTCACCGCACGTCACATCTGCCACCGGCATCCCGTGCGGCCCGGGGGCCCCTCCAATGGTGGAACCGCGGTCAGGCCGCAGTGCCGACGTGCCGATGAGTCATGAGCACGGACAGCACCACTTTCGCCACGGATCGGCGGACCCCGCACTCGCTTGCGAGTGCCTTCCGCATACCCGGAGGTCGATCGTGTCCTTCCCTGCCCTTCGGCGGGCTGTTCCGTGATCGCCGACGCCACGTCGACGGCGCTGCACGCCGCCCTCAGCGGCCTGGCGCAGCGCCAGCGGGTCACCGCCGACAACATCGCCAACATCCAGACGCCTGGCTTCCTCGCCGGCGTGACGGACTTCGAGTCGTCGTTGCGCGGCGCACTGAGCAGCGGGTCGACGCCGTCGATCAACGGCGGCACCGTCGCGCGCTCGCTGCAGCCGACGAACACCAACGGCAACAACGTCAACCTCGACCAGGAGACGGTCACCGCCACGGAGACCGGCCTGCGCTACCAGTTGGCCCTCAACGCGCTCGACGGCAAGTACAACGTCCTGCGCACGGCCCTCCGGACGCAGTGAGATGGCCGTCTTCGACACGCTCGGCATCGCCGGGTCCAGCCTTCTGGTGCACCGGAAGTGGATGGACGCCGTCTCCGACAACATGGCGAACCTGAACACGGTCAACCCGTACAACGACGCACCGTTCCGGGAGCGACTGGTCGTCGCGCAGGCCGTGGACTACGGCTCCGGCGAGGGCGGCGTCCGCGTCGCCGGCGCCGCGTTCGGCGGCGACCCCCAGGGCCGCGTCGTCTACGAGCCCGACCACCCGCTGGCCAACGAGGAGGGGTACGTCCGCTACCCCGACATCGACATGGGCGACCAGATGGTGCAGCTGCTCATGGCGCAGCGGGGCTACCAGGCCAACCTCGCCGTCGTCGAGCGGGCGACCAACGCCTACCAGGCTGCCCTGCAGCTCGGGAAGCGCTGACGATGACGTCTGCCATCGGCGGGATCCTCCCCGTCGGCTTCGGTGCCGTCTCCGGCGTCGCCGGGGCCACCACGGGCACGCCGGCCGCGCAGAACGCGGACGGCTTCGCCTCCATCCTGGCGTCGTCCTTCGACAAGCTCCAGGGCACCCAGGCCACCGCCGACACCCTGGCCACGCAGGCCGCGACCGGCGATCTGAAGGACGTGCACGACTACATGATCGCCAGCAGCGAGGCGTCGCTGGCGACCGAGATGGTCGTGACCATCAAGAACAAGGCCGTTGAGGCCTTCAACGAGATCATGAGGATGCCTGTCTGATGAAGTCGGCACTCGCCGGGACGTTGGAGCGCGCCCGCTCCACGTTCGCCACGGTCAGCCTGGGGCAGAAGGTCGTCATCGGCCTGCTGCTCGTCGGGCTGCTTCTCGGCGGGTTCTTCTTCTTCCGCTGGATCACCGCCCCCACGCAGGCACCGCTGTTCTCCAACCTCGCCTCCACCGACGCCTCGGCGATCGTGGACGAGCTGAACGCCGGTGGCGTCGCGTACACGCTGGCGGACGGCGGCCAGACGATCATGGTGGCGCAGGACCAGGTGTACGACCTGCGCCTGCAGATGAGCGGCAAGGGGTTGCCCGCCGGCCAGGACACCGGATACGCCCTCCTGGACACGCAGGGCATCACCACCAGCGAGTTCCAGCAGCAGGTCACCTACCAGCGTGCGCTCGAGGGCGAGCTGTCCAAGACGCTGGAGGCGCTCGACGGCGTCAACCAGGCCGTCGTGCACGTGGCGCTGCCCAAGGACGAGGTCTTCGTGACCGAGCAGAAGAAGCCCACCGCCTCGGTCCTGCTCGACCTGGCCGCGGGCACCAATCTCTCCGGCGAGCAGATCCAGGCCGTCACCAACCTGGTCTCCTCCAGCGTCCAGGGCATGGACCCCAATCAGGTCACGGTCACCGACTCCACCGGAAACGTCCTGTCGGCCGCCGGCGAGGGGGTCACCTCGGCCGCCGGCGACGCGCGCTCGCAGGTCGAGCAGGAGTACGACACCCGCCTGCAGGACAAGGGCCAGCAGATGCTCGACCGGGTGCTCGGCCCCGGTCACGCAGTGGTGTCGGTCCGCGCCGACGTCGACCTGAACCAGCGCGAGACGACGTCGGAGACGCACACCTACAACCAGGGCACCCCGCCGATCTCGCAGAGCACGACGACCGAGAAGTACAACGGCGCCGGCACCCCGGTCGGCGGCGTCCTCGGCCCGGAGAACATGCCGGACGCGATGTCGAACGCCGGTGGGGGCAACTCCAGCTACGACAAGGAGCAGTCGACGGTCAACAACTCCGTCGACACGACGACCGAGGTCACCAAGGCCGCCCCCGGCGGTCTGAACCGGCTGACCGTCTCGGTCGTCATGGACGACGCCGTCGCCGGCAACCTCAACCAGCAGCAGATCACCGATCTGGTGGGCAACGCCGTGGGCCTGGACACCGCACGCGGCGACGCCATCACGGTCGCCTCGATGCCGTTCGACAACACGGCGGCCGACAAGGCCGCCGCCGAGATGACGGCGGCCCGCGAGGCCGAGGCCAGCGACCAGATGTGGTCGATGATCCGCACGGGTGGCATCGCCGCCGGCATCCTCCTGGTCGTCCTCATCGTCTGGCTGCGCTCACGGCGCCGGGAGGAGGTCGAGGAGGACTACGAGCCCCTCGAGCTCAGCGACGACATGCTCGCCGAGCTCGACCGGCTGCGCATCCAGAGCACCCGCGAGGAGGCCCGGGTCGACACCCGGGCCATGGAGCTCGAGGCAGCCGAACGCCAGAAGATGCGGGGAGAGATCTCGACGATGGTCAGCGAACGTCCCGACGAGGTCGCGGCGATGCTCCGCGGCTGGCTCAGTGAGAACAAGTCATGACGATGGCCAGCGTCGAACAGCTCGTCGGACTCGGCGGCCCGGCGAACCTGCCGGCCGTCGCGCCGCCTGCCGAGCGCCCGGAACTGCCGGGGCTCCGCAAGGCCGCCGTCTTCCTCGCCCAGATGAACAAGGAGGAGGCCGGCCTCCTGCTGGCCCAGCTGCGGCCGCGCGAGGTCGAGTCCATCACCCGGGAGCTGATGCGCCTGGGCTCGGTGGAGTCCGAGGACGTCGACAACGTGATGAACGAGTTCCACAGCCTGATGACCGCCCAGCACTTCATCGGGCGGGGCGGCGTGGACTTCGCCCGCGAGATCCTCGCGGCCGGGCTGGGTGAGGACAAGGCCGAGGGCATCCTGTCGCGGCTCAACGTCGTCTACACCGAGGTGCCGTTCTCCTCGCTGCGCAATGCCGACACCCGCCAGCTCGTCACCTTCCTCAAGGACGAGCACGCCCAGATCATCGCGCTGGTGCTCGCGCACCTCACCGCAGCGCAGTCGGCCGAGGTGCTCTCCGGCTTCGCACCCGAGCAACAGGCCGAGGTCGCGCACCGGATCGCCACGATGGACCGGACGTCGCCGGAGATGGTCCGGCTCGTCGAGGAGGAGCTCGGCCGCCGCATGGGCTCGCTGCTCGCGCACCAGGACATGACCACCGTCGGTGGTGTCGAGACCCTCGTCGAGATCATCAACCGCTCGCCGCGCCCGACGGAGCGCTCGATCCTCGAGTGGCTGGACACCAGCGACCCGGAGCTCGCCGAGCAGGTCCGCTCGCAGATGTTCGTCTTCGAGGACATCGTCACCATCGACGACCGTTCGCTGCAGCTGGTGCTCCGCGAGGTGGAGGCCAACGACCTCGCCACGGCGCTGAAGGGCGTGCGGCCCGACGTCCGGGACAAGGTCACCCGGAACCTCTCCGAGCGCGCCGCGGAGAACCTGTCCGAGGAGATCGAGATGCTCGGCCCGGTCCGCACCCGCACCGTCGAGGAGGCGCAGGCGAAGGTCGTGCAGATCATCCGCACTCTCGAGGAGCAGGGCGTCCTCACGCTGACGAGAGGCCAGGACGATGAGTTCGTCGCGTGAAGGTGTTCTGCTCCGCGGCGGTGCCGCGCAGCACGCGACCCCCTACCGCGAGCAGGCCGACGTCACGCAGGAACCCCCGTCGCGGGACGGGATGGAGCGGCGGATGTCGATCCGGCGTGCGGCCGACATGCCCGTCAGCGGCGGCCGGCCGTCCTTCCGCCTCGGCGACGTCTATGCCGAGGAGATCGCACGGCTGCGCCAGCAGGCGCACGCGGAGGGCTTCGCGGCCGGCCATGCCGAGGGCATGACCGCGGCGGTCGAGGTCATCGCCGAGGCCGAGCGGGCGGCCGCCGAGCGGCTGGCCGACGTGCAGGCCCGCTGGGAGCGGCGAATGGCCTCGGCGACCGCGGCGCTCGGCGCTGCCGTCACCCGGCTCGACGAGGCGACCGCGCCGGTCGCCGACGAGGTCCGCGAGGCCATCCTCGCCACCGTGCTCACCCTGGTCGAGGACCTGGTCGGCCGGGAGCTGGCCCTGGCCGACTCCCCCGTGCTCGACGCCGTCCGACGGGCCCTCACGCTGTGCCCGGCCGACGCA